>NZ_JAQGKL010000103.1 GCF_028290105.1 Methylobacterium sp.
GTACGAGCGGACGCTTCGCAACAACGGCATCGAACTCGCGATGCTGTCGGTCAGCGCCGGCCACAGCTGAGCGGCGCTACGGCTCGACGAAGGGGGAACCGCCGGCATCCGGGTTCATGCCCTCCACAGGGGGCTTGCGGCGCGGGCGCGGCGGCGCGGCGGCCGATGCGCTTGGGGTCGCCGTGCTGACGGTGACGCCGAGACGGGTGGCGAGCGCCAGGGCCCGGGCCTCCGTGAAGCGCAGGTTGCAGAACCCATGCGCGCCCTCGCGGGCATAGGTCCGGCAGAGCTGCTCGCGGTCCGACGAGAACGCCGCCTGCTCGGTCACCACCGGGCGCAGGTCCTGGCCGCGCAGGCGCTGGCTCATGAGCTTGTAGTTCTCGCGCACCGCCCGGTCGGCCCCGCCGCGCGCGCCCTCGAATTCGCCCGCGCGCGGGATCAGGCTCGCGGCGGCCGGCCCCCAGAGCCCTGTCGGGGTGGTTGCGCAATCGGCCGCCGCGAAGGTGCAGACGGCACCGGCCAGCGGCTTGACCAGCACTGCCCCGTCGAGAATCTCGAAGCGCAGCGGGCACTCGCCGCCCGCGATCTCGAAGCGGGCGACCCCCTCGGGCCGACCTTCCGACGACACCGCCACGGGTGATCCGCCGTTGAGCGGCACCTTGCAGGTCTCGACGGGCTGCGAGATCTTGGTGCCCGGCAGCGTGATCCGGGCGGTGGTCCCGGCCCCCGACTTCTCGAGCTTGAGGCTACCGGTGAGCCCGTTGAGCAGCAGCTCCTGGCCCATCACGTTATCCTCGGACGGTGCCTTCAGCACCACGGGCTGCCTCGGCACAGGCGGCGCCCTCGGGGTCTCGGCCACGGGCGGCGGAGCCTCGCCGGGCGCGCCAGGGGGCGGGGCCACGGGCGTGCCCGGCACGCCGCGCGGGGGAACTGGCGGCTTGGCCGCCCGCCCGATCCCGAACAATTCCTCGAAGAACGACTGCGCAGAGGCCGATTGGGGAACCGAGGCCAGCACGGGTAGAAGGAGGAGTACGCGGGTCAGACGCATCGAGACTTTCGGGCCTATGGGCGGGGGAGGCGGGCGCATGCCTTTCCCAAGCACGTTCATCACATACTTACCATCTGTGGACCATCGCGCCACGGCGGGAATGGGACGGCGCACCGCTCCGTCGAGGGGCGCCCGGGACGCGGGGCCGGTGGCGCTGCCGCGCGAGATCGGATGCGCCTCGTGGCGGCGCCTCGCCTTGCGGCCTCGCGACACCCTTCTTATATCGGCCGAGACACGGGATTAAGACCCGGCTCCGCACCGTTCCGGGGCGCGAACCGGTGCCTGAACCCGTTCTCACACATTCAGTTTTGCACAGCCATGGGCCGAGCTGCTTCGGGGCTCGGCGGTCTGCTTGACCAAACGACAACAGAGGGATCCCACCATGGGTAAGGTTATCGGTATCGATCTCGGCACCACGAATTCCTGCGTGGCCGTCATGGAAGGCACGCAGCCCAAGGTCGTCGAGAATTCGGAAGGTGCGCGCACCACGCCGTCCATCGTCGCCTTCACGGACGAGGGCGAGCGCCTCGTCGGCCAGCCGGCCAAGCGCCAGGCGGTCACGAACCCCGAGCGCACGTTCTTCGCCATCAAGCGTCTCGTCGGTCGTACCTACGACGATCCGATGACGCAGAAGGACAAGGGCCTCGTGCCCTACAACATCGTCCGCGGCGACAACGGCGACGCCTGGGTCGAGTCCGACGGCAAGAAGTATTCGCCCTCGCAGATTTCCGCCTTCACCCTTCAGAAGATGAAGGAGACCGCAGAGGCGCATCTCGGCCAGCCCGTGACGCAGGCCGTCATCACCGTGCCGGCCTACTTCAACGACGCCCAGCGTCAGGCCACCAAGGATGCCGGCAAGATCGCAGGCCTCGAGGTTCTGCGCATCATCAACGAGCCGACGGCCGCGGCGCTGGCCTACGGCCTCGACAAGAAGAAGTCCGGCACCATCGCGGTCTACGATCTCGGCGGCGGCACCTTCGACGTCTCGATCCTCGAGATCGGCGACGGCGTGTTCGAGGTGAAGTCCACCAACGGCGACACCTTCCTCGGCGGCGAGGACTTCGACAACCGCGTGGTCGAGTATCTCGCGGCGGAGTTCAAGCGCGAGCAGGGCATCGACCTCACCAAGGACAAGCTCGCGCTCCAGCGCCTGAAGGAAGCGGCCGAGAAGGCCAAGATCGAGCTGTCTTCGGCCACCCAGACCGAGATCAACCTGCCCTACATCACGGCCGACGCCTCGGGTCCGAAGCACCTCGCCCTCAAGCTCTCGCGCGCCAAGTTCGAGAGCCTGGTCGACGATCTCGTCCAGCGCACCATCGAGCCTTGCCGCAAGGCGCTGAAGGACGCGGGCGTCTCGGCCTCCGAGATCGACGAGGTCGTGCTTGTCGGCGGCATGATCCGCATGCCGAAGATCCAGGAAGTGGTGAAGTCCTTCTTCGGCAAGGAGCCCCACAAGGGCGTCAACCCGGATGAGGTCGTGGCCATCGGCGCTGCGGTCCAGGCCGGCGTGCTCCAGGGCGACGTCAAGGACGTGCTGCTCCTCGACGTGACCCCTCTGTCGCTGGGTATCGAGACGCTCGGCGGCGTGTTCACCCGCCTCATCGACCGCAACACCACCATTCCGACGAAGAAGTCGCAGACCTTCTCGACGGCCGAGGACAACCAGAACGCAGTCACCATCCGGGTCTTCCAGGGTGAGCGCGAGATGGCGGCCGACAACAAGATGCTCGGCCAGTTCGACCTGATGGGCATCCCGCCGGCCCCGCGCGGCATGCCGCAGATCGAGGTGACCTTCGACATCGACGCCAACGGCATCGTCAACGTGACGGCCAAGGACAAGGCGACGAACAAGGAGCATCAGATCCGCATCCAGGCCTCGGGCGGCCTCTCGGACGCGGATATCGAGAAGATGGTCAAGGACGCCGAGGCCAATGCCGAGGCGGACAAGAAGCGCCGCGAACTCGTCGAGGTGAAGAACCAGGGCGAGAGCCTCGTGCACGCCACCGAAAAGTCGGTGAAGGAGTACGGCGACAAGGTCTCGGCCGACGACAAGGGCGCCATCGAGACTGCGATCACGGCACTGCGCACCGCGCTGGAAGGTGACGACGTGGAGACCATCAAGGCCCGCACCACCGACGTGATGCAGGCCTCAATGAAGCTCGGCGAGGCGATGTATGCCGCCAATCAGGCCGGTGAGGCGGGCGCTGAGCCCGGCACCGGTGAGGCGAAGAAGGACGATGTCATCGATGCCGATTTCCAGGAAGTCGATGACAAGGACCAGAAGAAGCGGGCATAACGCCTGAAGATCGGAATGCGGGGCCGGAGCGATCCGGCCCCGCACCATGTCTGGTTCTGGAATGTCCGGTTCCCGCCGAAATCTGGCGGATTGCGTTCATCGCTGCTGAATTTGACGAAGACGGTGCGGTCCCGATGGGCCGGCGCGCCGGTGGACTTTGAGGACGGGAATGTCGAAGCGGGACTATTACGAGATCCTGGGCGTCTCCAAGACCGCGACCGACGGCGACATGAAGGTCGCCTTCCGCAAGCTCGCCATGAGCTACCACCCCGATCGTAACCCTGGGAACGCGGAAGCCGAACTCAAGTTCAAGGAAATCAACGAGGCCTACCAGTGCCTCTCCGACGGCCAGAAGCGTGCGGCGTACGACCGCTTCGGCCATGCCGCGTTCCAGCAGGGCGGTGCCGGCGGACCGGGCTTCGGCAACGAGTTCGGCGACTTCATGTCGGACATCTTCGACAACTTCTTCGGTGATGGCCGGGCCGCGCCCGGCGCCGGGCGGGCTGGTGCCTCGGCACGCGGTGGCCCAGGCCGCGAACGCGGCGCGGACCTGCGCTACAACCTCGAGATCTCCCTGGAGGAGGCCTTCGCCGGCAAGGCCGAGACCATCAAGATGGCGACCTCGGTCACCTGCGAGGTCTGCTCGGGCTCGGGCGCCAAGGCAGGCTCGAAGCCGCGTCCCTGCCAGACCTGCGGCGGCTACGGCCGCGTGCGGGCGGCCCAGGGCTTCTTCGCCATCGAGCGCACCTGCCCGAACTGCCATGGGCGCGGCGAGATGATCGACGATCCCTGCACGAGCTGCAGCGGCGCGGGCCGGGTCACCCGCGAGCGTACCCTCTCGATCAACGTGCCGGCGGGCGTCGACGACGGCCTGCGCATCCGACTGGCGGGCGAGGGCGAGACCGGCCTTCGCGGCGGGCCGGCGGGCGACCTCTACGTCTTCCTGTCGATCAAGCCGCACGAGTTCTTCCAGCGCGACGGCGCCGACCTGTTCTGCCGCGTCCCCATCTCGATGGTCACGGCGGCGCTCGCGGGCGAGATCACCGTGCCGGTGATCGACGGGTCGCAGACGCAAGTGCGGGTCCCGGCCGGCACCCAAACCGCCAAGCAATTCCGCATCAAGGGCAAGGGCATGCCGGTGCTGCGCTCGCGCGACGTCGGCGATCTCTACATCCAGGTCTTCGTCGAGACCCCTCAAAACCTCTCGAAGCGGCAGCGCGAACTCCTCCAGGAGTTCGACCAGTCGGCCTCGGACGAAAACCACCCGGAGAGCGCGGGCTTCTTCTCCAAGGTCAAGGATTTCTTCGACGGGCTCGGTGGCACGGCGCGGACCTGAACCAGCGTGACTCCGCGCGGATCAAATCGCCGCACACGCGGTTATTCGATGTGGCGGACCGGTATCGGTCACGCGATCCTGCTCAGCGGTCACGTGCCTTCTGTGGATGGAAGCTTGACTGCCGGGGAGCTTCGTCGTCTAGCCTTTCCTTCCCAATCGGTGATCTGAGGACATAGGGTCTTGCCGCCGCTACGCCGCTCCAGCGCCAAAGCCGACCTCGCCTCCGGTTCCGACCAGACGCGACGGGACCCGCTGGAAGACGAGGCGCGTTTTCTGCGCTCCTGGTTCGAGCGGCCCCTCGTCACAGGTTCGGTGACGCCATCCGGCAAGATGCTTGCCCGCACCATGGCCTCCTACGTCGACCCCCGCGTGAGCGGACCGGTGATCGAGCTCGGGCCCGGCACGGGTCCGGTGACCGAGGCTCTGGTCCGGCGCGGAATCGAGCAGGAGCGCCTGATTCTGGTCGAGTACAATCCCGACTTCTGCAAGCTTCTCCAGAAGCGCTTCCCCCGTGCGACCATCGTGCGCGGCGACGCCTACAACATCCGCGAGACCCTTTCGGCGATTCTGTCCGAGAAGGCCGCCGCCATGGTCTCAAGCCTGCCGCTATTCACCAAGCCGCTGGAGCAGCGTCTCGACTTGCTCAACGCCGCGCATGCCATGATGCATCCGAGCGCGCCTTTCGTGCAGTTCACCTACGCGGTAGTGCCGCCGATCCCCGCGCGTTGTGATGCCGGCACCTACACGGCCAGCCGCTCCAACCGGGTCTGGCTCAACCTGCCGCCCGCCCGCGTCTGGGTCTACCGCCGGCCCTGATCGCCCGCCTGTCGAATCCGAACGCAACCTGAAGAGCGGTCTCAGACCCCATTCAGTGCTGGCGGCCTAAACCGGATGCCAAGGGCGCGTTGTGCCCGCGCCATCGGGACAGGAGAATTCTCATGACCACATCACGGATCGGATCGCGTCGGGGTGGCAAGGCTTTGCTCGTTGCCCTGGCGCTCGTGGGCGGCTTGGCAGCCGGTGCGACAGTCGCGGAGGCCGCTCCAGCCTTCGGGTCGCCTGCCATCGCCTCGCGGGAGGCGGTCACGCCCATTCAATACTGGGGCGAGCACGGCGGCGGTGGATACGGACGCCACTGGCATCACGGCGACCATGGCGGCCGTCATCACGACGGGTACGGACACCGGCGTGACCACGGCTGGGGTCACCGCCACCACGACTGGGGCCATCGGGGCCATGGTTGGGGCGATCGCCACCATGGCCATCACCACCATCGCGGACGCTACGATTACTGAGGGCCGGGCCTGATCGGTGGGTTCGGACCGATTATCCTGCGATCCGATCCAGGATCGCAGGCGCCATGATGGGCGCAGCTGCATCGGTCCGGTAGGCGTCGCGCAGTGCGGCTTCGGCGCGATCGGCAGACGCCGCATCGCGGGCGTGGATCGTGGCGAACGGTTCGTCCCGCTCGATCCGCGCGCCGGTGCGTTTCAGGCCCGTCAGGCCGACGCTCGGGTCGATGGCATCCTGCGGTCGCGTGCGCCCACCTCCCAGGCCGATCACCGCGAGCCCGAGATCGCGGGTGGCCACCGATCCGACGAAGCCCGCTGCCTGCGCCCTCACGACCCGTACGATGGGCGCCGCCGGCAGGTGACGTCCGGCATGCTCGATGAGGTCACTCGGCCCACCGAGTGCGGAGACCATGCGGGCGAAGATCTCCGTGGCATGCCCGGAATCCAGGGCCGCTTCCAAGCGCGCGGAGGCTAGCGCGACATCCGCGCTGAGGCCCCCCACCACCAGCATCTCGGCGGCGAGCGCCAGGGTCACGGCGTGGAAGGCAGGCTCGCGGACACGGCCGGTGAGGTAGTCGAGGGTGTAGGCCACCTCCAGGGCGTTGCCGGCGGCAGAGGCGAGGGGCGAATCCATGTCGGTGATCAGCGCCACCGTGCGCAGGCCCGCGCCTTCGGCCACGCCGACGATGCTCGTCGCCAGGCCATGCGCCTCCGCCCGTCGGGCCATGAAGGCCCCGGAGCCGGTCTTGACGTCCATGACGAGGCCATGGAGCCCCGCGGCAAGCTTCTTGGACAGGATCGAGGCCGTGATCAGATCGAGGGATTCGACGGTGCCGGTGACGTCCCGGATCGCGTAGAGGCGCCTGTCCGCCGGGGCGAGGTCGGCGGTCTGGCCGATGATCGCGCAGCCGACATCTCCCACGACGCGGCGAAAGCGGTCGAGATCCGGCGCCGCGTCGTAGCCCGGGATGCTTGCCAGCTTATCGAGCGTGCCGCCGGTATGGCCGAGACCGCGCCCGGAGATCATCGGTACGTAGCCGCCGCAGGCCGCGACCATGGGGGCGAGGGCGAGGCTCACCGCGTCGCCGACCCCGCCGGAGGAATGCTTGTCGAGGACGGGTCCGGGCAGGTCCCAGGCGAGCACGGTGCCGGATTGCGTCATCGCCCGGGTGAGCGCCACGCGCTCGGGGAGCGACAGGCCCCGGAAGAACACCGCCATGGCGAAGGCCGCCGCCTGCCCCTCTGTGACGCGGCCGTCGGTGAGGCCGGCGACGAAGGCGGCGATCTCGTCGGCCGGCAGTTCGGCCCCGTCGCGCTTGGCCCGAATCAGTTCCTGCGGCAGCCTCACCGGGCGGCCTCATTCACGGCCGCCACCAGGGTCGCGTGCAGGCTGCTCGCCCCGAGGCGGAAGGTGCGCGGCGAAACCCAGGCCGGCCCCATGATCCGGTCGGCGAGGCCGAGGTAGCAAGCGGCATCCGCGATGGTGCGCAGGCCGCCCGAGACCTTGAGCCCGACGATGCGCGGGCCCGCATGGTCGCGGATCGCGCGAAGCATCGCCTCGGCCGCTTCCGGGGTCGCGGAGACCGGGCTCTTGCCGGTTGAGGTCTTGATGAAATCGGCCCCCGCCGCGATGGCGAGGCGGCTCGCACCTTCGATCGCCTCCGGGCTACCCAGGGCGCCGGTCTCGAGGATGACTTTCAGAAGCGCGCCGCCGGCGCAGGCCTCGCGGACGGCCGCCACCATCGCGCGCGCCGTCTCGAAGTCTCCGGCGAGGAACGCGCGGTAGGGCAGCACGAGGTCGATCTCGTGGGCACCGTCCGCCAGGGCCTCGGCGGTGTCCTCGACGGCGCGCTCGATGTCGTCGCCCCCTGCGGGAAAATTGATCACGGTGGCGATCCGCACGGGCGTGCCGGCCAGGAGCCTAGCCGAGCGGCCCACATAATGGGGCCAGACGCACACCGCCGCGACCGCGCTGGCGCGGGCGTCCCGGCACAGCGTGTCGATGGCGGCCTCGGAACAGGCATCCCCGAGATCGGTGAGGTCGAGTAGCGGCAGGGCGCGCCGGGCGATGGCGGATTCGTCGAGGATCATGGGGCACTCGCGGACAGGCGGGCGACGAAGGCGGAGACGAGGCGGGCGAGGT
>NZ_JAQGKL010000131.1 GCF_028290105.1 Methylobacterium sp.
CCTGGAACCTGCCCGATCCCGTGCCGGTGCACCGCGAGCCGGTCTACTCGCCGCGCCCCGACCTCGTGGCGAAGTATCCGACCCGGCCGGACGAGCGCCAGTTCCGCATGCCCAACATCGGCTTCTCGGTTCAGAAGGCGGCGGTCGAGCGCAACGTGGCGCGCGACTTCCCCATCATCCTCACGTCTGGCCGCCTCGTGGAATACGAGGGCGGCGGCGAGGAGACCCGCTCGAACCCCTGGCTCGCCGAATTGCAGCAGGACATGTTCGTCGAGATCAACACCGGGGACGCCACCGAGCGCGGCATCAAGGACGGGTCCTGGGTCTGGGTCACGGGCGCCGAGAACAGCTCCAAGGCCAAGGTCAAGGCGCTCGTCACCGACCGCGTCGGCAAGGGCGTCGCCTTCATGCCCTTCCACTTCTCCGGCTGGTACGACGGCAAGGACATGCGCGACTTCTATCCGAAGGGGACCGACCCGGTCGTGCTCGGCGAGAGCGTCAACTCGGTCACCACCTACGGCTTCGATCCTGTGACGGGCATGCAGGAAACGAAGTGTACCCTGTGCCAGATCAAGGCCGCGTGAGAGGAGCGCATCCACTATGGCCCGTATGAAGTTCCTCTGTGACGCCGACCGTTGCATCGAGTGCAACGCCTGCGTCACCGCGTGCAAGAACGAGCACGAGGTGCCCTGGGGCATCAACCGCCGTCGCGTCGTGACGCTCAACGACGGCAAGCCCGGCGAGCGCTCGGTCTCGATGGCGTGCATGCACTGCACCGACGCGCCCTGCGCCGCCGTGTGCCCAGTGAACTGCTTCTACACCACGGCCGACGCCGTGGTGCTGCACTCCAAGGACATCTGCATCGGCTGCGGCTATTGCTTCTACGCCTGCCCGTTCGGCGCGCCCCAGTACCCGCGCGTCGGCAATTTCGGCTCGCGCGGAAAGATGGACAAGTGCACCTACTGCTCCGGCGGCCCGGAGCCAGACCTGTCGGTGGCGGAGTACGAGAAGTACGGCTCGAACCGCTTGGCGGAGGGCAAGCTGCCGCTCTGCGCCGAGATGTGCTCGACCAAGGCGCTGCTCGCGGGCGACGGCGAGATGATCGCCGAGATCTACAAGCAGCGCGTGGTCAAGCGCGGATACGGCTCCGGCGCCTGGGGTTGGAAGACGGCCTATCGCGAGACCGTGGCGATCTGATCGCCACGCGACCGGCTCTGGGACCGTCGGTCATCCGACGGTCCCGTGACGACACGACATCGAAAGGAACGCCGATGCGGCGGGCAGTCACGCTTTTCAGCACCCTCGTCCTCGCGACGACGCTCCTGGCCCTGCCGGGCGCGTTCGAACCCGCGCAGGCGCAGAATCCGCAGCAGCAGGACGGGCTGAACCCGATGGGCACGAAGCCCACGGCGGACTCGGTCAACGAGGAATTCCTGTTCAAGCAGAATTCCAAGATCACCGGACGCATCAGCATTCCGGATGGCAAGGCCGCGAACCTGATCCAACCGCAGGGCCGCGAGTACCAGTCCTTCCGCGAGCGCTACCTGCCCTGGATCGGCGCGGCGTTCATCCTGGGCATGCTGGCCGCCCTCGGCGCGTTCTTCCTCTGGCGCGGGCGCATCCTCACCGACGACACCCAGGATTCGGGCAAGAAGATCCTGCGCTTCAACGCGTTCGAGCGCTTCACGCACTGGATGACGGCCGTGTGCTTCATCATCCTGTCGCTCTCGGGCCTGAACTACATCTTCGGCAAGCGCCTGCTGATGCCCTTGATCGGTCCCGAGGCCTTCGGCGCCCTGGCCCAGTGGGCCAAGTACAGCCACGTCTATCTCGCCTGGCCGTTCATGTTCGGCGTCGCCATGATGTTCGTCGTGTGGATCAAGGACAACATCCCCAACCGGCTCGACTGGGCCTGGATCAAGGCTGGCGGCGGCTTCATCGGGAAGAAGCATCCCCACGCGGCCCGCTTCAATGCCGGCCAGAAGGGCGTGTTCTGGATGGTCGCCGGCTTCGGCGCCGCCATGAGCGTCACCGGCATCATGATGCTGTTCCCGTTCGCGCTCCTCGACATCAACGGCATGCAGGTCATGCAGGTGATCCACTCGCTGATCGGAATCACCTTCATCGCCGGCATCCTGGCGCACATCTACATCGGCACCCTCGGCATGAAGGGCGCCTATGACGCCATGGGCAGCGGGAAGGTCGATCTGGCCTGGGCCCGTGCCCACCACGACCTCTGGGTCGAGCAGGAGCAGGCCAAGACCGCGAGCGGCCCGCAACTCGGCCGTCGCCACCCGGCCGCCGCCGAGTAACGCTTTGGGCCGCACCATGCGGCGACGAGGAATCCGACCATGAAAGCCTTCATCGTCGCCGTGATCGCAGCCATCGCGCTCGGCGTCCTGGCCATGTACGCCCTGACCAGCAACCAGAAGTTCGCCTACCAGGCCTTCGCCACCACCGGCGCCAGGGTCTCGGAGCCCGGCACCAACCTGGTTGGCGAGAAGTGGACCGGCAACCCGAGCACCAACGACACCGGTGAATCGGCCCACGGCAAGGCGACCGGCGAGCCGTCGAACCCCAAGCGTTCCTGAACCGCGTTCGCAGGTCCAGATGCTGGGCCGACGCCACCTCGCAACGAGCCTGGATCCCAGGGGACCGAGCATGATCCACCGCCTGCCCTTCGTCGCGCTGCTTCTGTCCACCTCTCTGATCGCGCCGGGCGCCTTCGCGCAGGACGCGACGCCTGCGCCGGTGCCCGCGCCCGGTCCCGCGAACCTGTGCCAGGAACTCTTGGCGTTCGTGAAGAAACCCGAGGAGAAGAAGCAGGAGGCCGCGACACCCGCGTCGCAATCGACGGCGGTCTCCAACGCGTCCGGCAAGAGCGATGGGCAGCCCTCCTCCTCCGGCGGCGCGCCGCAGCAGACATCGGGTTTGAGCGGCCCGACCAAGACTGACGCGAAGGCGCCGACGGGCGAGGCGGCCCCACCGGCCGCCAAGGTCCCCGCCGGCGACGGCAAGTCCGCCCTGGCCCAGGCGAATGCCGCCGCGAAGTCCCCGTCCGCACCCGGTGCCCCGGCGCCGAGCCCGAAGCCGGACGAGGCTCTGATCGCGAAGATCGAGACCGCCGCCGCCTCCAACGATCAGGCGACGTGCCGGGCTTCGGCCCGCGCCATGCGGGTCGCTGGCGTGGTCATGCCCCCGCCCCTGCTGGCATTGGCGGCGCTGAACCCGAAGTTCTTTGCCAGCGCGCAGCCCTGAGCGTGCGATGAGCGGGGACGGTCGTTCCTGAGGTCGTCAGCCTTCCGCGATCGCGTGGTTGCCCATGATCTCGAGGGCCTGCACCAGGGCCGAGTGATCCTTGTCGCCAGCCCCGTTGGCCGCGCAGGCCGAGAAGAGCTGCTGCGCAAGCGCGGTCCCCGGCAGGGCGAGGCCGAGGGATTTTGCGCCTTCCAGCGCGAGATTGAGATCCTTCTGATGCAGGGCGATGCGGAAGCCCGGATCGAAGGTCCGCTTGATCATGCGCTCCCCGTGCAGTTCGAGGATGCGCGACGTGGCGAGGCCCCCGGTGATGGCCTGGCGGACCTTGGCCGGATCGGCGCCGGCTTTCGACGCGAAGAGCAGGCCTTCGGCCACCGCCTCGATGGTCAACGCCACGATGATCTGGTTGGCGACCTTGGCGACCTGACCGGCACCGGTCTCGCCGACATGGGTCACGGTCTTGCCCATCAGGTCGAAGAGCGGCTTCACGCGGGCGAAGATGTCCGCCTTGCCACCGACCATGATCGAGAGTGCCGCGTTCTTGGCGCCGACCTCACCGCCGGAGACCGGCGCGTCGAGATAATCGACACCGCGCTCCGCGAGGCGAGCGGCGAAGTCGCGGGTGGCGATGGGCGAGATCGAACTCATGTCGACCACGACCGAGCCGCGCTTCGCGCCCTCGGCGACGCCGTCGGGCGCGAACAGCACGGTCTCGACGTCGGGGGTGTCGGGCAGCATCAGGATGATGACGTCCGAGCGCGCGGCCACGTCGGCGGCGGTGGCGCAGGGCGTCCCTCCGGCCGCGACGAGGTTTTCGGGCGCCTGCCGACGGGTCTTGAGGGCGAGGCTGTGGCCGCCCGCGATGAGGTGCCCGGCCATGGGCGCACCCATGATGCCGAGGCCGATGAATCCCACGTTCATGTCTGTCTCCGGAATGTCGAGCGTCAGCGGAAGCGCGCGGCGAGCGCTTCGGAGGTGCGGGCGAGGAGGCCCATGTCGGAGCCGACCGCCGTGAAGCGGGTGCCGGCCGCGATGTAGCGGTGGGCCAGGTCCTCGTTGGCGGTGAGGATGCCCGCGTGCTTTCCCGTGGCGCGGATGCGGGCCACCGTCGCTTCCACCACATTTACCACGTCGGCGTGGTTCTGCTGGCCGATGTAGCCGAGGCTGGTCGAGAGATCGCCGGGTCCGATGAAGACGCCGTCGACGCCCTCGACGCCCGCGATCTCCTCGAGGTTGTCGAGCGCCCGGCGCGACTCGATCTGCACCGCCACGAAGATCTCGGCCTCGCAGCGGGCGTGGTAGTCCGGGATGCGTCCGAAGCGGGCGGCGCGGGGCGCCTGCGAGAAGCCGCGCACGCCGCGCGGCGCGTATCGGGTCGCGGCGACCGCCCGGCGGGCCTGGTCGGCGTCGTCGATGTTGGGGATCATCAGCGACTGCACGCCGGTGTCGAGGATGCGCTTGATGGTGATCGGCTCATCGCTCGGCACCCGCACCATGGCGTGGGCCGGGCTCTCCATCATCGACTGCACCTGCGCGTAGACATCCCGCAGATCGTTGGCGGAATGCTCCATGTCGAGGAGGAGCCAGTCGAAGCCGGAGCCCGCCACGACCTCCGTGGAGATCGGGCTGGCGAGGCTGCACCAAAGGCCGATCTGCTGCTGGCCGGCATGGAGGGCCGCCTTGAAGCGGTTGGTGAGAATATCGGTCATCGTCGCGTCTCCGGGCGTGTGGGTTCAGCGCACGAGGCAGGGGCGCTTGTTGTCGAAGGTCCAGTTCGGGATCAGGAACTGCATGGCGGAGGCGTCGTCGCGGGCACCGAGGCCGTGGCTCAGATAGAGAGCGTGCGCCGCCTCGACCTCGGCCCAGTCGAGTTCGATGCCGAGGCCGGCGCGCTCGGGCACCCGCACGAGGCCGCCCTTGATCTGCAGGGGCTCCTTCGTCAGGCGCTGCCCATCCTGCCAGATCCAGTGAGTATCGATGGCGGTAACGCGGCCCGGAGCCGCGGCGGCCACATGCGTGAACATCGCCAGTGACACGTCGAAATGGTTGTTCGAGTGCGAGCCCCAGGTCAGGCCGTGGTCGCGGCAGAGTTGGGCCACGCGGACCGAGCCGGCCAAGGTCCAGAAATGCGGGTCGGCCAGGGGAATATCGACGGAGCCGAGCTGGATCGCATGGTTCATCTGGCGCCAGTCCGTGGCGATCATGTTGGTGGCGGTCGGCAGGCCGGTGGCGCGCCGGAACTCCGCCATGATCTCGCGGCCGGAGAAGCCCTCCTCGGCCCCGCACGGATCCTCCGCATAGGCCAGGACGTCGCCCCGGCCCTTGCAGAGGGCGATCGCTTCCTTCAGCGACCAGGCGCCGTTGGGGTCGAGGGTGACGCGCGCCTTCGGGAAACGCTCGTGGATCGCCGTCACCGCCGCGATTTCGTCCTCGCCGGAAAGGACGCCGCCCTTCAGCTTGAAGTCGTTGAAGCCGTAGGTCTCGTAGGCCGCCTCGGCGAGGCGCGCGATCGCGTCCGGGGTCAGGGCCTCCTCGTCCCGCAGGCGGAACCAGCCGTCGCCGGCGTCGGGCGCGCGGTAGGGTAGATCGGTGCGGCGGCGGTCACCCACATAGAACAGGTAGCCGAGCATCTCGACGGCGTCGCGCTGCTGGCCCTCGCCGAGGAGAGCCGCCACCGGCACGTCGAGGAATTGGCCGAGCAGATCGAGGAATGCGGATTCGATTCCCGTGACCGCATGGATGGTGACGCGCAGGTCGAAGGTCTGCAGGCCCCGGCCACCGGCATCGCGGTCGGCGAAGCGGACGCGCATGGCGTTGAGCACCGCCTGCCAGTCGCCGATGGGGCGGCCGATGACCAAGTCGCCCGCGTCCTCCAGGGTGGCGCGGATGCGCTCGCCGCCCGGCACTTCGCCGAGGCCGGTGGCGCCGGTGGAATCCGTCAGGATGACGAGGTTGCGGGTGAAGAAGGGACCGTGCGCGCCGCTCAGGTTCAGCAGCATGCTGTCGCGCCCCGCCACCGGCACGACCTTCATGGCGGAGACGACGGGGGTGCGCGAGGCACCGCGCCTCTCGGAGGATGTGACATCGAAGGGCATGGGCGTTCTCCCGAACCGAGTGCCGCGGCCTCTGCGCGCCGTCTGACAGTCCTGTTCTAGAAAGCCCGCCGATGCCGGTCCAAGCCAAAGGCTGGATCGATCGATGCGCCCTCGGCATCGATCCGCCTGGGTTTCAAGGCAGTTCGTGCAACAAGCGCCGGAGATGCGTCAGGAGCGGCACGTCGCAGCCGCGCCGCCAGGCGAGGTGAAGCTCAGCCGGACGCGGCTGCGCGAGGTCGAGGGGGCGGAACGCGACGCCCTCGAAGCGCAAGCGTTCGGCCGCCGCCGGGACCAGGGCGATGCCGATGCCGGCGCGCACCAATCCGAGGATCGAATGGATCTGCGTGAGTTGCTGCACGATGCGCGGCTGCACGCTGGCGCCCGAGAACAATCCGATCAGCAGATTGTGGAAGTAGCTCGCCTCGTGCGGGGCGTAGCCAATGAAGGCCTCGTCCGCGAGATCGTCGAGGGTCAGGCCGGTTCGGAAAACAAGGGGATGATCCTCGGGCAACGCCGCGACGAGCGGTTCGGCGAGCGCCCGTTCGGCATCGAGTTCCGGATGGTTGACGGGGGGACGGATCAGCCCCGCATCGATCTGGCCCGACAAGATCGCCTCGACCTGATCCTTCGTGACCATCTCGCGCAAGGAGAGGGTGACGTCCGGCATGGCGCCGCGACAGGCGATGACGAGTCGGGGCAGGAAGTCGTAGGCCGACGCCGCCGTGAACCCGAGCTTGAGCACGCCGGCCCGGCCGGCCGCGACCTGGCGGGTGACGTGGGTCGCGGTCTCGGCGAGGCGCAGGATGCGCACGGCTTCCGGCAGGAAGCTACGGCCGGCGGCGGTCAGTCGGACCGAGCGGCTGGTCCGGTCGAGGAGTTGCACGTCGAGGACCCGTTCCAGCACCTGGATCTGCCGGGAGAGCGGCGGCTGGGTCATGTTCAGCCGGGCGGCGGCGCGCCCGAAATGCAGTTCCTCCGCGACGGCGGCAAAGCAGCGGAGTTGGCCGAAATCGAGCATCGTGCCTCGCGAGCGGGCGGCCGTGGACGAAGGGTCCACGGTCGATCAGTCTTCAGGCGGGGCCTCGGGTTCAGTGTAGTTCCACCCGCCGAATCTCACCCACGATGACGAGATAGCAGAACACCGCGACGAGCGCGTTCAGCCCCACGAAGACGAGCGCGCCGTTGAACGAGCCGGTCTGCTGGACGATGTAGCCGATCACGATCGGGGTCGTGATGCCTGCGGTGTTGCCGAACGTGTTGAACAGGCCGCCATTGAGGCCGCCGGTCGAACGCGGCGAGGTGTCGGAGACCACCGCCCAGCCGAGCGCCCCGATGCCCTTGCCGAAGAAGGCGAGCGCCATCAGCCCGACCACGAGGGCGTCGGCCTGGACGTAGTTGCAGCCGATGATGCTCATCGAGAGCAGCATGCCGCCCACGATCGGGATTTTTCGCGATGCGGTGAGGGAGTAGCCACTCTTCAGGAGCCGGTCCGAGATCCAGCCGCCGAGGATGCCGCCGATGAAGCCGCAGAGCGCCGGCAGCACGGCCGCAAAGCCCGCCTGGAGGATCGAGAGGCCGCGCTCCTTGACGAGATAGACCGGGAACCAGGTCAGGAAGAAGTAGGTCAGCGTCGTGATGCAGTATTGGCCGATATAGATGCCGAGGAGCATGCGGTTCGACAGCAACTGCCGGATCGTGCGTCCGGCGGCGGCCGGCGCATCGGTCCCGCGCCCGTCCATGTCGAGGAGCGCGCCACCCTCCTCGATGTAGGTGCGCTCCGCCGCATTGATGCCGGGATGCTCCCTCGGCCCGTGGATCACCTGCGTCCAGACCAGCGCGAAGACGATGCCGAGGGCGCCCATCAGGGTGAAGACGTGATGCCAGCCGTAATGGTGCACCACCCAGCCCATGAGCGGGGTAAACAGCACCGTGGCGAAGTACTGGGAGGAATTGAAGAAAGCGGAGGCGGTACCACGCTCGGAGGTCGGGAACCACGCGGCCGTGATGCGGGCGTTGGCGGGGAACACCGGTGCCTCGGCGAGCCCCACGAGCAGGCGCAGGCTGAACAGCACAGCGACCGCGGTGAACCCGGTGAAGAAACCCACCGCCCCCTGCATCAGGGTGAAGGCCGACCACAGGAAGATCGCGCCCGCATAGACCCACTTCGCGCCGTAGCGGTCGAGCAGCCAACCACCGGGCAATTGCGCCAGGACGTAGGACCAGGCGAAGGCCGAGAAGACGTAGCCCATGGAGACGGCATCGAGGCCGAGATCCTTGGCGAGCGACGGACCGGCGATCGAGAGCGTCGCCCGGTCGGCGTAATTGATGGTGGTGGCGAGGAACAGCATCGTGACGATGAGGAGCCGAACACGGCTCCGCTTCGCCGCGGTCATGACCAGACCGGCGCCCATGGCGTCTCTCCCTGAGAGCGGATCGCCCGGCCGTTGCCGTGGCGAACATCGACCGTTCTCTCGTCCCTTCGGACTCGGCGGCCATTTGTGGGGAGAAGCCTAGGGCCGGGCCCGAAGCGCCGTCCAACTCAAAGGCTGGATGGATCGATGCCAGATCGGTATCGATCGACGGCAATCATCGCTTTGCTGGCCGAATTTCTCGACGAACCCATGCACGTCAATCCGGCGGCAGCGCCGACCTACACGCAAAGGGCGATCATCAGGAAGGGAGCGAAAGTGGAGCGGGTACCGGGAATCGAACCCGGGTATTCAGCTTGGAAGGCTGCTGCTCTACCATTGAGCTACACCCGCATCGACGACCGAACACCTTGGTCTTCGAAGTGAGACAGGAGCATCTTCCTCGCCGCCTCTGGAGATTTGGTGGGGGAAGTAGGACTCGAACCTACGAAGCTTACGCAGCGGATTTACAGTCCGCCCCCTTTGCCGCTCGGGACATTCCCCCAAACCGGCCGCCTCTCGGCGGCGCGCCGTCCTTATGATGACGGCCCGGGCACGAGTCAACCGTGGGGCTCAATCGAAATGCGCCAGATCGCAGATGCGGAGCTGAGCCCGCTCCGCACCGCGCCAGGTGTCGACCGCGAGGGTCCCGGCGACGTGCACCTCGCGCCCGATCCCGGACAGGATCGCCTGCCCGAGCGGACCTTGCGCCGAGCGGAACGCGATGGCGCCGATCGCCTGGCCGTCGCGGCTGCGAAGGCGCGCCCGCACGTGCCCGTGGCCGACGATGGCGGCATCCACGATGCGATGGCGAGGCAGGACGAAGGTCGGTTCGGGCGCCGCCGACCCGAAAGGTCCGGCGCGGTGGATCATCCGGACCATTTCGGCGGTGACCCCACCGGCATTCACCGTGCCATCTACCAAAAGCGCCTCCACGGCGCGCGCCTGGGCCACCGTTTGCGAGAGCGTGGTGCAAAGGTGATCGCGAAAGGCCGTCACGTCGAAGCCCGGCAGGGTCACGCCGGCCGCCATGGCATGGCCGCCGCCCTTGAGGGCGAGGCCGGCCTCGACGGCCTCCCGCACGGCATGGCCGAGATCGGCGCCCGCAATCGAGCGGCCCGAGCCGGTGGCCGTGCCGTCCGGGCGGAGCGCGAAGGCGAAGGCCGGACGTCCGAAGCGCTCCTTCAGGCGCGCCGCGATGAGGCCGACCACGCCGGGATGCCACTCGGCGGAGGCCGCGACAAGGACGGGGCGATCCGGATCGAGCGTGAGGGCGTGACCCATCTCGGCCTCGGCGGCGGCCACCGCCAGGGCTTCGATCGCCTGACGCTCGCGGTTGAGGTGGTCCAGTTCGGCGGCGATGCGCGCGGCTTCCGCGCCATCGTCGGTGGTGAGAAGCCGTGCGCCGAGACCCGCATCCCCGATGCGTCCGCCGGCATTGATGCGCGGACCCAGCAGATAGCCGAGATGCCAGGCTTCCGGCGGCTCGCTCAGGGAGGCCGCGTCGAGGAGAGCGGCGAGCCCGATCCGACCGCGCGCACGCATCACCTTGAGGCCCTGGACCACGAAGGCGCGATTGAGCCCCGTCAGCGGGACCACGTCGGCGACGGTGGCGAGCGCCACGAGGTCGAGCGCCTGGGTCAGGTCGGGCAGCCGGTCCGCCGCCATACCGTCCCGGCGCAGGCGCCGGTTGAGCGCCACGAGGGTGAGGAAGACCACGCCCGCCGCGCAGAGATGGCCGAGGCCCGAGAGATCGTCGAGGCGATTGGGGTTCACCAGCGCACGGGCCGGCGGCAGGTGCTCGGGCGCTCCATGATGATCGAGAACGACGACGTCGAGACCCAGCGATGCGGCCGCCTCGAGCGGCGCGTGTCCGCTGGTGCCGCAATCGACCGTGACGAGGAGCGTCGCGCCCGCCTCTTGAAGAGCCGTGACCGCCGCGATGTTGGGGCCGTAGCCTTCCATGATCCGGTCGGGGATGTGGATATGGACGTCGAGGCCGAGGCCGCGCAGGTAGGCGGCAAGCATGGCGGCGCTCGCGGCGCCGTCGACGTCGTAATCGCCGAAGATCGCGACCTGTTCGTTGTCCGCCACCGCGCGGGCGAGGCGCTCGGTGGCCGCGCCCATGTCGACGAGGCAATCGGGGTCCGGCATCAGGTCGCGCAGGCGCGGGTTCAGGTGCGCCTCCGACTCGGCCGGACGGATGCCGCGCCCGGCCAGCACGCGGGCGAGCAACTCCGGCAGCGCGTGTGCCTGGACCATCGTGGCCGCATAGGCCTGGAGGGCCGGGTCGGCGCAGCGGTCGCGCCAGGGCCGCCCGAGGATCGAACGGGACACATCGAGGAACGCGCGCGGCGCGTCGAGGGCATGAGCGGCTGACACGGGCGCGACCATAGCCCGATGCGGGGCGTCAGGCTGCATCCCAAACGACAAAGGGGCCGGCGATTGCGCGCCAGCCCCTCTGCCCCGGACCTGCGGGCTTGAACCCGCCTCGGTTCAGAGGTTCTTGACGATGCTGTCGACGACCTTCTTGGCGTCGCCGAAGAGCATCATGGTGTTGTCGCGGAAGAACACCTCGTTCTCGACGCCCGCGTAGCCGGAGCCCATGCCGCGCTTGATGAAGAGCACGGTCTTGGCCTTCTCCACGTCCAGGATCGGCATGCCGTAGATGGGCGAGGCCTTGTCGGTCTTGGCGGCGGGGTTCGTGACGTCGTTGGCGCCGATCACGAAGGCCACGTCGGCCTGCGGGAAATCGCCGTTGATGTCCTCGAGTTCGTGCACCTCGTCGTAGGGCACGTTCGCTTCCGCGAGCAGCACGTTCATGTGGCCCGGCATACGGCCGGCGACGGGGTGGATCGCGTACTTCACGTCCACGCCCTCTTTCTTCAGCACATCGACCATCTCGCGAAGGCTGTGCTGGGCCTGCGCCACCGCCATGCCGTAGCCCGGCACGATGATGACGCGCTCGGCGTTCTTCAGGATGTAGGCCGCGTCGTCCGCCGAGCCCTGCTTGACCGGGCGAGTCTCGACGGCGCCCCCCGCGCCGGCCGCTGCGGAATCACCGCCGAAGCCGCCGAGGATGACGGAGATGAACGAGCGGTTCATCGCCTTGCACATGATGTAGGACAGGATCGCGCCCGAGGAGCCGACGAGGGCACCCGTGATGATGAGCGCGAGGTTGCCCAGGGTGAAGCCGATGCCGGCCGCCGCCCAGCCCGAGTAGGAGTTCAGCATCGAGACGACGACGGGCATGTCGGCGCCGCCGATCGGGATGATGAGCAATCCGCCGAGCGCGAAGGACAGGATCACGACCAGCCAGAAGACGGCCTTGCTCTCGTTGCCGATGAAGATCGCGATCAGCACCACCAGGGCGATGCCCAGGGCGATGTTGATGGCGTGGCGCTGGGGCAGCATGATCGGCTTGCCCGACATGCGGCCGTCGAGCTTCAGGAACGCGATGACCGAGCCCGTGAAGGTGATGGCGCCGATGGCGCCGCCGAGCGCCATCTCGAACAGCGACTCCTTGTGGATGTGGCCGTTCTCGAGAATGCCGACCGCCTGCGGTGCGTAGAGCGTCGCCGCCGCACCCATCACCGCCGCGAGGCCGACGAGGGAGTGGAAGGCTGCGACGAGCTGCGGCATCGCCGTCATGGGCACGCGCTTGGCGATGACCGCACCCGCGCCACCGCCAATGGCGAGGCCGAGGATCACGATACCCCAGGCGCCGGCACCGGCCGGCGGATGGCCGACCAGGGTGGTGAGCATGGCGAGCCCCATGCCGATCATGCCGTACAGGTTGCCCTGCCGCGACGTGGTCGGGTGGGAGAGCCCCCGAAGCGCCATGATGAACAGGACGCCGGAGACGATGTAGAGAAGGGATGAGACGTTCTGGGACATGTCTCAGGCCTTCTTCTTGTACATGCCGAGCATGCGCTGGGTGACGAGGAACCCGCCGAAGATGTTCACGCTGGCGAGGATGATGCCGACGAAGCCGAAGAAGCGAGCCCAGCCGGTGCCGTGCTCGACGTAAGGGACGCCGGCGGCGAGCAGTGCGCCGACGATGATCACCGAGGAGATCGCATTCGTGACGGACATCAGGGGGGTGTGGAGGGCCGGGGTGACCGACCAGACCACGTAGTAGCCGACGAAGATCGCCAGCACGAAGATCGCGAGCTGGAAGACGGTCGGGTCGACGGCACCGTGGGTCACGGCGCTGAGGCCCTGACCGATGCCCTCGGCATATTTCTGCGCCTGGAGCGCGTGCTGCTGCGCGATGTCGGCAGCGGTTCGGGCCGCGGCGGCGGCGGCGCGCGCCTGCTCGGCGGCCTGATCGGGGGGAAGCGTAGCCATCGTATCCTCCGACGGGATCAGGATTTGGGCTGGAACGAGGGATGCGAGACCTGACCGTCGCGGGTCAGGTTGGTCGCCTTGACGAGCTCATCGTCCCACTTGACCGCCAGGGTCTTGGCCTCCTTGTCGATCAGCGTCTCGACGAAGGCGTAGAGGTTGCGGGCGTAGAGGCTGGAGGCGGTGGCCGCGAGCCGGCCGGGCACGTTGAGGTGGCCAACGATCTTCACGCCCTTCTCGGTGACGACGATCTCGCCGGGCTTGGCGCCCTCGACGTTGCCGCCGCGCTCGACCGCGAGATCGATCAGGACCGAACCCGGCTTCATCGACGCGACCATGGCCTCGGAAACCAGCTGCGGTGCCGGGCGACCCGGGATCAGCGCCGTCGTGATGACGATGTCCTGCTTGGCGATGTGCGTGGTGACGAGGTCGGCCTGCTTCTTCTTGTATTCGGCGGACATCTCCTTGGCGTATCCGCCCGACGTCTCGGCCTGCTTGAATTCCTCGTCCTCGACGGCGACGAACTTGGCGCCGAGGGACTCGACCTGCTCCTTGGTGGCGGGACGCACGTCGGTGGCCGTGACGACCGCGCCCATCCGGCGGGCGGTGGCGATCGCCTGGAGGCCGGCGACGCCGACGCCCATGACGAAGACACGGGCGGCCGGGACGGTACCGGCGGCGGTCATCATCATCGGCATGGCGCGACCGTACTCCGACGCGCCGTCGACCACGGCGCGGTAGCCGGCGAGGTTCGCCTGCGAGGACAGCACGTCCATGACCTGGGCGCGGGTGATGCGGGGCATCAACTCCATGGCGAAGGCATCGAGGCCGGCTTCCGCCATGGCGCCGAGTTCGGCCTCGTGGCCGTACGGATCCATGATGGCGATTACGGTCGCGCCGCGCTTGAGCAGACCGATCTCGTCGGACGTGGGACGACGGACCTTCAGGACGAGGTCCGCGGCGCCGGCCGCGTCCGCCGCCGATCCGGCGATGGAGGCACCGGCCGCCTCGTACTCCGCGTCCGGGACGCCGGCCTTGAGGCCAGCGCCAGACTGGACAGTCACCTCGGCTCCGAGAGCGATGAACTTCTTGACCGTTTCTGGCACCGCCGCGACCCGCGGCTCCGCGGGATCGGTTTCCGATAATACAGCAATGCGCATGCAGGAGTGCTCCTTAAAGGACGGCCCGAAGGCGACCCGCAAATTCAGTCAAGAAGGGAGGAGTTCAGGCGAAGGCGAGGTAAAGAGCAAGAAGGATGCCGACCGCCAGGGGGGCTTTCCAGCCGATCGCGGGCGCAAGGGCGCCGACCGCACCGGCGATCCCGGACAGGATCACACCGAAAATCGCCGTCAGCCACGCCTCGCGGATGCCGCCGACGGCCAGCGCGAGAACCCAGCACAGCACCACGCCGGTGCCGATTTCAACGAACCGAACGAAGCCGCGATAGGTCTGCTCGTGGGTCTTCTCATCCATCGCCGGGCTGTAATGCACGCCGGACACGGTCTTGGTATCGGCCATCTTGTGGGCGTCCCCTTGGGCATCGTCTTGATTTGTTCCAAGGGGATTTAGCGCATGCCAAGGTCGCTCGCAATCGACATGCGCGCCTCCTAATCGCCACGAACGGGTTTTTGTGGCGACCCGTTCAGGCCGGCAGCGCGAGCCCGGCGGTCGTGAGCGCCTCGCCCTGGCGGGCTTCGAGTTCGGCGAGCGAGAACCGGTCGATCTCGGCCTCGAACAATTGATGGTAGTTCAGCTCGGAACGCAGGTGCAGGAACACGGCGCCGAGGCCGACCGCCGCGCGATCCATGAAAACGAATTCCTGCGGGATCGTCACGGGGCCACGCGCCTTCAGAGCCTGGTGCACCTCGAAGGCTTGGCGCCGTCCGTACTCGCCCGGCTTCACGCCATCCGCGACGGTGCGGGTCCGGTCCTCGAGGATCGGGCCGTAGATGAAGCGCGCCCAGATGTTGAGGATCTCCACCAGTTCCTTGTTCAGGTTCTTGAAGCCCCAGGTCTCGTAGGCATGGACGATGCGGGCGTTGTCGTTGGTGAGGAGCCCCCGGTACAGGTCGACCACGCCGCCGACGAAGCGCGGGTGGAAGATGCGCACGCAGCCGTAATCCAAGAGGTTGATGCCCTGCGCCTCGCCGCCCTCGGAGAACACCGTGTAGTTACCGAGATGCGGATCGCCGTGGATGACGGCCGCCCGGCTGAACGGGTGCCACCAGGCCTTGAACATCGATTGCGCCAGCCGATTCCGGATCTCGATCGGGCCATCGGCAAAATTGAGGATGCGCTCGCCCTCGAGCCAGCCGAGCGTCAGCAGGCGCTTCGTCGAGAGATCCTTGTGGATGGCCGGGACCCTGACGACATCGATGTCGCGCAGGACATTCGCGTAGAGCACCGCGTGCTTGGCTTCGCGCTCGTAGTCGAGTTCCTCGCGCACCCGCGCGCCGATTTCCTTCGCGATCTCGCGGGTGTCGAGCCAGGACGACATCCGGCGGTGCAGGGCGAAGGCGACCTCCAACTGCTTCAGGTCTGCCTCCACGGCCGATTGCATGTCCGGATACTGGAGCTTGCAGGCGAGCTTGGTGCCGTCGAGGGCGGTGGCTCGGTGGACTTGGCCGAGAGAAGCGGCGGCCGCCGGCTTCAGGTCGAAGGCGGAGAAACGGGCCTGCCAGCCGGCGCCGAGTTCGGCCATCATCCGGCGCTTCACGAAGGCGGCGCCCATGGGGGGGGCGTCGGCCTGCAGCTTCTGCAACTCGGTTGCGTATTCGGGCGGCAACAGGTCCGGCACGGTGGCGAGCAGCTGCGCCACCTTCATGATCGGACCCTTGAGGCCGCCGAGCGCCTGCGCCAGGGCCGCCGCGTTGGTGGGGGCCTCCTTGCCGCCGAACAGCCGGGCCCCGGCCATGCGCGCCGCCACCCCGCCGACATTGGCGCCGACGCGGGCGTAGCGGCTGGCGCGGGCGGAAAAGCGGTTGGCTTCGCGATCGGTGTCGGCCATCGGGTGCATCAACTCGGGAGAGGAAGACCTTTCCGAGATAAGCGCGCCGCCTGTGCTTGCCAGGGCAGCGGGCTCATGGGTCGCGGATCGCTGCTCAGGGGCTCGGCCAATTGTCACGAATCCAGCGCGCCATGCCGGCTTCGTCAATCTCGCCCGCGGCGAGGCCACGGATCATCACGACGGCCTCCGCCTCCTCGACCAGAAAGTCGATCCCATTCAGGCCGAGGAATGTAATCAGTGAGAGAAAAGCAGCCCGCTTGTTGCCGTCGATGAAAGGGTGGTTCTTGGCGATGCCGAACGCGTCTGCCGCCGCTAGTTCCGCCAAGTCGATTGAGCCATAGGCTGCTCTGTTCATCGGACGGCTGAGTGCCGAGTCAAGCATCCCCTCGTCGCGAAGGCCCGGTGGACCTCCGAACAATCTCAGCTGTCTTGCGTGGATCGCCTGAACGAGGTCGCTGGTCAGCCAGACGATATCTCTGGTGGGCTCGATCACTTAGCAAGTTCGGTGAGAGCGTTGCGATAGGTCTTCATCGCACGTTCCGCGATCTCCATCCCCTTCTCGAAGGTCGGATCAAGGGGAGAAAGCCGTACAGAGCCGTCGGCGTTCTCTGTGACGGACAACCAGTCCCCCTGAGAAAGGTTGAGCTTACCCAACAACTCTTTCGGCAGGATCAACCCGGTCGAATTGCCGATCTTCTTGACTTCGAGCTTCATCATGCGCCGCCTTCCGTTAGACGAAACGTACAACGGAAGGCGGCGCAGACCAAGGCCTCAGGCCTCCATCGCTTCCAGCTCTGCGATCATACCCTCGATCATCGACAAGCCGATCTGCCAGAAGCCCGGGTCGCGGGCGTCGAGGCCGAAGGGAGCGAGGAGTTCGCCGTAGGGCTTGGCGCCGCCGGCCGAAAGCAGGGCGAAGTAGCGCTCGACGAAGCCGTCCTCGGCCTTCGCATAGACGCCGTAGAGTGAGTTCACGAGGCAATCGCCGAAGGCATAGGCGTAGACGTAGAACGGCGAGTGGATGAAGTGCGGAATGTAGGCCCAGAACGGCTCGTACCCGGAGTCGAGCTTGATCGCCGGGCCGAGGCTCTCGGCCTGAACCGACATCCAGAGGCCGTTGATCTGCTCGGCGGTCAACTCGCCCTGGGCGCGGGCGAGGTGAACCTTGCGCTCGAAGGAGTAGAACGCGATCTGGCGCACCACCGTGTTGATCATGTCCTCGACCTTGGCGGCCAGCATGGCGCGGCGCTGGGACACGCTCGTCGTCGCCGCAAGAAGCCGCCGGAAGGTCAGCATCTCACCGAACACGCTCGCGGTCTCGGCGAGGGTCAGCGGCGTCGGCGCCATCAGGGCGCCGTTCGGGCCCGCGAGCACCTGATGCACCCCGTGGCCGAGTTCGTGCGCCAGGGTCATCACGTCGCGCGGCTTACCCTGGTAGTTCACGAGCACGTAGGGGTGGGCCGAGGGCACGGTCGGGTGCGCGAAGGCGCCGGGCGCCTTGCCCGGGCGGGTCGGCGCATCGATCCAGTTGCGGTCGAAGAAGGTTCGGGCGATGTCGGCCATGCGAGGCGAGAAGGCACCGTAGGCATCGAGCACGGTGTCGCGGGCTTCCGTCCAGGGGATCGTGCGCTGGTCCACCTTCGGCAGGGGCGCATTGCGGTCCCAATAGGGCAGCGCCTCGACACCGAACCACTTCGCCTTGAGGCGGTAGTACCGGTGCGACAGGCGCGGATAAGCGTCTTGGACCGCCCCGACGAGGGCCGCGACGACCTCGGGCTCGACACGGTTCGAGAGATGACGGGCATCCGCCACATCGGAAAACCCGCGCCAGCGATCCGAGATCTCCTTGTCCTTGGCGAGCGTGTTGGTGATCAGCGTGAAGGTACGCAGGTTCGCGCGGAAGACGTCGCCGAGCGCGCTCGCCGCGTCCTTGCGCACGGTGCCGTCGGGGTCCTGAAGCTTGTTGAGCGTCGGCTCCAGGGTCAGTTGCTCGCCCTGAACCGAAAAGCGCAGCGATGCGATGGTGCCGTCGAACAGGCGGTTCCAGGCCGAGCGCCCGGTCACCGACTTTTCGAGGAACAGCTTCTCGGTGCGGTCGTCGAGCTGGAACGGCTTCTCCCGGCGCAGATCCTCGATCCAGGGCGCGTAATGGGCGAGCGGGCCCTCCGCCATGGCCCGGTCCAGGGTCTCGTCGGGGATCCGGTTCAGTTCGAGGGCGAAGAACAGGAGATGGCTTGAGGCCGTGGTGAGGCGCTCCTGCGTATCGCCGTAGAACTTTTCGCGGTGCTCGTCGGTGGTGTCACCGGAATAGACGAGGCCGGCGAACGACATCAGACGCCCGAGCAGGTCTTCGATTCCCTCATAAGCCGCCACCGCTTCGGCGAGTCTGGCCGAAGCCTCACGGCTCTCGGCGAGTTCCTGGAGGCGACCGGCATAGCGCTGCGAGAACCGGACGCACTCAGCCTCGGCCCGGGCGAGGTCGGCGGTGAAGTCGGGGGAGTCGATGCCCGCGTAGAGGTCCGTCAGGTCCCATTCCGGCAGGGCGCCGAGCTCGGCCGCATGCGCGGCCGCCCTGGCCGCGCTGGACCCTTCCGCATTCGCGACGATGCCCGGGAGGCTGGCATGGGCGACGGCTCGGCTCGGCATGATGGTTCGCTTCCCTGGGGGCACGACGGGTGCCGTGCGCGCTGATATCGAGCGCTTGCGCGGTGCGATCAATCCGGAAGAGGCAGAATCGTCCGGAGCGGGACGGTTTGTCCGGGGGCATCGGTACGGCAGTGGACCCCGAACACACGCCCAAAGCGAAAAGTGCCATCGTCGTTAAGCGAGGCTTTACGCATCTGGGCCACCGTGCGGTTCGAAACGAAACAAGCGGGTGGCGAAGGTCGCCGAGCGACCCCGCGTCGCCGGTCCTGTCCGCCCGCGAACATCGAGGCTGCCCCATGTCGACAACGGTCCTCATCGTCGACGACGATCCCGTGCAGCGCCGCCTCGCCGAAGCGATGGTGCGGCGCCTCGGCTTCGAGACGCGGGTGGCCGAGAACGGCGAGACGGGCCTGGGCCTGCTGCGCTCCGGCGAGTCGATCGACGTGGTTCTCCTCGACCTCGTCATGCCCGGCGGCCTCGACGGCCTCGGCGTCATGGCGGAGATGCGCAAGACCGGCCTCGACGTTCCGGTCATCGTCCAGACCTCGAACGGCTCCATCGATGCGGTGGTCACCGCGATGCGGGCGGGTGCGGTGGATTTCGTGGTCAAGCCCGCCGGTGCCGAGCGGCTGCAGGTCTCGATCAAGAACGCGCTCAAGGTCGATCAACTCGAAGAGGAAGTCCGCCGCATGCGTCGGCGCGCCTCCGGCGCCCTCAGCTTCAAGGACCTCACATCGCGCAGCTCCGACATGGACCGGGTGATCCGCCTCGCGGAGCGTTCGGCGAAATCGAATATCCCGGTGCTGATCGAGGGCGAATCCGGCGTCGGCAAGGAAGTCCTGGCCCGGGCGATCCAGGGGTCCGGCGAGCGGCGGGGCAAGGCGTTCGTCACGGTCAATTGCGGCGCCATCCCCGACAACCTCGTCGAATCCACGCTCTTCGGCCACGAGAAGGGCGCCTTCACCGGCGCCACCGAGCGCCATGTCGGCAAATTCGTCGAGGCCTCCGGCGGCACCCTGTTCCTCGACGAGATCGGCGAGCTTCCCCTCGACGCGCAGGTGAAGCTCCTGCGCGCCCTCCAGGAGGGCGAAGTCGATCCGGTGGGCGCCAAGCGCAGCGTGCGCGTCGACATCCGCCTGATCTCGGCGACGAATCGCTCGCTCCTCGACCTGGTCAAGCAGGGCCGCTTCCGCGAGGACCTGTATTATCGCCTCAACGTGTTCCCCATGACCCTGCCGCCCCTCCGGGCGCGCCGCGAGGACATTCCGGACCTCGTCCGCTCGTTCTGCGCGCGCTTTTCCGCCGAGGAGGGCAAGAAGGTTCGCGCCATCACCCCGGAGGCCATGGCCCTGCTGACCCGCTACGGCTGGCCCGGCAACGTGCGCCAACTGGAGAACGCGCTGTTCCGCGCGGTGGTGCTCGCCGACGGGGACGAGCTCACGGTCTCGGAGTTCCCGCAGATCGCCGCCCAGGTCGAGGGGTTCGACGTGCGCATCCCGGCCGCCCCCATGCAGCCGATGGTGCAGTCCGGCGCCCCGGAGCCCGTGCGCGAGATCGTGCGGGTGGAAGTGCGCGATCCGCACGCCATGAGCCTCGTCGCCGAGGAGACCGGCGAGATGAAGACCATGGAAGGCCTCGAGGCCGAGATCATCCGCTTCGCGCTGCAATTCTATCGCGGGCGCATGTCGGAAGTGTCCCGCCGCCTCGGAATCGGCCGATCCACCCTCTATCGCAAGCTCAAGGATCTCGGTCTCGACGGCGAAGAGAAGTCCGACGAGGCCGCCTGAGAATTTCCCGCTCGGGTGCGGCGCGCGTGCGATTGCACACGCTCGCGCGCGGGCCGATTATCCTACCGCCATTGGCCGACCCGGTCGGTCCCGAGGAGTTGCACCCATGGGCGTTTCGCGCTCCGCCGCCGTCGCGCTGTCCGCCCTGCTCGCGGCCACCGCGGCCCAGGCCCAGACGCCCGATCCCGCACCGACGCCGCCGGTGGTGCGCAACGCCGCCGTCGATCCGGGTGCCGCGGCGCCCGCCGTCGATTCGACGGCACCGGTGACCGCCAGCCAGAAGCCCGCGACCGCGCCGGACGCCTCCACCAGTCCGGGGTCGCCGGCGCCCGCGCCCGTCGCGGAAGCCCCGGCTCAGCCACCGCCGAGCGATCCGCAATCCGCCGCCGTCGCCGCGCGACTGTCCGACCCGGCGCCGATCCTTCCGCGCCTCTCGACCAAGGAGCGGGAGGCGATCCAGGCTTTCTATGCCCTCGGCGCGTTCAAGCCGGTCTGGATCGTCGACGGTGCCTTCACGCCCGCCGCGAAGGCGGCCGCGGCGCGTCTGGCTGCGGCCGGCGAGGACGGCCTCACCGCCTCGGCCTATCCGGTCCCGGTGCTGGGCACGCAAGGATCCACCGAGGCGCAGATCTCCGAGGCCGAGCTGAAACTGTCGGCGGCGGTGGTGCTCTACGCCCGGGACGCGCGGGGCGGGCGCATCAACCTCTCCAGCATCTCTCGGCTGATCACCCCGAGTCTCGACATTCCACAGCCCGACGCGGTCCTCGGACGCATCGCCTCGGCCGGAGCCTCGGCCGGCGCCCTGCTGCAGGGATACAACCCCAATCAGGCCGGGTACATCGCCCTGAAGACGCGTCTCGCCTCACTGCGCGGCCGCAACCACGTGCCGGCCGCCCCGAGCGTGCAGCTTGCGCCGGGTCCGGTGCTGAAGCTCGGGATGAGCGATCCGCGCGTCCCGGCGCTGCGCACCCGGTTCGGCCTCGAATCCCGCACCGCCGGAACCCTCGACGCCGGCCCGGGCAATCCGGAGACCTACGATGCGCGCGTCGCCGGAGCCGTCTCGAACTTCCAGCGGGGGCGCGGTCTGCCCGCCACCGGCACGCTGACGGCGCAGACCGTCGCGGCCCTCGCCCGGCCGGACGCGGCCGTTCGCGCCGACGACGGCGAGGCCGCCCTCATCGTGAACATGGAACGCTGGCGCTGGCTGCCCTCCGACCTCGGCCGCGACTACGTCATGGTCAACATCCCTGAGTTCCGCCTCCGGGTGGTGCGGGACGGCCGGCCGCGTGATGAGGCGCGGGTCATCGTGGGCAAGACCGACACGCCGACGCCGATCTTCTCGGGGATGATGGAATACGCCGTCGTCAATCCGTCCTGGAACGTGCCGCCCTCGATCCTGAAGAACGAGTTCCTGCCGGGGCTCGCGCGGGACCCGAACTACGCCGCGCGGCGCGGCTACGAGGTGGTCTACCGCAACGGCAACGTGTCGGTGCGCCAGCCCCCGGGCGAGCGCAACGCCCTCGGCTTCATCAAGTTCATGTTTCCGAACAACCACGCGGTCTACCTGCACGATACCCCGAACCGCAGCCTGTTCTCGTCGTCTCAGCGGGCGCTCAGCCACGGCTGCGTGCGCGTGGACGATCCCTTCCGCTTTGCCGACGCGGTGCTCCCCGATGCCTGGTCGAGCGAGCGCCTGAAGAAGCTCATCGGCAAAGGCGAGCGTCAGATCCGCCTGCCCGAGAAGCTGCCGGTGCACCTCGCCTACTTCACCACCGAGGTGGACGAGAACGGCAGTCTCCGCACGCTGCCCGACCTCTACGGTTACGACGCCCGGATGAAGATCGCGCTCGGCCTCAGCCCGGGCAGCTTGCTGGTGGCCAAGGCACCCGCCGCGAAGGCCGCGACGTCGGTGAGGCCCACGGCCGGGCCGAAGCCGGTGGCCGAGATGCGGCGCAAGCCCGTGGTGGATGCGCAATCCGACAACACAAGCCGGTCGCGGCCGTCGGCGGCGCGGCCACCGGCGGATTTCGGCGAGCCGGACCTCTGGACGCCGCGCCCGGGCCAGACCTCCAGTGGCTGGTGGTAGTCATCGTCGCGTCACGGCGGGATGACGGTTGTCTCTGCAGCGATGCGGCAGGTCCGCATCACGATTCGACGCCGCTCGGCGATCCTGCGACGCTTCGTCCAAATCGCAGTTTGCCATCGCGTGTGACGGCACACGCACGGCACGATTTCGCCACGGTTGAGACTTAGCCGTTAACGCGTCGAACGGCGATGCGCCGAGGACCCGTTAAACCGGGCGTTTACGGTTTTCGGCAACCTTGCGTTCACCACGTCCCGCGCTTCGTCGCGGTCTGGCAGAGGGTAGGACCACGGTGCTCAAGCGTCTGCGAGACGGGCTTCTGCCGCCCGAGCGTTCGAAGCGGTTCCGCCACTTGGCCGTGATCGCCACAGGCATCGGGCTGAGCGTCATCGGCGGCACCCGGGGCACGCAGGATGCGGTGGCCAATGGCGACACCCGCACCCTGTCGATCTACCACAGCCACACCAAGGAAAGCCTCACCGTCACCTTCAAGCGCGACGGGCGCTACGACCGGGCGGCGCTGGAGCAGCTCAACTGGCTCCTGCGCGACTGGCGCGTCGACGAGCCGATCAAGATGGACCCGCGTCTGTTCGATACGGTCTGGGAAGCGTACCGCTCGGTGGGCTCGCAGGAACCGATCACCGTCGTCTCGGCCTATCGCTCCCCCGGCACCAACGCGATGCTGCGGCGGCGCTCGCGCATGGTGGCCGAATTCAGCCAGCACATGCTCGGTAAGGCGATGGATTTCTACCTGCCCGACGTGTCGATCGATCAGATCCGCGCCGTGGGGATGCGGATGCAGCGGGGCGGCGTGGGCTGGTACCCGCGCGCGGGTTCGCCCTTCGTCCATCTCGATGTCGGGTCGGTCCGCTCCTGGCCGCGCATGAGCCACGACCAGCTCGCCCGGCTCTTCCCGGACGGCAAGACCGTTCACCTGCCCGCCGACAACCGCCCCCTCCCCGGCTACGAGATCGCGCGCGCCGAGATCCTGTCGCGTGGCGGCACGGTCCTCGGCGTCACGGAAGTGGCGCAGATGGAGGAGGACGAGGGCCCCAGCATCAAGGGCTTCTTCGCAAGCCTGTTCGGCGGCGGCACCCGCGCGGCGGAGCCGCCGGTCCAGGTCGCCGCCAAGGCACCGGCCCGGTCGCGTGCCAAGGCGGCGCCCGTCCTCCTGGCGAGCGCCGACACGGAGGAACCGGTGGTCGCCCGTTCGGCCCTCGCCTACGCCGCACCGGCCGCCGACGAGACGCTCAAGACCGCGTTGCTGCATCGCGACGGGCGTGATGCCCAAAGCCTTCTGACCGCCGAGCCACCGGCGCCGGCACCCGAGCCCACCGCGACCATCAGCCTTCCGCTTCCGCCCCGGCGCCCGGCCGAGTTCGCTGCCGTCACCGCGGCCCTGACGATGCCGCTTCCTCCGCCGCGTCCGGCCGTTCAGGTGGCGGGCCTCGGCAACTCCGGAATGGCGAACCTCGCGAGCCCGTCGCCGGTGTCGCGCACCGCGCCGCTGGTGCCTGCGAACGCCGATGCGCGGACGCAGCTGCGGGCCCTGTTCGCGGCCGCCGCTTCGGATGCCGCGCCCGCGAACCGCGCGGCGCCGATCCGGATCGCCAACGCCAAGGCGAAGCTCGACGGCGGCCCCGCCGCCATCGTGACGCCGACCGCCGGTATCGCGACGCGCTTCTCCGCCCGAAGCCCCGGCGACGATCTCGCCGCCTCCCGGTTCACGGGCTCGGTGACCCGGCCGGTGCCCGGCGCTCGCTGAGGCGCGGACGTGGCGGCGCCCCGTCCCGACACATCGGCGGCGGTGCCTGCGCAGAACATTTTCCGATGAAACGCGAGGCGAATGCCCTGGCGTCGAGAGCGGTTGGATTCGCTCTCTCCGTTCCCGTCGCGCTCTGACCTGAGAATTCCGCAACCGGCTGTCGCCTGGGACGGCGCGCTTCGCGCCCGATCGCGTGACGCGGTGTGCCCTCGGAAATTGAGGATTTCGGCGACACGTCGCGCATCGACGCGTGCGACAGCCTCAGACCCCTGCCTCGGTCGCGACGATCACAGTCAGAACAAGTTTCTGCCGGAAGGCTGATTTACCGTCCAAATCGGCGCACTGAATGCTGCGTAGTCGCACGCCTATCCTGCATTATTGACATGTGGGCATACGACGATCACGAGACGGACCAAGCTGATCTTGCCTGATCGGAGTTCGGACTTGCAACGAGCGGTTATGATCGACGCCAGAAGATTTCTCTCGGCACGATTTTTTGATTTGCGTTTTGATGATCTTCGATAGTGACGACAGCGCCGTGCAAAATCTGTCTGCATTCGAGGCGCATAGGGGCAGTACGGCATTTGTTCTGTTGGCAAGATACGGTGCGTCACCCGAATGGAGGACGACGCGGACGGCTCATGTGTT
>NZ_JAQGKL010000141.1 GCF_028290105.1 Methylobacterium sp.
CGCTGGTCTCGTCGCCCGGCGCCACGGTGAAGCGGAAGGCGCCGGTGAGCGAGGGCCCGTCGAGGAGCGCGTGGATCACGAGGGAATCGGCGTCCTTGTCCGGCACCCCGACCCAGAACTCGCGGAACACCGGAAACTCCTCCGGCCCACCCTGGCCTTCGACGTTGACCGCGAGCCCGCGCGCCGAGAGCCCGTAGAGCTGGTCGCGTCCCAGGAAGCGGTAGTAGCTCGCGCCGAGGAAGACGATGAGTTCGTCGAGGAGATTCGGCTTGTTGAGGGGCGCGTGGATGCGCAGGCCCGCGAAACCGAGATCGACGGGCAGGGCCTTGTCGAGCTTCGTCCGGCCCATGTCGTAGAGGCTCGACTGGTACGGGATCGGCGTGGCCACGCCGCCGCGCACGAGGTTCACCGTCACGGGCCGCGTATAGAGGAAGCCGAGGTGGAAAAGCTGCAGCCGGAAGGGGCTCCCCTCCCCCAGGAAGGCCTTGTCCGGGCGGAAGCGGATGTCGCGCCAGGCATCGTAGTCGAGCTTGGCGATCGGCGCCGGCAGGGCCGGCACCCGTGCGTCGTACGGGAGCTTGGCCAGTTCCTGCGCGCGGCGCTCCACGTCCGCGAAGCCGAAGGGCGTGCGCGCCTCGGGGCGCTGGGCCAGGGCCTCACCCGACCCGCCCAGCAATGCGGCGCCCGCCAGGCCCTGGACGACGGTACGCCGGTTGAATTCTGTCATGAGCCTCGGGACCCGGTCCGACCACGCTGGAAACCGAGCGCTTGATGGCCCGTCGGCCGCGGCTTGGAAAGGGGGCATGCGGGACGCCTGCGCCGTTCCACGGGGCGTTTGTGCAACAGCCCGGCCGGGTGCGGAGATAACGCACCCGCAAAACACGATTTTCCCTTGTGGCGGGAACAGCCTGACCGTATATGCGCCTTGCCCAATTTCGCACGTGCCTGTGGCCGCGTGTCGGTTGGTGGGCATCCGGCCAACTGCCGGACAGCCGCCAGGGGTCTTAAAGGATCGATGGTCGACAGGGTGGATTCCCTCCGGCCGGCATCCAGGTGGCGACACCGGACCCCGACAACAACCGGCAGCCGGAGGCGAAACCGGCGAACCCCGCTCTCCACGGGGGACGCAGCTTAAAGCAACGACGAACGGGCTTTTTTGGTCTCGTCGGCCCTCCAAAGGCCGGCACCGAAGAGGCTTGTTTCTCTTTGCCCGGCGTGCGGTGGGGGTCCTCCCTTCCAATCCACGGCAGCTTCCGGGTGCTCTCGCGCCCGTGACCCTCCGCGTGTCTCCAAAGCACGCGGCGTGTCGCGACGCAGCGCCCCCAGACGCCGGACGACGCATGTCGTCCTGACATTCGACAGCGCGTCCCTCGCGGGCGCTTGCGAACCTGTGGGTTGGACAGACCATGACCGATCGTATCCGCGACTTCCTGCGTGCCCGCCGCGACATGGGCCAGGACGAAGGCCCGGTGATGGTGCTCGACCTCGAGGTCGTGCGCGACAACTACACGGCCTTCGCCCGGGCTCTCCCCGACACCCGCGTGTTCTACGCCGTCAAGGCGAACCCGGCTCCGGAAGTGCTGCGCCTGCTCGCCGAGATGGGCTCCTGCTTCGACACGGCCTCCGTGGTCGAGGTGGAGATGGCGCTCGCCTCCGGGGCCACCGCCGACCGCATCTCCTTCGGCAACACCATCAAGAAGGAGCGCTGCATTGGCCGCGCGCTCAAGCTCGGCGTGCGCCTGTTCGCCGTCGACTGCCAGGCCGAGGTCGAGAAGATCGCCCGCGCCGCCGATGCGGCGGGGGTCGAGGGCGCCGACGTGCAGGTGTTCTGCCGAATCCTCTGCGACGGGGCCGGCGCCGAGTGGCCGCTCTCGCGCAAGTTCGGCTGCGTGCCCGAAATGGCCGTGGATGTGCTGGAGCACGCCTACCGCCAGGGCCTGACCGCCTACGGCGTGTCGTTCCATGTCGGTTCGCAGCAGGGCAACACCGGCGCCTGGGACGGGGCGCTCGCCTCCGCCGCCACGATCTTCGCCGAATGCGCCGAGCGCGGCATCGCCCTGTCGATGGTCAACCTCGGCGGGGGCTTTCCCACCAAGTACCTCAAGGCGGTACCGGGGGTGGAATCCTACGGCGACGCGATCTTCCGGTCGCTCACCAAGCATTTCGGCAACCGCATGCCCGAGACCATCATCGAGCCGGGTCGCGGCATGGTCGGCAATGCCGGGGTGATCGAGGCCGAGGTCGTGCTGGTCTCGCGCAAGTCCGACGCCGAGGACGAGGTGCGCTGGGTCTACCTCGACATCGGCAAGTTCGGGGGTCTCGCCGAGACCATGGACGAGTCGATCCGCTACGCGATCCGCACGGATCACGACCACGACCGCATGTCCCCGTGCGTGCTCGCGGGCCCGACCTGCGATTCGGCCGACGTCCTCTACGAGAAGGTGCCGTATCCGCTGCCCGTGTCGCTCTCCATCGGCGACAAGGTGCTGATCGAGGGCGCCGGGGCCTACACCACCACCTACGCGGCGGTGGCCTTCAACGGCTTCCCGCCCCTTCAGCAATACGTCATCTAGACCTGCCTAAGGATCATGACGCGAACGCCGGGCGCCTCTCCAACGACGTGCCCGGCGGGTGGACTTCCACACGCTCGCCCCGTGCGCACCGGCCGGTGTCGCCCGGATCGTCTCGTCGCCTGCCCAACGTTCGGGAAGGGTGCGGCCTTGGTCCAGATTCGTGATGAGAAGCCCGGCGACATCGCCGCCCGCGAGCACCTGCTCGACGCCAGCCTCGGCGAGGCGCGCCGCCTGAAGACCTCCGAGCGCCTGCGCGAGGGACGGTGTCCGGCCGAAGGCCTAGCACTCGTCGCCGAGCGGGAAGGCCGCATGGTCGGTACCGTGCGCCTGTGGCACGTGGAGGCCGGCCCGGGCCGCTCCGCCCTGCTGCTCGGGCCGCTGGCCATCGATCCGGCGATGCAGGGGCTCGGCCTCGGCAGCGTCCTGATGCGGTCGGCGCTGCGTCGCGCGGGCATCCTCGGCCACGGCGCGGTCCTGCTGATGGGCGACGCCCCCTATTACGCGCGCTTCGGCTTCTCGCCGCGGCTCACCGACGGGCTGTTCATGCCGGGTCCCTTCGAGCGCGAGCGCTTCCTCGGGCTGGAATTGCGTCCCGGCACGCTCGCCGGTGCGCGCGGGACCCTGCGGGCGACCGGCGCCTGGGACGAGGCGGCACCCACGCGGGTCCTGGCCGCGGATGTCGCCATCTCCGGTGCAGGCGCGCGACGACGGGTCGCCTGAGCGGCTGTCCGGGTTCGGCGATCAGACGTTGGTGTGATGGTCGGCCTTGGCGGCGAGATCGCAGCGGCGCTGGAAGGCGGCCTCGTGGCGGCGGGTCACGGCGCGAAGCAGCGAGGCGGCCAGGGTGATGATCCCGGGATCGCGGTCGATCGGCTCGTCGACGGGGGCGGCGAGGCGGGACGTGATGAGAGCGAGCATGGCAGTAGTCCGTGGCGCGAAGGGACGGACGCTTCCTCGATCGCGATCCCCATTGCCTCGGGGAAAGCTGTTGTTCTGTTGCAGTGCAATATCGTCTCGCCCGGGCGGCGCTGCAATGCACTCAGGTGGGAGGTCGCCCTGCGTGCAGGGCATGCGCCCGTTCAATCTTCCGTGATGCTCCCGCCTGCCGCGCATGTGCGTCGGGACCGCCCCGTGGTTGACGGTCTCGGCCGCAGACGCCACTGAACCCGTCGCTTGTTCGTCATTTCCGGCGCCTAAGCCATGCGGCCGCCGTGCGACGACCCCGACGAGACGTTGAGAAGGATCACCTGTCCATGACCGAAGCCGCCACCTCCTGGCCCGTCCACGGCCGCATCACCGGTCCCATCGTGATGATCGGCTTCGGCTCCATCGGGCGCGGCACCCTTCCGCTGATCGAGCGCCACTTCGAGTACGACAAGGCTCGTTTCACGGTCGTCGAGCCCTCGGACGCGCACAAGTCCCTGGCCGACAAGCACGGCCTGCGCTTCGAGCAGGTGGCGCTCACCAAGGAGAACTACCGCGACGTGCTGACGCCGCTGCTCACCGAGGGCGGCGGCCAGGGCTTCTGCGTCAACCTCTCTGTGGACACCTCCTCCCGCGCCATCATGGAGCTCTGCCGCGAGCTCGGCGCCTTCTACATCGACACCGTGGCCGAGCCCTGGCCGGGCTTCTACTTCGACAAGAACAAGAGCCAGGGTGACCGCACCAACTACGCGCTTCGCCAGGACATCCTGGATGCCCGCACCGCCAGCCCCGGCGGCACCACCGCCGTGTCGTGCTGCGGCGCCAACCCGGGCATGGTCTCGTGGTTCGTCAAGCAGGCGCTCCTGAACGTCGCCGGCGACCTCGGCCTGAAGACCCCCGAGCCGAAGGACCGCGCCGGCTGGGCCGCCCTCATGCGCGAGGTCGGCGTCAAGGGCGTCCACATCGCCGAGCGCGATACGCAGCGCGCCAAGTCCGCCAAGCCCATGGGCGTGTTCGTCAACACCTGGTCGGTCGAGGGCTTCGTCTCCGAGGGCAACCAGCCGGCCGAGCTCGGCTGGGGCACCCACGAGACCTGGATGCCCGAGAACGGCCGCGAGCAGGAGAAGGGCTCGCGCTGCGCGATCTACCTGCTGCAGCCCGGCGCCGACACCCGCGTGCGCTCGTGGACGCCGACCGCCCAGTCGCAATACGCCTTCTTGGTGACCCACAACGAGGCCGTCTCGATTTCGGACTACTACACCGTGCTGGAAGGTGAGCGCGCCGCCTACCGGCCGACCTGTCACTACGCCTACCACCCCGCCAACGACGCGGTGCTCTCGCTCCACGAGATGTTCGGCAATGGCGGCAAGGTGCAGGAGAAGATCCACATCCTCGACGAAACCGAGATCGTGGACGGCATCGACGAGCTCGGCGTGCTGCTCTACGGCCACGCCAAGAACGCCTACTGGTACGGCTCGCAGCTCTCCATCGAAGAGACCCGCCGCATCGCGCCCTACCAGAACGCCACCGGCCTCCAGGTGACCTCGGCGGTCCTCGCCGGCATGGTCTGGGCCCTGGAGAATCCGCAGGCCGGCATCGTCGAGGCCGACGAGATGGACTTCCGCCGCTGCCTCGAGGTGCAGAGCCCGTATCTCGGCCCCGTGATCGGCGTCTACACCGACTGGACGCCGCTGACCGGCCGCCCCGGCCTGTTCCCGGAGGACATCGACACCAGCGACCCCTGGCAGTTCCGGAACGTGCTCGTGCACGGTTGAGACGCACGCGCACCGTCACCCCCGAGAACGGCCGTCGTCGGAATGCCGACGACGGCCGCTCCGGCTCCAACCCTTTCGCCGCTGCGGGACGATTTGCCTGCATCCGGCGACCGTTGTGTCCGGCACCGGCCGACGTCTACGATGGCCTCGCGCTCCGACGCGCGTCCATCTTCGTCTCCAGCCAGGACTGAGCCGCCCGGTGCCCCATTTCGAAGATTTCTACGCCGCCAAGCTGCGCGGCTCCCTCGGCGTCACCGATGCCGAATCCGTGCTCGACCTGCGCGGAGTGAATCGCCCCACGGCCGAAGCGTCGCTGGCCGACATGCTGGAGCGCAGCCGCTTCGGGAAAGGCAAGACGGTGGCGATCCGCCTCGACCCGCCACCCGAGGGCGGCGGCGAGACGCTGTTCCAGCCCGCCGGTCGCCTGCTCCTCGACGCCAAGCGGAAAGGCCTGGTCGACCGCCTGCAGACCTTGCCGGCCGGCGATGGACTCGGTTTCTACGTGGCACTCACCGGCAAGGCCGCGCGTTCCTCCGACGGATGACCTCGCGGGAGACCGGTACCCCTTGCTCAAGCTCGGACATAACACGATCGAGCGCCTCGCCCGGTTCGGCTACGGCGCGCGCGGCATCGTCTACTGCCTCGTCGGCGGCCTCGCCCTTTTGGCCGCCATCGGACGGGGCGGCCGCGCCGGAGACAGCGAGAGCGCGATCCGCTGGGTGCTCGCCGGTCCGTTCGGCGCCGTCCTCGTCGGGCTGATCGCATTCGGCCTGCTGGCCTTCGCCCTGTGGCGCCTCGTCGAGGGCGTCACCGATGCCGACCGGCGCGGGACGTCCCCGAAGGGCGTCGTGGTGCGCCTCGCCCATCTCCTCAGCGCCGGCATCTATACCGGTCTGGCGATTACCGCCGGCAGCCTCGCCCTGGGCCTCAGGCGCGGCGGCGGTGACGCGGGCCAGGATTGGACCGCCTGGCTGCTGGCAAAGCCCTTCGGCCTCTGGCTCGTCGGCCTCGTCGGGGTGGGGATCATGGCGGGTGGGCTCGCCTTCCTCGTCAAGGCCTATAAGGGTGACGTCACCGACCGGCTCAGGCTGGATGCCCAGGCCCGCCGCTGGGCCAAGCCCGTCGGCCGGTTCGGCTACGCCGCGCGCGGCATCGCCTTCCTCATCATCGGCGGATTCTTCATCGCGGCCGCGTGGCATCAGGCTTCCGCGGAAGTGAAGGGGCTGGCCGGCGCTTTCGCGGCGCTGCGGGCTCAGCCCTTCGGCTGGGTCCTGCTCGCCATCGTGGCGGCCGGGCACTTCGCCTTCGGGGCCTTCGGCCTGATCCAGGCGCGGTTCCGGCACATCGATGCACCGGATCTCGACCAGACCGACGACGCCGTGGCGGCGGCCCTGCGCACTTTGCGCTGAGGCGTCCAGGGAACCAAACCCAGCTTTTGATGATTGTGGCGCTGATTGCGGGCCATGGTGCGTCGGCCCGTTGCCGCCACATGGCGCCTGAAAAAAGGGGGAACACCCAGTGCAGTTTCGTTCCAGTGTCCTGACCGGCGGCCTCGTGGCGCTCGGTCTCGGTCTCGCCGCCGCGCCCGCCTTCGCGCAGGGCATCTCCATCGGTCCCGGCGGCGTCCAGGTCGATCCCGGTTACCGCCGCGGCTACGACGATCGCGGCCCGCCGCGCAGCGAGTTGTCCCGTGGCGAAGCGGCCCGGATCGCCCGGCGCGAAGGCCTCGTGGATGTGGACGGCGTCGATCGCCGCGGACCCCGCCTGATCGTGCGTGGCTCCGACCGCCGCGGCGACGACATCACGGTGGTGCTCGACAGCCGTTCGGGCGACGTCCTCGACGTCCGCCGCTGATCCACCGCATCGTACCGAAAATTCAAAGGCCCGGCCGGAAAGCCGGGCCTTCGTCATGTTCGAGAACGGGTCACGCGCCGGATCTGGCGAACCGTGCCAGCCCTTCCCGCGCGGAACTGACGGGCGTCCAGCCGAGACGCCCGAGTTCGTCGGCGCTGGCAACGAGGCTGGTGGAGAGGCGGCTGTAGGCTTCCTCCCGGCCCGCGAGGCGGCAAGCGAGGCCGAGGAGCGGCACGGGCACGGACACGACACCGGGGCCTCTCCCGAGACCGGCACGGAGCGCGCCGACCATCTCGGGCAACGTGAGGGCATCGGGCTCGGCGACGATGAGCGGACGACGCAAGGGTGCTGAGGTCTCCAGGGCCGTCGCCACGGCGGCGGCGAGGCTCTCGACGGAGACGAGCGAGCGCCGGGCGTCGAGGCCGCCGAACGGCAGGGGCGCGGCCGAGCGGACGAGTTGCATCAGCGTCGCCATGTTCCCCTTCACGCCGGCGCCGTAGACGAGAACGGGACGCAGGGCGACCCAGTCGAGCGCCGTCCCCGCCAGGGCTTCTTCCGCCGCCAGCTTCGAGCGGCCGTAGGCGTCGGTGGGCACGGGCGGATCGGCCTCGGTGACGATGCCGGGGGCCGACACGCCGGTCTGCGCACGGATCGAGGACAGGAAGACTAGGCGTTGCACGCGCGCCTTGGCCGCCGCCTCGGCGAGCCGCAGGGTCGCGTCCGTATTCGATGACCGGAAATCGTCGTCGGGCCTGCCCGACATGGAGAGCGCGAGGCCGGCCGAGTGCACGATCGCGTCGACGCCGGCGAGGGCCGCCGCCATGTTCATCGGCCGGGACAGATCGCCGACGACCGCGCTGCTGGCGCCCTCCGGCACCTCGACCGGCCGGCGCAGCAAGACCCGGACGCGGTAGCCGCGTCGCGACAGATCGTGGAGGAGATGGCGCCCGATGAAGCCGGTGGCGCCGGTCAGTGCGATCAGCCGTGCAGCCAAGCCCGAGCCCTCCTGTGCCTTTCCACGATCGCGCTAAGACCGCTTGGCCGTGACTTCGATCTCGACCTTCATCTCGGGACGCAGCAATCCGGCCACGATCAGGATCGTGGCGGCCGGGCGCACATCCGCCAGCACGCGTCCGCAGACCGCGAGCACGGCCTCGGCCTCCGCGCGGTCGGTGACATGGTAGGTCGCCCGCACGATGTCCGCGAGGGACGCGCCCGCCTCGCCGAGCACGGACGCGATGGTGCGCCAGCAGGCCTCGGCCTGCTCGGCGGCCGTCTCCGGCATCGTCATCGTCGCGTAGTCGTAGCCCGTGGTGCCGGCGACGAAGACGAAGCCGTCCTGCACCAGCGCGCGGAAATAGCCGTAGGCAGCCTCGAAGGGTGAACCGGAGGTGATGAGGCGGCGCGCGCTCATCCGCGCCGGAGCGCTTCCAGTACCTTGGCCCCCGGACGCCCCGTCGCCGGCATACCGAGGCTGCGCTCGACCTCCTTGATCGCGTCGCGGGTCTTCGAGCCGACCTTGCCGTCCGGCTCGCCGACATCGAAGCCCCGCTTGGTCAGCCGGGCCTGGAGATCGCGGCGCTCGGCGCGCGACAACGGCGGATCGTCGGTGGGCCACCCGGCCTGGATCCCGCCGCGCCCGCGCAGGCGGTCGGACAGGACCGCGATGGCTAGACCATAGGATTCGGCGGCGTTGTAGGAATAGAGCGCATCGAAGTTGCGCGTCACGAGAAAGGCCGGTCCGTCGCTGCCCGCCGGCAGCAGGATCCCGGCGGGACCCTCGCCGGAGAGCGGCCGGCCGTCGATCCGGGTGACGCCGAGGGAGGCCCAATGGGCCACCGGCTTCTTGTTCTTGCGGCCGGCGGCGCCCGCGTTGAAGCCCTTCGGCACGCGGACCTCGTAGCCCCAAGGCTGGCCGTTCGACCACTTGGCGACGCGCAGGAAGTTTGCCGTGGAGGCGACCGCGTCCGGTACCGAATCCACCAAGTCGCGCCGCCCGTCGCCGTCGCCGTCGACGGCGAGGCGCTGGTAGGTGGTGGGCATGAACTGGGTCTGGCCGAAGGCGCCCGCCCAGGACCCGTTGAGGCGCGAGGGATCGATGTCGCCGCGCTCGATGATCTTCAGGGTCGCCATCAGCTCGCCCTTGAAGAAGTCGCGGCGGCGGTGGTTGGCGCAGATCAACGTGGCGAAGGATTGCACCAGCGGCATCTTGCCGAGGTTCTTGCCGAAATTGGATTCGACACCCCAGACCGCCGCGATGGTGTAGCGGTCGACGCCGTAGCGGCTTTCCGCGTTGGCGAGCGCCTGCGCATGCTCGCGCATGGCGGCCTTGCCGTCGTCCACCCGCTCCTCGTCCACGAGGGCGGCCATGTAGTCCCAGATCGGCGTCTTGAACTCGGGCTGGGCCTGGGAGAGTTCGAGCACCTTCTCGTCGTAGCTGATGCCGGCCGTGGCCGCGCGGAAGGTCTGGGCGGAGATGCCCTGCGCCGCCGCCTGGGATTGCAGGTTCGCGAGGCAATCCTGGAAGTCGGCGCGGGCCGGAGCGGGGCGCGACAGGAGGGCCGCGGCCAGTCCGAGGGAGAGGGTCGCCGTCTTGCCTGAGCGGCCGAATGCCATCGTGATCTCCGCCAATGCGTCCGGGGAACTGTGATCGCGAATTCAGGCGATACCACGGTTAACGAACGGTTGAGAGCGAGGCGGAATGATCGGGTCGGCACCGCACGCGGCGCTAACCCGAAGCGCGACGAACGCCCAGGCTTCAGGCGAATCCGCGCGCCGCGAGCTTTTCCTCGTAGGCGTCGATCTTCGGCGCCCGCTTCAGGGTCAGGCCGATCTCGTCGAGGCCGTTGAGCAGGCTTTCCTTGCGGCCCGGGTCGATGTCGAAATGCAGGGTGCCGCCGTCGGGGCCCTTGATGGTCTGGGCCGCCAGATCCACCGACAGCGTCGCGTTCGCGCCCCGCTCGGCATCCTCGAACAGCTTCTCCAGGTCTTCCGGGGAGACCGTGATCGCCAGGATGCCGTTCTTGGCGCAGTTGTTGAAGAAGATGTCCGCGAAGCTCGTGGAGATGACGCAGCGGATGCCGAAATCGGTGAGCGCCCAGGGCGCGTGCTCGCGCGAGGATCCGCAGCCGAAATTGTCGCCGACAACGAGGATGCGGGCGTTGCGATAGGCCGGCTTGTTCAGGACGAAGTCCGGGTTCTCCGAGCCGTCGTCGTGGTAGCGCATCTCGGAGAACAGGCCCTTGCCCAGCCCGGTGCGCTTGATGGTCTTGAGGTACTGCTTGGGGATGATCCGGTCGGTGTCGACGTTGATGATCCGCATGGGCGCCGCAACGCCCTCCAGGGTGGTGAACTTTTCCATTGTGGTCGCCGTGATCCGTGAACGCCCTGCGTGACGGCGCCGTCCGGCGGGGCAGCGGACGGAGCGATCGCTCGGGCGACGGTCTATCAGCAGGCGCGACGCGGAGAAAGGCGGGGCGGCGTCTCGCGGTCGTCGCGCATCGCGCCTATGCTTTGCACAACCGACGGATGGGAACCGCGATGACCGAGACCACGAACCAATTCAAGAAAGCGCCGAAGCGCAAGAAGGAGAAGGCCCGATCCGTCAGCGTTTCGCCCGAGATGCGTCAGGCCTATGCGGATCTCATCAAGCAGAAGGAAGAGCGCGAGGAATACGCAAAACACCTGCCCTCCGAAAAGGGCAGGTGATCGGCGGCTTTCGATGCGGTCGTAAGGCTTAGAGCTTTCCGGCCTCGATCACGTCCTCGACCGTCCGCAGGCCGGCGCGCGGGGAATTGACGAGGCAGGCCATGTTGCCGGGCGCGTGCTGGTTCTTCCACATCTTGGTGTGGGCCTGGGGAATCTTGTCCCAGGGGAAGACCTCGCTCATGCAGGGGTCGATGCGCTGGTCCAGAACGAACTGGTTGGCGGCCGACGCCTGCTTCAGGTGCGCGAAGTGCGAACCCTGGATGCGCTTCTGGCGCATCCAGACGTAGCGGGCGTCGAACGTGATGTTGAAGCCGGTGGTGCCGGCGCAGAACACGATCATGCCGCCGCGCTTGGCCACCAGGGTCGAGACCGGAAAGGTCGACTCGCCAGGGTGCTCGAACACGATGTCGACGTCGTTGCCCTTGCCGGTGATGTCCCAGATCGCCTTGCCGAACTTCCGGGCTTCCTTGAGCCAGGTGTTGTACTCAGGCGAATTGACCTTCGGGAGCTGACCCCAGCAATCGAATTCCTTGCGGTTGATGACGCCCTTGGCGCCCAGGCTCATCACGTAGTCGCGCTTCGAGTCGTCGGAGATCACCGCGATGGCGTTGGCGCCGGACGCCGCGCAGAGCTGCACCGCGAACACGCCGAGACCGCCCGAGGCGCCCCAGACGAGGACGTTCTGGCCGGGACGCACCGTGTGCGGCGCGTGGCCGAACAGCATGCGGTAGGCGGTGGCGAGGGTCAGCGTGTAGCAGGCCGCCTCCTCCCAGGTGAGGTGCTTGGGGCGGACCATGAGCTGGCGCGACTGCACCCGGCAATACTGGGCGAAGGAGCCGTCGCCGGTCTCGTAGCCCCAGATCCGCTGGGACGGCGAGAACATCGGGTCGCCGCCGTTGCACTCCTCGTCGTCGCCGTCGTCGCGGTTGCAGTGGACGATGACTTCGTCGCCGACCTTCCAGCGCTTCACCTTGGCGCCGACCTTCCAGACGATGCCGGAAGCGTCCGAGCCGGCGATGTGGTACTCGCCCTTGTGCACGTCGAAGGGCGAGATCGGCTCGCCGAGGCCGGCCCAGACGCCGTTGTAGTTGACGCCGGCGGCCATGACGTAGACCAGCACCTCGTCGTCGCCGATGTCCCAAACCGGGAGCACTTCGAGCAGGTGCGACTGCTCCGGCGGACCGTGGCGCTCGCGCCGGATGGCCCAGGCGTACATCTTCGCCGGCACGTGACCGAGGGGCGGGACCTCGCCCATCTCGTACAGATCCTTGATTTCGGTCGTGCTCGACGCAGGACTCGCGGCCATCTTGGCTCTCCCTATCTTGTTCTGAGCGACCCTATATCGGCGAACCTGAACCGCTCCAAGGCCCCAGAAAGGCCATGAAGGCCCCGCGCCTGTGGGCGAATCGAGGTTCATGCGGACGCTCGGATCTGTATTCAATATTCTTTGCGTCAGTTCTGTCCGTCGGCAGGACATATCCTGTCGATCTGTCAGACATTTAGGTACCTTTGTGCAGGCTTGGGCCGCGATGTGCTTTTGAATTCGCTTGCGCGGCGCGCCTAGAATTTTTCCAAGCCTTCGGGCCCGAACGCGATCAGGCTCGACTTTCGGCCAGATGACGCGTGGCCACGGCTTGGATAGGGTGCCGCGCATCACGCGCGGAAAAAGCGCGGCACACAATCGAACGGAGTCGAGTGGAATGAGCGCGAACGCGACCGTCGCCGAGGTCAAGCGCGACAAGCCCTGGATCATCCGGACCTATGCCGGGCATTCCAATGCCAAGGAGTCGAACGCGCTCTACCGAGGCAATCTCGCCAAGGGCCAGACCGGGCTCTCGGTCGCCTTCGATCTGCCGACGCAGACCGGCTACGATCCCGACCACGAGCTGGCCCGCGGCGAGGTCGGCAAGGTCGGCGTCTCGATCGCGCATCTCGGCGACATGCGGACCCTGTTCGACCAGATTCCGCTGCAGCAGATGAACACCTCGATGACGATCAACGCCACGGCGCCGTGGCTGTTGTCGCTCTATCTCGCGGTGGCGGAGGAGCAGGGCGCGCCGCTGAGCGGCCTCCAGGGCACGACCCAGAACGACATCATCAAGGAATACCTGTCGCGCGGCACCTACGTGTTCCCGCCCGCGCCGTCGCTCCGGCTGACCAAGGACGTGATCCTGTTCACGACCAAGGAGGTGCCGAAGTGGAACCCGATGAACGTCTGCTCCTACCACCTGCAGGAGGCCGGGGCGACGCCGGTGCAGGAGCTCTCCTACGCGCTCGCCATCGCCATCGCGGTGCTCGACACGGTGCGGGACGATCCCGATTTTGACGAGGCGAGCTTCGCCGACGTGTTCAGCCGCATCTCGTTCTTCGTGAACGCCGGCATGCGGTTCGTCACCGAGATCTGCAAGATGCGGGCGTTCGCGGAGCTCTGGGACGAGATCGCCCAGGAGCGCTACGGCATCACCGACCCGAAGAAGCGCATCTTCCGCTACGGCGTCCAGGTCAACAGCCTCGGCCTGACCGAGCAGCAGCCCGAGAACAACGTCCACCGCATCCTCATCGAGATGCTGGCCGTGACGCTCTCCAAGCGTGCCCGCGCGCGAGCCGTGCAGCTGCCGGCCTGGAACGAGGCGCTCGGCCTGCCGCGCCCCTGGGACCAGCAATGGTCCATGCGCATGCAGCAGATCCTGGCCTTCGAGACCGACCTCCTCGAATACGACGACATCTTCGACGGCTCGAAGGTCATCGATGCCAAGGTCGAGGCCCTGAAGGCCGAGACCCGGCAGGCGCTCGAAGAGATCGGCGGCATCGGCGGCGCGGTCGCGGCGGTGGAGACCGGTGCCCTGAAGCGGGCGCTCGTGGAATCGAACGCCAAGCGGATCTCGGCCATCGAGGCCGGCGACCAGATCGTGGTCGGCGTCAACAAGTTCCAGGCCGGCGAACCCTCGCCGCTCACCGCCGGCGAGGGCGCGATCTTCACGGTGTCGGAGACCGTGGAGATGGAGGCCGAGCAGCGCATCCGCGACTGGCGCTCGAAGCGCGACGGCAAGGCTGTCGAAAAGGCGCTGTCCGACCTCGAGGCCGCCGCGCGCTCGGGCGCCAACATCATGCCGGTCTCGATCGCCGCCGCGAAGGCCGGCGTGACGACGGGCGAGTGGGGCGAGCGCCTGCGCCAGGTCTTCGGCGAGTACCGCGCGCCCACCGGCGTCACCCTCGAGACCGTGTCCTCGGGCGCGGCGGCGGACGCCAAGCTCCTCATCGCCGATCTCGGCGAGCGCCTCGGCGAGACACCGAAGCTCGTCGTCGGCAAGCCCGGCCTCGACGGCCCCTCGAACGGCGCCGAGCAGATCGCGCTGCGTGCCCGCGACGTCGGGTTCGACGTGACCTACGACGGCATCCGCCAGACTCCGGCCGAGATCGTCGCCAAGGCCAAGTCCACCGGCGCCCACGTGGTCGGCCTCTCGATCCTGTCGGGGAGCCACGTCCCGCTGGTGCGCGACGTCAAGGCGAAGATGCGCGAAGCGGGCCTCGACCACATCCCCGTGGTGGTCGGCGGCATCATCTCGGCCGACGACGAACTCGTGCTCAAGAACATGGGCGTGACGGCGGTCTACACGCCCAAGGACTACATCCTCGACACCATCATGGTGGGAATCGCCAAGGTGGTGGAGCGCTCGCTCGACAAGCGAGCCGCCGAGCAGGCGGACGCGGCGGCCGGTGTCGCCGGGGCGACGCCGCGCGGCGACCACGCCGAGAAGGTGTTCTAAACGGGCTACACGCGATGCGGGGCGGCGTCAGGCGCCGTCCCGACGCGGGTTCAGGACGCGCCGACGTAGCGGTCGCGTCCGGCCCCTAAGCTGCACAGGAAGGCGAAGAGCGCGATCGTGCAGAACAGAATCGTCGAGGCGGCCCAGGTGCCCGTTAGATCGTGCGCCAAGCCGAAGCCGAGTGGCCCGAGCGAAGCCACCGTGTAGCCGACGCTCTGCGACATG
>NZ_JAQGKL010000179.1 GCF_028290105.1 Methylobacterium sp.
CCCTGGCGCGTGCGATCGCATCCCTGCGCGAGGCCCGTGCGAAAGGGGGCGACCGCGTAGCGGTGAGCCCACTCCGCCGACCTTTGTCGACGGGTGCGTGACGCGGATACAGGATAGTCGGCGCAGGACCCGGTACGGATTTGGATCAGACGGCGATCCGGAAAGGCTCGGCGGCCGCTTCGACCGCGCGCGCATCCGCGAAGCTCCGGCATCCTGCGATGGCGCGATCGGCCTCCACGCGGCACCAGCGGATTGGCTCCGCGACGTCGTCGCCGGCACGGTGATGCATCTCGACCATCTGGCAGGCCTCCGACAGAGCCGTGAACCCCAGCATACCGGCCTGCGAGATCAGGGTGTGATTATCGGCCATGAACCGATCCGTGGCATCGATCGGCCCGGTCGACGGGTAGATGGCTGCGATTCGGACACGAACGTCGTCGAGCCAGGTCAGGACCTGGTCCGGGCCGGCGAGGCCGATCAACTCATCGAGGATCGCTTGGTCGGGCGCGGCGGTCGCGGGCGCCGGTCCTGTCTCGGCCAGCACAGGAGCGGAAGCGATGCCGGAGCGGCAGCATCGCTCGATCGCTTCGAGAAGGTCGCTGCGGCGGAAGGGCTTTCCGACATGGCCGTCCATCCCCGCCGCGCGCAGGGCCTTGACCTGATCGGCGAGCACGTTCGCGGTGAGCGCGATGATCGGGATACCGCAGCGCGGAGCGGGCAGGGCGCGGATCTCGGCGGTGGCGGTCAGGCCGTCCATGATCGGCATCTGAACGTCCATCAGAACGGCGTCGTAGTCGCCGGTCTCCACGGCCCGGAGCGCGGCGGCTCCATCGCCGACGACGTCGACGCTGTGGCCCGCCCCCTCCAGGATGATCCGTACGATCTCTTGGTTGGCGGGCAAGTCCTCGGCCAGGAGGAGGCGACGCGGCTGCGCCGTCACCGGCAGGACCGCCTCGACATTCGCGACGCTCCCGGAATCCGCGAGGTCGAGGGACAGGACGAAGGAGAACGTCGAGCCCATCCCGGCTTCGCTCGATACGGCGATCTCGCCACCCATCAGCCCGACGAGACGTTGCGAGATCGCAAGTCCGAGCCCGGTGCCGCCGAACTCACGGCGGATCGACCCGTCGACCTGGCTGAAGCGCTTGAACAGGCGGTCGATCTTCTCCGGCGGGATGCCGATTCCGGTGTCGGTCACCGAGATCGCGATGCGCTCGCTCGCCTCCGTCCGGCCGATGACGGCGAGCCGCAGGGTGACCGAGCCTTCGCGGGTGAATTTCACCGCATTGTTGATCAGGTTGAGCAGGACCTGGCGCAGGCGGTCCTCGTCGCCGACGTGGCAGGGCGATATCCGCTCGTCGACGTCGAGGCCGAGTTCCAGCCCCTTCTCCTCGGCGAGGGCGGCGACGATCATGCGGGCATTGTCGGCCAAGCCCCTCAGCGAGAACGGGCGCGGCTCCAGTTCGATGGCGCCGGACTCGATCTTCGAGAAATCGAGCACGTCGTTCACGACGGTGAGCAGGGCACTGCCGGAACTCTGGATCATCCGGATCTGCCGCTTGAGATCGGGCGTCAGGTCGTTGCGGTCGAGGATGATGCCGGTGAAACCGATCACCGCGTTGAGCGGCGTGCGGATCTCGTGACTCATCGAGGCAAGGAAGTCCGTTTTGGCCTCGCTGGCGGCATTCGCCTCGGTCGTCAGCCGCTGGGCCTCCGCCGTCGCCGCGCGCTCGGCCTGCGCCTGCTCGTGCTCGACCGTCCTGTCGCGAACGATGCACAGCACGCGTTCCAGATGGTTGTGGCCGTCGTTCATGAAGCTCACGAGCACGCTGAGCCACTGCCCGGCGCCGGATTTCGAGGGACAAAAGATCTCGATCTCGACGACCGGCGCCTCGCAGGCCTGCAGCATGGCCGTTTGCAGGTGCTCCACGCTCGATTTCGGAAACATGGAGAACAGGCGGCGGCCGATCAGGGCGCCGGGCTCCGGCGCGTAGTTGATCCAGTGGGCACTGCGGCTCGCGAACTCGACCTGGCCTCCGGGGCCGGCCACCAGGATCACGTCGGGGCTGTTCTCCATGATCTTCCGGGTGAGGACGGAGGCCTCGCGCAGGGCGCTCGTGCGTTCCTCCACGCGTTGCTCCAGGACCCGGTTGCTCGCTTCCAGGGCCGTGTCCCGCGCGGTCAGGTCGGAGATCAGGCGTTCGAGGGAGGAACTCAGGGCGTTGGCCTCGCGATACCCGCCGGACGGGACCTGCGTGCTCCGGTCGCCGAGCCGGTGCCGCTTTGCGAAGGCGACGAGGGCCAGGAGTGGCCGCGTCGTCATCCGGGCGATGAGGAGTCCCAGGAGTCCGAACGGAAGAGCGAGGCCGACGCCCCAGAGCAGGATGGCGTGGCTGACATGCGAGACCGGCGCGAGCGCGGTTCGGGTCGGCTGCCGGATGACGATCGTCCAATCCATGCCCTGATAATCGACCATGCCGATGGACCGGCTTGCCGCGATCAGGAAGGATTGATCGTCGCCGAAGGAGATGATGGGGGAGGCGCCCCCGCGCGCCGTTGTGGCACCCGCGATCGCCTGCAGGATCGCCGGGGACAGGCGCCGGCCCATGATGTCGGACGGGCCCAGCAGGACCTCGCCGTCGCTGCGCAGGATCAGGCCTTCGATGCCGTTCTGGCGCTCCTGGAACCGGTCCAGGATCGAGCGCTCGATCCGGCGCGCCCAGCTCCAGCTCATATGACCTCCGAGGATGCCGACGAGCCGGCCCTCGCCGTCGTGGACGGCGGTCGATACGTCGACGAACCGCATCGGCTCGCCATCGGGAAGTGGCGAGAGCTTTTGGGCAAGGAGGAGCGCCTCATGCACGTCGCCCGCATATGGCTTCAGGCGTGCCTCGCGAAACCACGGCCGCTCCGCCACGCTGCGGCCTTCGAGGATGCCGCCCGAGCTTGCGATGACGATGCCGCTGGCGTCGGCCAGACCGAGCCATGCGTATTCCTTGTGATCCGCCTGGACCGTATCGATCCATTTGCGCCACGTCGCCGGCGTCGCCGAGACGCTCTGCCCCATCGTGGCGAGGGTCCGCACGAGCTGCAGGTTGTCGTGCATGACCGCGTCCAGCCGATCGCGCAGGTTGTCCGCGTAGCTGGAGAGTTCGTGCCCGATCTGCTCGCGCAACTGTGCGGCCGCGATGCGCTCGGCCGTGAAGCTGACGCAGAACGTCAGGGCTAGTGCGAGGATGCCGAAGACCGATGCGAGCAGCACCTGCAGGCTGATGGAGCGCTGTCGCACGCGAGTGTTCCCGGAGAGCATCGCCCGCGATCAGACCCGCAAAGTCTTAGTTTTGTACTACAGGAGGTGGATTGGCCACCCACACGCCGATCCAAATGTCCCTTCAAAATGCCGTGATTTCGAAGATGATACCGGTCCCGAAACGATTGATTTACCCTAATGCATGACGTCCGTCTCTACATCGTCATGCCGACGCGGTCGTAAGCCGACAACAACGTGCGGTTGACTGAGGGTTCGGTGCGCGTTGTTTCGCGTTGCTTTAACGCGTCATAGAGAATTCTCGGATCGTATCGGATCGACGCTGAGGCGATGCCTCGCACACCCGTGTTCGCGTTCCGTCCGGAGATTAGAGATGCCCGTAGCCCCCCTCGTCGTCGTTGCCGACGACGACACGATCACGCGCTCGATCATCAACCTGAAGCTGAAGAGCCGCGGCTACAACGTCATCACGGCCCCGGACGGGAGCGAGGCGCTCCGCGTGATCGAAGCGGAAGCCCCCGACCTTGTGGTCCTCGACGCGATGATGCCGGGCATCAACGGTTTCGAACTGCTGAGGCAGATCAAGACGACGCCGAAGACGGCCGGCACCCTGGTGGTCATGCTGACGTCCCGGAAGCTGGAGCAGGACATCGTCGGCGCCCTGAATGCCGGGGCCAGCGACTACCTCGTGAAACCCTTCATCCCCGAGGAGCTCGCGGTACGGATCGCGCGCCTCCTCCCCATCAACGCGGCTCAATAGGCCGAGCGTCCTGCGCTCTGGGCTTCGACACGGACCGGTTGGCGACGGCGCGTCGCAGGCATGCGTTGCACCGTCATCCTGCAGCGCCTGTCCGCCGTCTGCGCAACATCGTTCGCGCGCCGTGCACGATCCGATGCACCACGGCATAGCTTTACGATTGGCGGCATGATTTAATCCCTGGAATACCAAGGCCCGAAGAGGCCACGCAGGGAGAGAAGCCTGACATGAACGTTCGCGTCTCTGACGCGTCCCCGGCGGACGTGGGTTTGTCCAATTGGTTGTCCCGCGAGCATATCGTCGCGAAGGCCGGTTTCAATCGCTGGCTCGTGCCGCCGGCTGCCCTCGCGATCCATCTCTGCATCGGGATGTCCTACGGATTGTCGGTGTTCTGGCTGCCCCTGTCGCGCGCCCTCAGCGTCGGGCAACCGTCGCCGGCAGCCTGCCCCGATATGACCGTCGCCACCGTCCTGTTCACCACCACCTGTGACTGGCGCGTGAGCGATCTCGTGACGGTCTTCTCCATCGGCATCGTCATGCTGGGAATCGCCGCAGCCGTCTTCGGTGGATGGCTTGAGCGGGCCGGTCCCCGCAAAGCCGGTCTGGCGGCGGCACTCTGTTGGGGGGGCGGCTTCCTGATCGGGGCCGTGGGCGTCCATCTTCACCAGCTCTGGCTGGTCTGGCTGGGCATGGGTGTGATCGGGGGCATCGGCCTGGGGCTCGGCTACATCTCTCCCGTCTCGACCCTGGTGAAGTGGTTCCCCGACCGGCGCGGAATGGCGACCGGCATGGCCATCATGGGCTTCGGCGGCGGCGCCATGATCGGCTCACCGCTGGCCAACATCCTGATCAACACCTTCAAGACCGCGAATTCCGCCGGCGTCTGGGAGACGCTGGCGGTGATGGGCGTGCTGTATCTCGTCGCGATGACCTGCGGCGCTCTCGGCTACCGGGTTCCCCCGGCCGGCTGGCGGCCCGAGGGCTGGACCGCACCGGCCTCCAAGAGCGCGATGATCACCTCGGGGCACGTCCATCTCGACAATGCTCACAAGACCCCGCAGTTCTGGCTGCTCTGGACCGCGCTCGCTCTCAACGTCTCGGCGGGCATCGGCGTCCTCGCCCTGGCCTCGCCGATGCTGCAGGAGATCTTCGGCGGCGCCCTGATCGGTCAGCCGGGCCTCGCCTTCTCGCAACTCGACGGCAGCCAGAAGGCGCAGATCGCCGCCGTCGCGGCGGGGTTCGTGGGCCTACTCTCGCTGTTCAACATCCTCGGCCGCTTCTTCTGGGCCTCGATGTCGGACAAGATCGGCCGCAAGGTCACCTACGCCACCTTCTTCGCCCTGGGCTGCGTGCTCTACGCAGCGGCACCCTGGGCTGCCGGGATCGGTTCGAAGGGACTGTTCGTGGTGTTCTTCTGCGTGATCCTGTCGATGTATGGCGGCGGCTTCTCCACGATTCCTGCCTACCTCGCCGACGTCTTCGGTACGCAGTTCGTGGGCGCCATCCATGGGCGCCTCCTCACCGCGTGGTCGACGGCAGGTGTGGTCGGGCCCTTCGTGGTCACGGCGATCCGGCAGGCGCAGGTGGATGCCGGCATCCAGGGCGCCGAACTCTATACCCGGACGATGTACATCCTCGCGGGTTTCCTGGCCGTGGGCTTCGTGGCCAACCTGCTGGTGCGCCCATTGGCAGCGCGTTGGTTCATGAGCGACGCGGAGGTCGCTGCGGCCGAAGCCAAGGGCTCGACGACCTCGGCGCGCCTACAGTCGGGCTCCTACGGGATCGGGCGTGGCGGCTTCAGTCCGCTCGCGGGTCTCGCCTGGATGGCGGTCGGAATTCCCATCCTCTGGGGCATCTGGACGACCGTATCGAAGACGCTGATCCTGTTCAGCTGACCGGCACGGCATCGGAACCGCGGGCGAAGCAAAGACCCGGACATTCGGAGAGGACGCCATGAGCAATGACCGACGGGATTTCCTGAAGGCGGCGGCCGGCATCGCCGCGGCCTCGGCGGGTGCGATGGCGACCGCGGCCCAGGCAGCGGGGGAGCCTCAAACGGGCGCACCCGCAATCGCAGGCACCGGGGCGATGGCCGGACCCGGGGTGCGCTCCGGTGCCTTCGCGATGCCGCGCGGCCTGACGCTCATCAACATGCGTCGGGCGGGGGGCTACGGCCTCGGCGTCAAGCTGCCGGGCGGCGTCCTCGACGTCACCGCGGCGGCTGAAAATCTCGGCCTGCCGGCGCCGGCCGACATGGACGACCTTCTGCAAAACGGCAGGGGCGCCGAGCTGACGGCCCTGGTCCAGGCAGTCGGAGCGCGGCCCCAGGCCGGACTCCTCCTCGACGAGGCGAAGATCGCCTACGCGCCGCTCGTCACCCGGCCCGAGAAGATCATCATGATGGGCTTCAACTACCGGAAGCACGCCGAGGAGACTGGTACGCCCATTCCCAAGGACCCGCCGCTCTTCAACAAGTACAACAACGCCCTCAACCACCATGGCGGAACGATCAAGCTGCCGACGGCGGCCGCAAGGGAATTCGATTACGAGATCGAACTCGTCATAGTGTTCGGACGCGAATGCCGCGACGTCTCCGAAGCCGATGCCTTGGATTACGTGGCGGGCTATGCCACCGGCAACGATTTCAGCGCCCGCGACCTGCAGACGCTGACCTCGCAATTCATGATCGGCAAGACCAGCGACGGCTTTGCGCCCCTCGGGCCCTACATGGTCACCAGCGACCTCGTGAAGGACCCGAACAGCCTGCGCCTGGAGACGCGGGTCAACGGAGTCCAGCGCCAGGATTGGAACACCAACGACATGATCTTCAACTGCCGCCAGTTGATCAGCTTCGCTTCGAAGATCATGACGATCAAGCCCGGCGACATCTTCTACACCGGCACGCCGCAGGGCGTGATCTTCGGCGAAAAGATTCCGCGTGCCGAACGCAGATGGCTCAAGCCCGGTGACCAGATCGCCTGCAGCGTCGAAGGCCTGGGCGAGCTTCGGTTCAGCCTGACCTGACCAGAGAACACCTTGACACTCGATCCGAGCGTCCTCGGCAGGTCGGAACGCCAGATCGGCTCCGGTGAAGCGAGTCCTGTTGCTTCACATAGACGACGGGCCGGCGCCCTCGACAATCACGACGTCGACGTCCGCCGCCCGCTCGCGCAGGCGCGCGACCTCGGCGTAATCCGGTGAATGCCAACAGGCGCGGGCTTTCTCGTAGTCGTCGAAGGCGATGACGACATTGCGCGCCTTGGCTTCGCCCTCGACGGTCTCGAAGCGCCCGCCGGCGACGAGAAACCGCCCCCCGAAGCGCTCGACGACCGCCGGGAGGGCACGCGCGTAAGCGCCGTAGCGCTCGGGGTCCGTCACGGTGATGCGCGCGATCCAGTAGCCGTTCGGCATGAGCCTGTCCCCCAAGCGACGTTCCCGATGCCGGTACGGCGATACGCCGTGCCGGTCCATCACGCCGACAGTTGCCGTGCATGCAGGTCACGAGTCGAGCCCGCGGTCCATGTCTGCAGCAGCCACGGCACGCGCGAGCCGATCATCGGGCGCGCATAGAGGTAGCCTTGCGCGTAGTCGCAGCCCAGGGCCGCCAGCTTCTCGGCCTGGCCCACCGTCTCGATGCCTTCCGCCGTGACCTGCACCCCCAGGCTCCGGCCGAGACCGATCACGGCTGCCACGATGGCGGCATCGTCTCCGTCCTGCTCCATGTCTCGCACAAAGCTCTGATCCACCTTGATGTGGCCCACCGGAAACTGTTTGAGATGGGTCAGTGAGGCATAGCCGGTCCCGAAATCGTCGAGGGTCACCAGGATCCCGGCCTCGTGGAGACGCTGGAGCGTCGCCGGGACGCATTCGGAGCCATGGCCGAGGAAGACGGTCTCGGTGATCTCGACCTCGAACGACGCGGGCGGTATGTCGAAGCTTCGCAGGACATCGAGGACATGCCCGGCAAGATCGGGCTTGCGGAACTCGGCGGACGCGAAATTCACCGCGATCCGGCCGAAGCCGAGCCCGCGCTCCTGCCACGAGCGCATGTCGGCGGCGACCTGCCGGAGGAGGCAGTCGCCCAGCGCGATCGAAAGCTCGCGATCCTCGAAAGCCGCGCCAAAATAGCCCGGGGTCAGGAGGCCTTTCGACGGGTGGAGCCAGCGCGCCAAGGCCTCGAAGCCGACGATCTCCCCCGTCGTGAGGCAGACCTTCGGTTGATAGAAGGGCACGATCTGGCCTGCATCGAGTGCCAGCCGCACTTCCTCGATGATGCCGACCCGCCGCTCGGTCTCCGCCCGCATCTCTGGCACATAGACGAGGGCGCAGTTTCGGCCCGCGGCCTTGGCGCGCGAGAGCGCCAGGTCGGCGTCTTTCAGAAGTTCACGCCCATCGCGATGGTGATCCGGGAAGGCGGCCACACCGATGCTGGCCTTGCAGGTGAGCGTACGTCCCCGATAGGCGAAGGGCTGTCGAAGCCGCTCGATCAAGGTGTCGGCGAAGCGCATCGCGTGGTCGAGCCGCAGCGGCTCGCCGAGCAGCAGGGCAAACTCGTCGCCGCCGAGCCGCGCGACGACGTCCTGGTTGCGCAAGCCGTCGCTCAGACGCCGGGCGACCTCGCCGAGCACGGCGTCGCCGACGTCGTGGCCCAGCGTATCGTTCACGTCCTTGAACCCATCGAGGTCGATGAGCATCAGGCTGACGCCGGTGTCGGATTGCTCGGCCCGTGTCAGCGCCTCCTCAAGCTGGCTCTGAAAGAAGGCGCGGTTGGCGAGCCCCGTCAGCGCATCATGGTTGGCCGCCCGCCAGGCCAGTTCGTCGGCGAGCTTGCGCTCGGTGATGTCGAACGTGATCCCGACGACGCGATCGGCGGTGATCTGCTCGGCGCGCATCGCCAACCACATCAAAGGTCCTGACGGATGCAGGTACCGGAACTCGACGGCATTCACGGTGCCGCCATAGGCCACGAAGGTTTCCACGTAGGCCCGGTCGGCGGGGTGCACTTGGTCGAGCAACAGGGAAATCGGTCCCGAGCCGATGCCGAGGAGCGAGAGGGAGTTCGCGGAGCGGGTCGCCAGCCCGGTCCTCAGGTCCCGCTCCCACGCCACGAGGCGGCCGGCCCGGAGTGCGAGGCGCAGACGCTCCTCGCTGCTGCGAAGGGCGGAACTCGCCTCGCGTTGCAGGGTGGCGTCGTGCATGGCGCCCACCATGCGCACGGCCCGACCCGCCTCGTTGCGAATGACGAAGCCCCTGTCGATCACTTCGGCATAGGTGTCGTCGCCCCGCAGGAACCGGTACTCGTCGCTCCAGCGACTGTCCGTCCCGTCGATCAGGGCGTAGATGGACGCGACCACGCGTGCCCGGTCATCCGGATGGATCTTGCTCTTCCACCATGTCCCGGAATCCGCGATCTCGGTATCCGCGTAGCCGAACAGCACACCCGTCGCCTCGCTCCAGGCGATGTGATCGGTGGCGAGATCCCAATCCCAGATCGAATCCTGCGTTGCGAGGACGGCCAGGCGGTGACGTTCCTCCTGAACACGCAGGGCTTCGGTCGCCTGCCGGCTCTGGTGGACGTCGGTCGCGACACCGACCCATTCCTCGATCCGACCGGAAGCGTCCTTCAGCGGAACGGCCCGGGCCAGGATCCAGCGGTAGTCGCCGGTCACATGTCGCGCCCGGTACTCGACGGACCCGGTCTGTCCCGAAATCGTGATGGCGCGCCACGCCGATGACGCGCGCTCGCGGTCGTCCGGATGTACCGCGTCGAGCCACCCGTCGCCCCTGGCCGCATCGGGGCTCTGGCCGGTCTGGTTCGCCCAGCCACCACTGTCGATGATCTGTCCGTCCGGACGCGCTCGCCAGACTGTGGAGGCGCTCGCATCGATTAGAGCCTCGTAGCGCTTGTTGGTCTTCTGAAACGCGCTTCTGGTCTCGCCCTGGGGTGTGGCCTCGCGCCCGGTCGATGTGTGCCCCTGCACCGGGTCGACGATCTTCGTGCCCGCCGTGCCGGTTCCCGCGACCAGCACCCGATTGCGGCCCTGGCGTTTGGCTTCGTACTGGGCGGCATCGGCGGTGGCGAACCACTGTTCGACCGTCGCATCCGGGAAGCGCTCGGCGTGCATGACGCCGCCGCTGACCGTGACCACGTCATGATTCTGGCCCTCGTGAGGGATATTCTCGGCAGCGACGCCGAGACGGACGCGCTCGGCGAAAGCGAACGCATCGGGCTCGTCCGTTCCGCTCAGGATGACCGCGAATTCCTCACCGCCGATCCGATAGGCCGACGCGCCGGACGTCAGCGCATGGTGCTGCAGGATCCGTGCGATGGCCCTTAACACGTGATCGCCGGCCAAGTGGCCGTAAAGGTCGTTGTAGCGCTTGAACTGGTCCGTATCGAACAGCAGCAATGCGAGGGGAGAACGGTCGGTCCGGCTGCGGGCATCGGCCAGCGCCTGGTCGAACTGCCGGCGATTGGACAGCCCCGTGAGACTGTCCGTGTTGGCGAGATGCGCCAATTCCAGACTGGTCGCCTGCGCGATCGTCTCGGCCTCCAGGCGCCGGCGCAGCTCTCGGTTGAGCCGAAGCGCCAGGAGGCCGATGCCGACGCACACCACGAGGACAATGAGACCGACGGTGATGGCCTTCGGTCGCCAAGCCGCTTCGACCGCCTCCGAGCCGAGCGCCACGTTCACCCGCAGCGGCCAGCGGCCCACGCGCATGAAGGTGTAGAGGCGCTCGACCCCGTCCATCGAAGACATGGCCGTGAACTGCCCCGCCTCCTCTTTGATGAAACGCTGGACGCTCGGGACGCCGGCCATGTCGCGGCCGGGAACCAGGGAATCGGCCGGACTGCGAACGAGGAGAATGCCGTCGGCGTGGAACAGGTTGATGGCGCTGTTGGGCTCGGTGTTGAGACGCTCGAAAATATCCGCGAAGTAGGCGACTTCGATGGTGCCGATGACGACGCCTGCGAAGGAGCCGTCCGCGAAGCTGACGCGACGGCTCAGCGGGAGAACGAAGCGACCGCTGACCGCCGATTTCATCGGCCGCCCGATATGCAGCCCGAGGTCCGCGCGGGCTCGGTGCACTTGGAAGTAGTTGCGTTCGAACGCGTTCAGACGTCGTGGCACGATCGAGCCGGAATCGATGTAGGCTTGTCCCTGCTGGTCGAGGACGAAGATCGCTCCGAATCCGCGCGCCTTCGCGGCTCCATCGAAGAGACCGAGTTGGCGGACCTCGGGAGGCGCCCCTTCCAAGTCGGTGTTCTGCAACCGCTCCACGACCGTCTGCAGTGAGAGGTCATAGAGTTCGATATCGCGATCAAGCGTGCGCTCGACGCTGCGGAGGAGGCTTTGTGACGTGCGTTCGGCCTGGCTCCAGGCATTCTCGCGCATGGTGAGAATGAGACTGCCTGCCATGGCGCAGAGGACGAACGCGAATGCGACGCTCGATCCCACAAGCACGCGCTGAAGCTGTATCGGACGCTCAGGCTTAAGTTGGGGCAGGCGGATCGTTTTCATGTTCCGTCATCGAATGGCGGCTGCTGTTCATACTCGTAATGACCGGGTCCTAAGATGCCGTTGCTATCTGGAACGGATCATGAGCCGGCTGCAGATTTTCAATCAGTGGCGAGAACCGGCGCGGCCAGTTCAAAAAGCTTCGCGGTTCACATCCGCGTGTGGAAATGGTCGTGGGGTGACTGGCCCGGACTGGTGGTGAGCCCTCCGCTCCCGTCGAAGGAGAAGGCCGGCGGACCGGAACCAGCCGCTGGATCGCTCACACGGGTTCGATTCAGCTTCGCCCGACCCTGCGCAAGTCGAGCCAAATGCCTGCGGGTCGACGAAGACGTCGCGGACGTTGCATACCGCCTGGCCGGGCCGGGTCATGCGGACGCGAGTGTTCGGAGGCCGGTCGCTGCATCACGGAGCCGGATATCCGCCGCTGAGCCTTTCCCCCTGCGACCTGGGCTCGCGGAGCGCGTATTCGGCGCGGTGACGCGCGCCGGCCGTGTCGGGTAAGGGGCTTATCGGCGCCGACCGGATGGGGGAGGGCCCCTGACGCGCCGACGGGGCGATCGAGGATCGAGCCGATGCCCCAATCGCCGCCGAATTTGCAGAGGTCGCGCTGGCGATTCGGCCTGTTCACGCTCCTCTACCTCTACCAGGGCGTCGTGGCGGGTTTCGCGCTCACGGCGCTGGTCAACCACTTTGCCGCCGCTGGCGCCTCCACGGCGGATGTCGGGCGCCACCTCGCGATCGTCGGCCTGCCCTGGGTGCTGCAACCGCTGCTCTGGGGACCCGTGATCGATCGGGCGACCCCCTACCGCATGGGGCCCCGCCGATTCTGGCTCGTCCTCTCGCTCGCCTGCGCGCAGACAAGCCTGGCCGGTCTGCTGCTGCTCGGCGCGACACCGAGCTTGACTGTCGTCAGCGCGGCCCTCTTCCTGCACAGCCTCGCCGCCTCCCTCGCCGATACCGCCACCGACCGCATGATCGCGGGCAGCGTGCCGGCCGACGAACTGGGCCGGACCAGCGCCGGCACGCGGGCGGGCTTCGTGATCGGAAGTGCCGCGGGGACCGCGCTCTTCGCCTGGATCCTCGAGATGCGAGGTTTTCCGGCGGCGGCCGCAACGCTCCTCGCCCTGACGACACCGCTCGCCTTGGCGGCCGTCCTCGTGCGCGAGTCCCCGGGCGACCAGCTTTTCTCCGTGCGGGCCTGCAGCCTGTCGCACACGCCCGGGCCAATGCGGATCTCGGCAACGGTTCTCTACGCGCGGCAGCTTCTCGCCGCGTTTCGCACGCGCGACGCGCTGGTCCTGCTGACCATGTGCTTTGCCATCGACTTCGGCCTCGCCTTGTTCCAAGTGCCTTTCGCCGTCGCGCTGGTGCAGGTCCATGGCTGGGACGCGGGCGCCCTGTCGCGCCTGCAGGCGCTGCTCGCGCTCCTGGGCGGGACCCTGGGGGCGGCGGGCATCGGGGCCTACGTCGATCGCATCGGGCCGGGCCAAGTCCTGCGCGGCCTCCTCGTCGCCTGCGCGGTGGCATTCGGCGTCGCGGGCGTGCTGATCGCAGCCGGTCTGGAAGCCGCAGCCGGTCCTTTCATCCTCGGACTGGCCAGCGTCGTGCCGGCCCTGCTTTACGTCGCGTTGCTGCCGACCGTGCTGCTGGCGAGCCGCGAGGGACGTGCGTCCGCAACGCAGTTCCAGATCTACATGGCGGCGATGAACCTCGGCGACGTCGTCGGCTCAGCCTTCGCCGGAGCGCTCGCTTCGGTGGTGGCTCCGACGCTTGTCGCCCTCGTCGTCGCGGGCCTGTTCCTGGTCTGCGCACGCGCCGCGCGGGCGCACGGTACGCGCGCCGGGTCGCGTGGCCGATAGTCGCCTTTCCGCCGATGCGGGACACTCAGCCGGCGTCCCCCGCGCGGCCTCCGCAGCGCGAGGACCATGCAACGAAGCAGGGCCGGTCGGCGGGGGCTGGAAAAGTGACGGGGGTCGAGCCAGCAGGGGGGCTGAAGTTCTCGGTCGACGCTGGACGGACACGGCGTTGCGCTGTAGCCGTGCGACAGGTGCAGCCTTGCGGCGCGGGACGGAGTTGGCCTCTTGAGCGAACGGAGAGGGGCGGGACCGCCGACGGTCTACCTCGACGTGGACGGCGTTGTCACAACCGTCGGCTACCAGCGGCAGGCAGGCAAGGACAGGCTGAACCCGGTTCAGATCGCCCGCGTGGCCGCCTTGGTGCGCGAGTTCGACGCGAGGGTGGTGGTTTCATCGACCTGGCGCGTCGCCGATTGCCGTCCGACCCTCATCGAAGCGGGTCTCCCCGAGGACTGCTTTCATCCGGACTGGCGCACCGCCATCCTGCCGACGAGCTGGGATGCCGAGACGGGCGCAATGCGCCCCGCCGAGCAGGCCGGGCGCGGCGATGAGATCGCCGAGCACGCGATCCGAAATCGCATTACGCAATATCTCGTCCTCGACGACGTCGAGGTCGGCCCCGCCCATGCGGGGCGGCACGTCCGGCCCGATGCGGAGCGCGGGCTTAGCGAAGCCGACGAAATCCAGGCCCGAACGCTCCTGGCGGGCATGGAAGCGGCGCGACGGACGATGCGGCAGGACAGCGCATTCGAGCCCTCCGCGGATTTGCGCTTCCGCCGCTCTTGAACTTTCCGGAAACACGGGTCATTCCATGACAGTGGCATGACGATGTCCTCTTCGTGTTCGTCATGCTGCCCCCGACATCGACGCGGTCACCCTGACCGTCGCCGGACCGCCCGTCCGGCTTCTCCGCGACGCTGCACCCGTGCGGCTCCTCGGAGCGCGTCGGATCGTCGACCGGCAGGAAGGAGTGGCAGCGATGTTCGGATTTCGGAATCGGGTCGATACGTCCCGTCCCTCGCTTGACGCCCTCGGCATCGTTGAACGGTCGGCTGCAAAGGCCCACGCTTCCCTCATCGCCACGGGCTGGACCGAGATCGGCTTCGGGTACCATGGCTCTGTCCATGCGCATGCGGCCCACCCTGACGTCGTCGTACGCCTCGCACGCAAGGCGGACGGGTTCGGCGATTATGCGGCCCTGCTTTGCCGGGGCTTCGCGGGCTCCGACGGACCACATGCTCCGCGCGTCCACGATCTGTCCGTCAGCCGCTGCGGCGCGCTGATGACCGTCGGCTCGCGCCTGACAAATCCTGCGCCCGATGCCTGGTGGCTGGCCTACGCCCACGCCGTCATCGCAGACCATCCCGGCGCCGCCATGGACGAGGGCGTCCGCGACCGGTTCAGGGCGGAATGGCCCGCGCACGAGCCCCGCGTCGATCATCCGAGCTTCGACGGGATCCG
>NZ_JAQGKL010000213.1 GCF_028290105.1 Methylobacterium sp.
CATCGAGCTGATCCAGTCGCGCCCGGCCTGCGACGTGAACGGGATCATCGGCGGCTATACGGGCGAGGGCACCAATACGGTGATCGCCGGCCATGCCAGCGCCAAGGTCTCGTTCCGCCTCGTGGACGACCAGGATCCGGAGCAGCTCGCCCGGACCTTCGAGGCCTTCGTGCGCGAGCGCATCCCGGCCGACTGCTCGGTGGAGGTGATCTGCTACAAGGGCAGCCGCGCCATCAGCCTGCCTTTCGACATGCCCGAACTCGAGACCGCCCGCGCGGCGCTCGCGGAGGAATGGGGCGTGCCCGCCGTCACCATCGGGGCCGGCGGCTCGATTCCCATCGTGGGCGACTTCAAGCGCCTGCTGGATCGCAACACGCTCCTCATCGGCTTCGGCCTCGACGACGACCGCATCCACTCGCCCAACGAGAAGTACGACCTCGCCAGCTTCCACAAGGGCACCCGCTCCTGGGCGCGCATCCTGGCGGCCCTGGGGGCCGGGCGGGCGGGCTGAGCGCGTCGCGGACCATCGACCGGATGGGTCATGAGCTCCAGCCTCCGCGTCACGGATCGATGACCTCTGCGTCCGCCTCCCTCGCGGCCCGCCTGTTCGCGGCCGGCCCCGGCGTATGGGTCTGCCGCTATCCGGTCGCCACGGATCTGCCCATTCCCCTCGCGGTGATCGCCCCCGCCGGGGTGGACCTCCTGACCTGGGCGTTCGCGGGCTTCGGCGCGGACGACCGCGACCCCGCCGGCCTCCTCGTCCTGCACGATCCGGACGGCGCGCTGAGCGAGGGCGGGACGCTGACCCTGGAGACGCATTTTCGCGCCTGCGCCCTGGCCTGCTCGAAGCCGCGCCCTGCCGCCGAACTGACCGCGCCCGCCCGCGCGGCCCTTGCGGGCGCGGTGCTGGCGGCGGTGACGCCGGGGACCCTCGACGCCCTGGCGACGCTGTTCCCGCTGCTCGCGCCAGCGATCGCGCACATGCCGATGGCCGACACGGCGCCCCGCCTCACCCTCGCGCGGGACGACGACGCGCACGCCGTGCTGTCGGGTTCGGTCGTGCCGAACTACCTGTTGCTGCGCGCCGGGACCACCTGGAGCTGCGCCCGCGTAACGCGGGCCGCGCTGCGTTTCGGCCCCGCCCCCGAAATCGGCCTGACCCTGGCACCCGCCTGGGGCGCACCCTGGGGCACCGCCGTGGAGACCGCCCTCCTGCTCGGGCCCGGCAGCGTCCTGCCCGCCTCCCTGGGCGGGGGAGGACGCCGGTGAGCGGCCCCGCGATCCTCGTGCTGGCGCCGATGCCGGCCTTCCCGACCAGCGCCGGCAACCGCCGCCGGCTGCTCACCACCTGCGCCGCGCTCCAGCGCGGGGGCTTTGCCGTCGACCTCGCCCACTACGCGCACGAGGACCAGATCTACCGGCGCTACGGGCAGCACCCGCCCACCGACGAGGCCGCCGCCGCGAGCCTGTTCCGCCACACCTTCCGGATCGAGCCGCGCCGGACCATTCCGCTCACCACCCGTGCGCGCTGCTTCGGCATCGACGACTGGTGCCCGGACGCGGTCGGGGACTTCGTCGCCTGGTACGGGCGGGCCTACCCCGAGACCCGCGCGATCCTGATGAACTACGTGTTCCTGTCGCGGGCCCTCGATTCGGCGCCGCCCGGCACCCTGAAGCTCATCGACACCCACGACCGCTTCGCCGACCGGCAGCGCCAGTACCGCCCGTTCCGAGCCGAGCCGAATTTCTTCTACACAGACCGGGCCGGCGAGGCGGCGGGCCTCGCCCGGGCCGACATCGTCCTGGCGATCCAGTCGCAGGAGGCGGCGTACTTCCGCGAGGTCACCGACCGGCGCGTCCACCTGCTGCCCCCGCGCTTTCCCGCGCGAAAACCCTTCGCGGCCCCGGCGCGGCTCGCCCGCATCGGCTTCCTCGGCCACGGCAACGACCCGAACCTGGTCTCGATCCGGCGCTTTGCCGCCGCCTGGTCCGAGGGCTGGACACCGGACCGGCCCGAACTCGTGATCGCGGGGGAAATCGGCGCCAGCCTCGGCGGCGCGGCCGGACCCGGCATACGGATCGCCGGCTATCTCCCGCGCCTGGAGGATTTCTACGACGCCGTCGACCTCGTCGTGGCGCCCATGCTGATGGGCAGCGGCCTGAAGATGAAGGTCGCGGAGGCGCTGTCCTTCGGCAAGGCGGTGGTGGGCACGGCGCTCGGCTTCGAGGGGTTCGACCCGGTCGTCCCGGCCCATCGCAGCCGCACGGCCGAGGCGGTGAAGGACGCGGTGCTGGCGCTCGCCTCCGACGCCGACGGCCTCGCGCGCCTGACCAAAGCCTGCGCCGATCTCTTCGCCGCCTACAACGCCCGGGCCGAGCGGGCGGAGGCGGACCTGCTCGCCATGCTGCGGACGCACCCGGCGGATGCGGCGTCGGCCGCCATGCGCGCCGAGGCGACGAGCCCGCAGGCCGAGCCCTCGCGCGAAACGTTTCCCCTCGTGGGCGGCACCCTGACCTGCGAGACCTCGCTCGGCTCGAACCGGCTCGACGATTCCGATCTCGGCCGGCTCGTCGCGACGGAGCGCTGCGCCCCGCCCGGCGCCGGGCCCTATTCCCCGCTCCGCCGACGCTGGTTCGCCAAGGCCGGGCGTGGGGCGACCGCCGCCGACCCGGTCGTGGACCTTGCCGGACTCCAACTCGCGCTCTCACCCGAATGGGTGCGCGACCCGCGTCTGCCCGCCGCCTTCCGGGCCGAACTGGCGACGCATCTTGCCGGCATCGCGGTCGATTGGGAGGCCGAGGCCCGCATCGTCGGGCTTCACCGCGACGGCGCCCTCCTCGCCCTGTCGCTGCCACGCCATCTCGCGATGGGGCCGCACCCGAACGCCGCCTTCCTCGTCGGGACGCCGGGCCGGGCGCTGACTCTGGAGCGGGTCACGCCCCTGAACGCCGCACCGGCCCTGGCCTATAGGACGACCCGGCCCGACCTGCCGCCCGCTCCGGCGGCCGTGACCTTCGCGGGCCTCGCGGTGCTGGCGGGCGCGGCCACGATCCTGTTCCTGCACGACGACCTCGTCGGCCGGATCACGATTCCGGCGGACGCCCTTCCCTGGGAGGAACACCTTCCGTCGAAGGAAAACCTGCCTTGGAAGGAAAACCGGCCATGATGGCGGCGCCCGACATCCTCGACGCCCCGTCCGGCCGCAAGGCGGCCCTGGTCGAGGCCGCGCTGATCTGGAACGCGCTGTTCCTGAACGATGTCCGCATCGCGTTCCGGGGGGAAGCGAATCCCACGGTCTCCGTCGTGGTGGTCTCACGCGGCGCCCGCCATCTCCTCGCCTGGACCCTGACCAAGCTCGCCGCGCAGCAGGCCTTCGCGGGCGCGCGCTTCGAGGTCATCCTGGTCGACAATGCCTCCGACCCCGAGACGCGGACCCTGTTCGGGCGGATCGACGGCGCGCGCATTCTCCTGAACGCCGAGAATGCCGGCTTCGGCCCGGCCTGCAACCAGGGCGCCGCGCAGGCGCGCGGGCGCTACCTCCTGTTCCTCAACCCCGATGTCGACCTGATGCCGGGGGCGCTCGGTGCCCTGGTGGAGGCCTTCGCGGAGGACGACGTCGGCATCGTCGGCGCCCGCCTCGTCTTCCCCGGCGGCATCCTGCAGGAGGCGGGTGCGGGCTTCCAGGACGACCCGCAGCTCACCCATCCCCATGGCCGGGGCGGGCTCGATCCGTTCGCGCCGGAAGCGTCCCATGCCCGCGACGTCGGCTACGTCTCCGGCGCGGTGCTGATGATCGAGCGGGCCCTGTTCGCCGAACTCGGCGGCTTCGACGACCTGTTCGCGCCCGCCTATTTCGAGGACACCGACCTCTGCCTGCGCTGCCAGCAGGTTGGGCGGCGGGTGGTCTACCAGCCCCGCGCCATCGCGATCCACGTCGAGGGCGCCACCAGCGTCCGGCGCGCCGACGTCGAGGCGCTGCTCGACCGCAACCGCGCGCGCTTTCGCGAGCGGCACGGGGCGTGGCTGTTCGCGCAAGGGCCCGCGCGCACGGGATTCGCCCCCCGCGACGACGCGCCGTTCGCTCTGCGGGTCCTCTACGTCGACGACCGGGCGCCGCACCAGGATCTCGGGGCGGGGCTGCCGCGCGCCAACACGATCGTCAACGCCATGGCGGAGCTCGGCTACGCGGTGACGCTGTGCTCTGTCTACGGCGAGCGCGAGGAGCCGGCGGCCACCTACCGCGACCTCTCGACCCGCATCGAGGTCATCGAGCCCTGCGGGCGCGAGGGCTTCCGCCGCCTCGTCACCGAGCGGGCCGGCGACTACGACGTGCTCTGGGTGAGCCGGCCTCCGCACATCCGGATGGTCTGCGAGGTGCTGCGGGACCTGGGCCTGAACCCCCGCGACGTCGGCCGCACCCGCGTGGTGTTCGACTCGGAATCCCTCTACGCGCTGCGCGACTTCGTCGTCGAGGCGCTCAAGGGCCGGCCGGCCTCGGGCCCCGCCCTGGCCCGGGCCTCGGCGGAGGAGATCCGGCTCGTCGCGGCGGCCGACCACGTGGTCTGCGTCTCGGAGGCCGATGCGCGCCTGCTGCGCGGGGCCGGGGTGCCGAGCCCGGTGGTGCTCGGCCACGTCCAGGCGCCGCGCTCCGACCCGCCGGGCTTCGCCGCCCGCCGGGGCTTCGTCTTCATCGGTTCGCTCGCGCGCGAGGGCGAGCCCAACATCGATTCCCTCGACTGGTTCTTCGGGCAGGTCTGGGAACCCTTGCGCGCGGCCCTGCCGCAGGCGCACCTCACCGTCATCGGCACCGTCGCCCCCTCGATCGCCGAGCGGCTGACCTGCCCTGGCGTCACCGTGCTCGGCCGGGTCGACGATCCGGGGCCGGCCCTGGACGCCGCCCGCGTCGCCCTCGCGCCGACCCGGTTCGCCGCCGGCATCCCGCACAAGGTGCTGGAGACCGCGACGCGCGGGTTGCCGAGCGTGGTCACGCCGATTCTCGCCGGGCAGATGGGCTGGCCCGACGGCACCGGCTACCGGGTCCACGACTGGCACGATCCGGCCGGCTTCGCCGAGGCCCTGGCGGCGCTCCACGAATCGGAGGATGCCTGGACGCGGGTCCAGCGCGCGGGCTTGGCCCAGGTCGCCTCCGAATGCGACGCGCAGGCCTACCGCGCGGTCCTGCGCCGGCTCTGCGAGGCGCCGGTCTTCGCATGACCCATCCACTCGTCTCCCGCGCCATCGGCCTCGCCACCGCCGCGTTCCGGCGGCTCACCCTGGGGCGCGTGCCCCGGCTGTTCGACGCGGGCTTCTACCGGGCGACCTACCCGGAGGTGGCGCGCTCCGGCGTCGACCCGTTCCTCCACTACGTCCGGCGCGGGGTGGCCCAGGGTCACGACCCGAGCGCCGATTTCGATACGGCCTTCTACCGGCGCCAGAGCGGCCCGACCCGCCTCGATCCCGTGCGCCACTACCTGCGCGTGGGCGCCAAGGCCGGGCTCGACCCCCATCCCGGCTTCAGCACCCGGATGTACCTCGCCCGCTACCCCGATCTCGGCGTCGCCGGGGTGAACCCACTGCTGCACTACCGGCTCGACGGGCGGGCGGAGGGCCGGATCGCGGCCGCCTCCAGCGCGGAGCCGGGGGAGTGGGTGCCCCTGCAGGGCGTGCGCGAGGCCCATCGCTGGGCCTATCCGGCGCAGGGCGCCACGCGCTTCGGCCTGACCCTGCGGCGCGACGTGGCGGTCTCGGCCTGCCCGACCTTCGTGCCCCGGCTCTGCCTCCTCCTCGCCCTCGACGGCGGCGAGATCGACGGGCTGGTCCAGGCGGTCGCGGGGTTCTCCGAAGCCGCCGCCGACGCGATCACCCTCGACATCGACATCACCCGACGCCCGCACCCGCCCCGCCCGACCCTGATCCTCGCCCTGGAACAGTGCTTCCACGGGCCGGGGCCGGACGGCACGGTGCTGCTGCGCTACGCCGAGGCGCGGATCTGGGACGTGCTGCCCGAGCGGCCGCACGTCCTGCACGTCGCGCCGGCGGGGGAACTCGCGATCCGGCCGGGCTGAGTATTCCTCACTCGATCCGCACCACGACGCTGTCGCTCGCCCCCGTGGCGTCCATCACCGAGATGCGTGCGAAGCCCGCCCCTTCCGGTTGCCAGGCGGATTGGCGCCGTGGGCTCTCGCCCACCGGCAGGCCGTCCACCATCCAGGTGAGGGGCGGCACGCCGCCGAGCGCCTTCAGGGCGAGGCTCGCGGCGGCCACGGGCTCGGGCTCCGACAGCCCGAGGTCGATGCGGGCGCCGTCGGGCGGATAGGCGATCCTGAGGGCGGCCCCCAAGGCCGCCGACAGGGTCTTGGGGATGTCGCGGCGGATGTGGCGCAAGGGGGGCGGCAGCCCGGCGGTGGTGGTGACGAGCGCCTCGCGCGGCATCGGGACGGGGTCGGGCTCGCCCCCGAAGCGCGCGAAGGCGTCGAACAGGATGGGGGCGGCCACCACACGGCCGACGAGGCCCGGCACGGCGTTGCCGTCCGGCCGCCCGACCCAGACGGCGATCGTGACGCGCCGGTCGAACCCCACCGCCAGCGCGTCCCGGTAGCCGTAGGAGGTGCCCGTCTTGTAGGCGATCCGGTTCGGCAGAGCGTTCTCCGGCGGCGGGGCTCCCCGCAGGGTGTCGGCCACGTACCAGGCGGCGACGGCTTCCGTGATGCGCGCCTCCGGCGGGGCCTCGGCCGAGGGGCCATCGCGGCGGCGCGTCAGGTTCGGCACCAAGCCCTGCCGCGCCAGCCCCGAGAACAGGCGGGCGAGGTCGGTGAGCGTGATGCCGAGGCCGCCGAGCGCCACGGGCAGGCCCGGCGCGGTGTCGCGGGGCAGTTCGATACGCGCGCCCGCCGCCCGCAGGCGCGCGATGAAGCGGGCGGCGCCCACCGCCTCCAGCAGGTCCACCGCCGGCACGTTCAGGGAGAGTTGCAGCGCGCGCCGCGCCGTCACCGTGCCCTGGTAGCCGAGGTCGAAGTTCTCGGGCGCGTAGCCGGCAAAGCGCACCGGCCGGTCGTCGAGCTGGGTTTCGGGGTGGGCGAGTCCCGTCTCGAAGGCGAGCGCGTAGATGAAGGGCTTCAGGGCCGAGCCCGGCGAGCGGATCGCCCCCGTCATGTCGATGGCGCCCGCGCGCGACGCGTCGAGGTAGCCGGGGCTGCCGACCTGGGCCAGCACCGCGCCGGTGCGGTTGTCCAGCGCCAGGATCGCCGCCGAGATGCCCGGCCCGAAGGCGGCCGCGCGCTCCGTGGCCAGGGATTCGAGGCTCGCCTGCAGGCGTCCGTCGAGGGTCAGGCGGATGACCTGCGCGGCCGGGTCGGCGGCATGCGCGGCCTCCGCCGCATGCGCCGCCAGCATCGGGAAGGGTTTTCGCTGGGCCGGCACCGGCTCGGCCCGCGCGGCCTGCGCTTCCGCCGGCGTGATGACGCCCTGCCCGGCCGCGATGTCCAGAACCCGGTCGCGGGCGCGGCGGGCGGCGTGCGGGAAGCGGTCGGGGCGCCGCGCCTCCGGGGCCTGCGGCAGGGCGACGAGGAGCGCACTCTCGGCGAACGAGAGCCGCGCCGGCTCGCGGCCGAAATAGGCGAGGCTCGCCGCCCGCAGGCCCTCGACCGGGCCGCCATAGGGGGCGAGCGCGAGGTAGAGGTCGCGCACCCCATCCTTGCCGAGGCGCCGCTCCAGCTGCACCGCCCGCACCATCTGGCGCAGCTTGGCGGCGAGAGAGCGCTCGGCGCGGGGCTCGACGAGGCGGGCCACCTGCATCGACAGGGTCGAGCCCCCGGAAACGATGCGCCCGGCCGTCAGCCATTGCCACGCGGCCCGAGCGCTGGCGGCCGGGTCGATGCCCGGATGCGACGCGAAGCGCCGGTCCTCGTAGGCCGTGAGCATGGCGAGGAAGCGCGGATCGACCTGGGGCCCCCGGACCGGCAGGCGCCAGCGCCCGTCGGCGGTGGCGAAGGGGCGCAGCAGCCGTCCCTCCCGGTCGAGCACCACGGTGGAGCGAAGCTCCGCCTGGGTCAGGTCCAGGGGCGGCAGGGTGTCGACGAAGCGCCAGAGGGCGAGGGCCGATCCGAGCAGGACGACGAGGATGAGGCCGGCGACGACCGCGAGACCCCCTCCCCCCTTTGCGGGGGGAGGGCAAGGGCGCATCGCGCCCATCCTACGGGGCGCTCACCACCACCGCGCCGAACCCGGTGCGCCCGAAGCGCTCCGGCCGGTACATGTCCTCGATGGTCGCGGCCGGGTGGACGTAGCTGCCGGGCGAGACCGCCCGGACGGTGTAGGCCACCCGGAAATAAGCCGATTGCTCGGGGGTGCGGTCGTAGGCCGCCACGAAACGGTCGTCACGGAACTCCGTGTGGACCGGGGCCACCTCCGCCTTGGCGAAGGCGAGGCCGGTGAGCGCGTCGGCGTCGAGGAGCTTCGGATTGTCGATCTCCAGGCCGGCCGGCAGGCGGTCGACGAGGAGGAGGCGTCCGGCGCTGGCCTTGGCTTCCGTGACGGTGAGCACCACCACGAGGCGGTCATTCTGGCGCACGCCCTGGGCGAGATCGACGGGCGTGCCGTCGAGGCGGTGGTAGCGCCGCTCGATGGCGTAGCCGCGCGATTCCGCCGGCTCCGGCGCGATCGGGTTGCCGCTGACGCTGACCACCGCCTGAACGGGCTGGGTGCCGGCATTCACCAGGGTGACGGGCCGCCCCTCGAGGGCGGCGGCGCGGTAGCTGCGCGCGACGGCGCCGCTCTCGGGCTTGCCGTCGAGGGTGAAGCGCAGGTTCTCGGAATCCGCCGCCAGGCCCGTGGCGGCGAGCACCATCCAGGCATCCTCCTGGGTGCTGGTGGGCCGGCCCGTGGCGCGCTCGGCCGCGATGATGGCGCCGAGCGGCTGGACATGATCGCGGGCGAGCCCGGTCTCGGCGGCGAGCGCCAGGAGGCCGGCGCCGTCGCGCAGGCGCGAGCCGTAATCCGCCCGGTAGGCGGTGCTCGTGGAGGCCGCCTCCTTGAAGCCGGCGAGCGCCGAGGCGAAGGCCTTGGCCGCCCGGCCCCGGTCGCCGAGCAGCGCCAGCGCCGCCGCGATCTGCCCGCGCGCCAGCGGTGTCGTGAAGGCGCTGAGCTTGGTGTCGGCCAGATAGCGCAGGTCGCCCATCACGGGGCGGCCGTTGCGAGCCAGAACGTAGGCCGCGTAGGCGATGTCCATGCCGCCCTCCGCCACCTCGGTGGTGTTGGCCACCGCGTTGCGCAGGCGGTCGAGGGCATTGGCGAAGGCGGTCGGCGGCACGGCGAAGCCCCGCTCGCGGGCCCGGGTGAGGAAGTCGGTGACGTAGGCGTTCAGCCAGGTGTCGCTCGCGCCTTCCGTGGACCAGAGGCCGAAATCGCCCGCCGAGTTCTGGCGGCCGAGCACGCGCTCGATGGCCTGGCGCACGCGCTCGTCGGCCTTGTCGTCGAGACCGAGCCTGTCCAGCGCCGCGAGGCGGTTGACGTAGAGGAGCGGCATCGCGCGGCTGACCGTCTGCTCGGAGCAGCCATAGGGGTAGCGGTCCAGCGCCTGGAGCAGGGCCGGCACGTCGATGCCGGCGAGATTCGAGGCGGAGAGCGAGACCGTGCCGGTGCCGGGCAGGATGTCGGCCAGGAGTTCGTCGGAGAGCCGCAGGGCGGCGCCGGGTTCGAGCGTCTGGACGGAGCGGCGCGCGAGCGCCCCCGTGCCGGGGCCGATGGTCAGGGAAAAGCTCTGGCCGACGCCCTCGGGCAGGCCGGGGCCGCTCAAGGTCAGGTCGATCCGCGTCAGGCCCGGTCCGGCGGCGGTGATGGGGATCGTCAGCGCGCCCTTGGCCCCCGCCTCAAGCCGCAGGGTCTTGTGCATGGCCTCGGCACCCACGAGCACCGAACCCGTGAGGCCGAGATCCACGGTATAGTCCCCGGCCTGCCCCTCGACGTTGTCGATGGCGACATGGAAGCGCGAGCGGTCGCCGACATTGAGGAAGCGCGGCAGGGTGCCGGTGAGCACCACGGGATCGCGGATGATCACGTCGGTCTGGGCGGCGCCGACCTTGGCCCGGCTCCAGGCGGTGACCATCACGCGGCCGGTGCCGTTGAAGGCCGGCAGGGGGAAGCTGACGCTGGCCCGGCCATCGGGACCGACCGTGACCGGCCCGGAATAGAGCGCCAGGGGCGCCTGGGTCGGAGGCGAATCGGCGAGCTCCGCCGCGCCTCCGTCGCCGCCGGAGCGGATGGCGCCGAGCGTGCCCTGCATGCCGTCGATGAGGTATCCGTAGAGGTCGCGGATCTCGGGCCCGAGGGCCTTCTGGCCGAAGAAGTAGCCGAAGGGGTTGGGAGCCTCGTAGCGGGTGAGATTCAGGATGCCGACATCCACCAGCGCCACGGCGACCCGCGCCTCCTCGCCAGAGCGCAGGCCGGCGAGCTCGATCGGCAGGGTCAGGGTCTCGCGGGGACGGACTTTCGTGGGCGCGGACAGCGTGACGCCGAGGGTGCGGCTGTCCCGGTCGATGCCGAACCACGCGAGCCCGAGGGCCCGGCCCGGCAGGCGCTTGGCCGCCTGGTCGAGGGGCCGGTAGGCGGTGGCCACGAGATAGGCGCCCGAGCCCCATTCGGGCTTGACCGGGATGTCTACGGTGGTGCCGCCCGCCGGCACATCGACGGTCAGCAGCGTGTGCAGCTTGTCGCTGACGACGGCGAGCGTCGCCTGTCCCTTGAAGCGCGGCTGGAGGTGCGCGCGCAGGGTCTCGCCGGCCGCATAGGCCGCCTTGTCGAGGCGCAGGTCGAGGAGGTCCGGCACATCCGCGGTCTCCGCCCCGCCCCAGCCCACCGTGAAGGTCACGCTGGCGGTGGCGGCCGGACGGCCGGGCAGGCTCGCCTCCAGCCGGTAGGTGCCGTAGCTCACCGTGGCGCTGACGCGGCCGGGGGCGTCGGGGGTGAGGTCGAGGCGTCCGTCGGCGATGCGGCGGGTGCTGGTCACGGGCTCGAAGGACCAGCGCCCGCCCTCGCGGTACCACTGGTAGGTCTTCTCGACGCGCTGGAGCGTCCAGGCCACGTTGCCTTGCGCGAGGCGCTGCCCGTCGGGTGCGGCCAGGACCACGTCGAAGCCGGCGACGCCACCCTCCGTGAGGTCGCCCGCGAAACCCTTGCGGATGGCCAGCACGGGAGCGTCCGGCAGGATCGGCAGGGTCAGGCTGCGGCTGAGCGCCCGCCCGCCCGGCTCGCCGACCTGCAGGGTGATCTTCGCCTCCACGGGACGGGGTGCGGCCAGGGCCTGCACCGGCACCACGAGCCGCGCCTTGCCGGCGGAATCGGTGGTGGCGCGCGCCTCGATCTCCGTCGAGGAGGCCTCCACGCGCTCGTCTTCGAGACCGACGGAAAAGCCCTCCAGCCCCTTGATGCCGTTGCCGGCCGATTGCTGCACCAGCACGGTGCCGGAGACCTCGAGCGCCGCGCCCGGCGCGCCGTAGAGGTAGCGCGCGGCGACATCGATGGTCGCGGGCGCGCCCCTGGTCAGGCTCGGCGTGGCGCTCGACAGGGTGACGTCGAGGCGCTCGGGGACGTAATCCTCCACGAGGAAGCTCGCCTCGCCGATCGCCGGCGCCTTCGGGTCGGTATAGGCGGCGACCCGCCAGGTGCCGTGAGGGGCGCCCGGCATCAGGGGCAGCGCCAGGGCGCGCCCGCCCAGGCCCGCATCGGCGACCTGCACGCGGCGGTACTCGACCCCGTCGGGACGCTTGACCACGAGGGTGAGCGGCACGTCCGGTACGGCGATCCCCTGCGCGTCGCGCACGAGCCCGGTGAGGTTCACGGTCTCGCCCGAACGGTAGACCCCGCGCTCGGGAAACAGGTAGGCCTCCACCGCCCCCGGCTGGGGCCGTCCCTTCACGCCGCGATCGGTGAGGTCGAAGGCGGATTGGTTGAGGTCGAGGAAGCCGTAATCGTCGCCGATCTGCGCCACCACGAGGCCGGGCGCAATGCCGCCCTCCCCGCGCGCGAGGCCCGGCGCGAAGGCGACGTGACCCTGGCGGTCGGTCCGGGCGGTGGCCAGCACCTCGTTGTTGCGCGCCACGAGGCGGATCTCGGCACCGCTCACCACATCCGCCGAGGCAAGGGAGCGGGCGAAGACATGGACGCCGTCGCGGCCCTTGAAGGCCGTGAGCCCGAGATCCGAGACCACGAACCACTGCGTGGCCTTCGCCTCGTAGCCGCCCTCCTCGTCGGACGACGCAGCCGCCCCGCTGGGTTGGGCCAGCATGATGTAGATGCCGGGCTCGAGCTTGCCGACCGCCTGGAGCACCGGGAAGGCGGTGACGGCCTCCTGGTTCAGTTCGGCCTTGGCCGTGTCGAGGACGCCCTTCCAGACGCGCTGGCCCTTCTGGTCGGCGAGGGTCTGCGCGGTGGCGCCGTTGAGCTGGGACAGGAAGTCCTCCGCGCGCAGCGACGGCAGCAGGCCCCGGTCGCCGACGCGCAGCACCTCGACGTCGAGCTTGGCCGCGTTCACCGAGACCAGGGGCACGCCGGCCTGGCCCGTGCGCGGCAGGACGTAGTTGCGGCCCGTGAAGCGGACCTGGGGCGAGCGGTCCCGGACATAGACCTCGTAATCCGCCGCCTTCAGGAGCCCCTCGCCCGCCGCCGAGGGCAGGCCGGAGCGCACCACGAAGGCGTAGCGCTCGCCGTGCTTCAGGCCATCGACGCAGACCTGCTGGCCGCTCGCCGTGACGGCGGCGTTGGCGGCGCCAGAGACCGCGATGAAGGGCGTGAAGTCGGTCTTGGCCGCGACCCCTTCCGAGAACTGGAAGCACATGCGCGGGGCGGCGGCATCCGAATCGACGGTGTAGTTGAGGATGCGGAAGCCATGCTCGGCGCGAAGCCCCTCGTAGGTCTCGCGCACCTCGGCATCGTCGGAGAGGGCGAGGCTGGCGCGGTAGGCCTCGAGCGCCGGGCGCCACTCGGATTCGGCGCCGTAGACCTCGCCGAGGCCGGCCAGCGCCTGTGCCTCCGCGCCTGGGCCGACCGCCCGCAGGTAGCCCTGATAGGCAGCGGCCCGCGCGTTGCGGCGCAGGCGCAGGCGGCTCGCGTAGTCGCCGGTCTGGTTGTCGTTGCCTACCGCGCTGGCGGCGCGCGCATAGGCGAGCCAGTTCGCGGATTCCCCGGGTTCGGACGCCACCGCGAGGCCGAGGGGCTTCAGGGCCTCGGCCGGCTTTTCGGCCTCGATCAGGGCCTCGCCCTCGGCCCGGGCCTTGGCGGCGGGCCTGGAGAGACTGGTGCCGGCCTCGGCCTTCAGGGCGGCTTCGAGGCGCACGCCGTCGCTGGCGAGGTCCTCGCGCTGGAAGCTCTTCGGGGCTTGAGCCTTGGGCGCGACCTTCGGCGCGGGGCGCGGGGCGGGGGCCTGAGCCTGAGCTTGGGCGGGCAGGGCCAGCAACCCCGTGAGGGCCAGGGCCTGCAGGATGCCGACAAACCTCTTGGCGGCTTGGGGCAGGCGCCCGTGTCCGGCCGATCCCGACATGATTCCACCCCGCCGCCTTGCGATGCCGACGCGTCGTGCCGGCATCGCACGAGACCGTAGCACTTCGCGCCTGGGTCGCAACGGCTGGAATTCGGGCGCCGCCTCTGCCACACCGGATGGGTTCTCGCGGGGAAACGGGATCCACCATGGCGCGAAGCGGTCGGACCATCCGGAGCGTGACCGGACTCGTGATTCTGGGCACGATCCTCGAGATCGCCGGCGCGGCCTCGGCGCAGACCCCGCTCCCGGCCATTCAGGTGCCGCCGACGGCTCAAGGTCCGAAGGCGAAACCGGGCGCAGCGGCCCCCGATCCCGCCTTCGAGGCGGCGCGCGGCGCGTTCGAGGCCCTGCCCGAATCCGAGCGCAAGGGCCTGCAGGACGCCCTGGTCTGGACCGGCGACTACAACAGCGTGATCACGGGCGCGTTCGGGCGGCGCAGCTACGAGGCGCTCCAGGCCTATGCCAAGCGCAACGGCGGCACCGGACTGCCGGATGCGGCCCTTCGCGCCGCCCTGCTCAAGGAGGGCGCGGCAGCCCGCAGCGCCGCGCGCTTTGCGGTGAAGCCGGACCCCGCCAGCGGCGTCGTGCTGGGCGTGCCCGAGCGCCTGCTGCCGAAGCGGATGCCGCAGGCCGGAGGCACCCGCTGGCAGAGCGCGGACGGTCGCGTCACGCTGGAGACGAAATCCTATCCGCCCGGCGAGACCGGGCTCGATGCGGTGTTCGCCCGCATCACAGCGCCGACCCCCGAGCGGCGCGTGACCTACAAGATCCTGCGGCCGGACTTCCTCGTGGTCACCGCCGAGACCGCGACGGGCAAGTCCTACATCCGCTACGCGGCCGGCGAGGCGGGCCTGCGCGGCATCACCCTCGGCTACGACAAGGCACTCGCCGGGGAGGTCGACCGGCTCGCCATCGCGGTGGCCAACAGCTTCGTGCCCTTCCCCGGCGCGGTCCCGGCCGTCGCCCCGGCTCCCGTCGCGGCAGCGGTGCCGGCACCGAGCCCGCCGCCCCTTCCCGGGCGCAAGCCGGCCCCGATCGCCACGGGACTGTTGGTGGCACCGGGCCGCGTGCTGACGAGTGCCACGGCCCTCGGCGGCTGCCGGGCGCCCGCCATTGCGGGCGCGGCGGCGCGGATCGCGAAGGGCGGCCGCGCGGATTTGGTGTTGCTGGAGACAGGACCGCCCGCAGGCCGCACCCCGGCGCTGCCGGCGATCCGGGCGGGGGCGCTCGCGGAGGGCGAAGCGGTGTTGACGCTGGGATTGGACGCGGAGGGAGGCGTCGCGGTGGCGCCGGGGCAATCCGGCGCCGAGGGTGCGCGGGTCACGGCGCCGCTGCAGCCTGGCGCGGGAGGCGCTCTGGTCCTCGACCGGGCGGGGACGCTCGCCGGGCTCGTTGCGACATTTCCGGCGAGCCCTCGTCTCGTCGCGGGGGTGGTGCCGCCGGCGAGCTACGGGCTCGTGCCGACGGCGGCCATCGCGGCCTTCCTGACCGAGGCGGGCTTGGCACCGCCTCCGTCGAAGCCGGCTGGCACGCCGGGTTCGGCCGCAGCTTCCCTGTCGGGCGCGGTCGTCGCCGTGACGTGCCAGCCGTGAGGACGGGTCAGATTCGACCGGTGAGGAGCAGCACGATCAGGATGATGACGAGCAGGCCGCCGAGGCCGAAGCTCGGGCCACGGTAAGCGCCGCCACCGAGGAAGTTGCCGCCGCCGAGAACGATCAGGATCAGGACGATGAGGAGAATGGTGGTCAGGGTCATGGATGGGAACTCCGTCACGCGCCCAACCGGAATTGCTTGAGCTTGACCGTACAAACGTCGCGCCGGCGATTCCGTTCAACCCCGCATGCGGCATAATCCCTGGAAATCGACGCTTTTTTGCTGGCCGCGAGACCGTGTCTGCTCAGGCGCGCCAATCCGGCAACGGCGCGGCGGAGGCGCCGAGCCAGTCCGGGACCGGCAGGCCGCGCTCGGCGAGGAAGCCGGGGTTGAACAGCTTCGAGGCGTAGCGCGCCGCGCCGTCGCACAGGATCGTCACGATGGTGTGGCCGGGTCCGAGGTCCCGCGCCAGGCGGATCGCCCCGGCGACGTTGATGCCGGACGAGCCCCCGAGGCTGAGGCCCTCTTCCCGCATCAACCGGAAGACGATGGCGAGCGCCTCCGCATCCGGGATGCGGTAGGCGTGGTCCGGCCTGAACCCTTCGAGGTTGCGGGTGATCCGGCCCTGGCCGATGCCCTCGGTGATCGAGGAGCCCTCCGCCTTGAGGGTGCCGGTGGTGTAGTGCGCGTAGAGGGCGGAGCCGTCCGGGTCCGCGAGCCCGATCCGCACGCCGGGCTTGGCCGCGCGGAGGGCCTGCGCGGTTCCGGCGAGGGTGCCGCCGGTGCCGGCCGCGCAGATGAAGCCGTCCACCGCGCCGCCCGTGTCGGCCAGGATCTCCGGACCGGTCGTGTCCACGTGCGCCTGCCGGTTGGCGACGTTGTCGAACTGGTCGGCGAAGAAGGCGCCGCCCGGCTCGGTCTCGGCGAGGCGTGTCGCCAGCCGCCGGGCGGCGTGGACATAGTTGTTCGGGTTGGCGAAGGGCACCGCCGGCACCTCGACGAGGCGCGCGCCCGCGAGCCGAAGGGTCTCCTTCTTCTCGGCGGACTGGGTCTCGGGGATGACGATGACCGTGCGGTACCCGCGCACGGAGGCGACGAGGGCGAGCCCGATGCCGGTATTGCCGGCCGTGCCCTCCACGATGGTACCGCCGGGACGGATGGCGCCCCGGGACTCCGCGTCGCGCACGATGGAGAGCGCCGCCCGGTCCTTCACCGACAGGCCCGGGTTGAGGAACTCGGCCTTGCCCAGGATGGTGCAGCCGGTTTCCTCCGAGGCGCGGCGCAGTCGGATCAGCGGCGTGCCGCCGACGGCCGAGAGGATGTCGGCGTGTTCGGTCATGGGAAGGAACTCCGAGATCGGAACGGTTGCCTCAGGCGGCGAGCGCCCGGTTCACCGTGGAGCGCAGGTCGGCGAGGGAGAACGGCTTCGTCAGAACGTCGGTGACGATGGCGTCGAGGCCGCGCGCGCGCTCGCGCTGGTCGGCAAAGCCGGTCATCAGCAGGATGGTCAGGTTGGGAAAATCGCGCTTGGCCGCCAGCGCCAGGGCGATGCCGTCCATCAGCGGCATGCGGATGTCGGTCAACATGAGGTCGAAGGCCCCATCCGCCTCGGTCAGCCGGTCCAGTCCGTCGCTGCCGTCGGAGGCGGTCACCACGGCGTGGCCGTCGATCTCGAGGCCCCGCTTCAGGAAGCCCCGTACCGTCTCTTCGTCATCCACCAGGAGGATGCGGGCCATCGCGCGTCCGTGTCTCCACTCGAAACTGTGCCTTCAGTCACGCAAGCGCAGACGCGGACTGTCAAGGCATCGCCGGACAGAGAAACAATCCGAGCGATCGTTTTGTTTCGATTTATGTCGTGCGCGACAGAAATGTGTCTCGGCTCAAGCTGTATCGATCTCGGTCTGTAGTGTGGATCGATCCACCAGACGCCTGCCAGACGCCTGGATGAACGACGCGCCGGGATCAGGTGCCGCCGAACAGGTCGGGCTCGCGGCTGTCGTAATCCACGAGGCCGACGAAGGGCAGCTGCCGGTAGGCATGCGCCACGTCCATGCCGTAGCCGACCACGAACACGTCCGGGCAGGTGAAGCCGACGAAATCCGCGTCGATGGTCACGGCGCGCTTGCCGGGTTTTTCCAGCAGCACGGCGGTGAGCACCCGCTTGGCGCCCCGCGCCATCAGCAGGTCCTTGGCGAACACGATGGTGCGGCCGGATTCGAGGATGTCGTCGACGAGGAGCACGTCGCGCCCGCGCACCTCGCTCTCGACATCGCGCAGGATCTCGACCTGGCCGGAGGAGACCGTGGCGGTGCGGTAGCTGGAGAGGTGGACGAACTCCGCCTGCGGCTCCAGCCCGACCCGGTGCAGGGCGCGCAGGAGGTCGGCGGCGAACATGAAGCTGCCCTTGAGCACCGCCACCACGAGGAGGTTCTCAGGGTTGGCGGCGGCGATGGCGGCCGCGAGTTCCTCGGTGCGCCGGGCGATGGCGGTTTCGTCGAAGAGGACGCGGACGCGTCGGGAAGGATTCGTCATCCCTGCTGCATATCACGGTCGCTGCGCGCTGACATCGCCCTTGGCCGTCGTCTCGGAAACGGCGGCCGCGAAATGCACGCGCACCGAGCGCCCCTGCGCCGGGGGCGCCGACAGGCTCGCGCGAAAGCGCGCGATCTCGCCCTTCTCGAGGGAGGGACGCGGAGGCGCGATCTGCCAGCGATAGAGGGGCTGGTCGCGCCCGTCGCGCACCTCGACCTCCATCGGCGGAACCTGCGCCCCGGCCTGCGCGACCCCGACGAGGTCGCCCTCGACCACGAGTTGCCCCTGCGCGCCCTCGCCGGGTGTCTGGAAGGCCACCACGTCGCGCAGGTCGAGGCCGCGCAGGTTCACCGGCAGGCCGATGCGCGCGTAGAGCCCCGCGCTCTGGGGCATCATCCGCACCACGCTGGCGCGGGCCAGGACCGCGAAGCCGAGCCCGGCCACCAGGGCGAGCGCCAGGGCCGTGCCGGGCGAGGCCAGGGCGGAGGCCCGGCCTTTCGCTTTCACGGGTTTGGGCTTCCCCCTGACGCGAGGCGACTGGGGCGGCGCCTCGACGGCCGCCGGGGACGGTTCCGGCTCGGCTTCGAGGGCCGCTTCCCAGGCGTCGAGATCGGCCTGGGCCGAGGCGCGGCTCTCGGCCGCGTCGGGCCCGACCTCGGAGGCCGCCATCATGGCGGCCGTCATCTCGGCCTCCAGCGCGGCCGAGACGTCGTCGGGGGAGATGAACCAGGTCTCCCGGCAGGCGGCACAGCGCACCGAGCGCCCCTCGGACCCGACGCGATCCAGATCGATCTGGTATTCGCTGGCGCAGGACGGGCAGACGATCAGCATGGGCAATCGATGCCTCGGGTGGCGATCGGCAGTTGCCGGCTCGGGGAAAAAGACTCACACGGTTCTCGGGCAACGCGGTTAACCGTCCGTGAAGCGGAGATTCCCGGATCGGGGATGTCCGCCCGGCGGTCGGCCGCGCGGCGGGATGGGCAGGATGGAGGGACCGTGGCGGATCGGGTGAACACGCAGTCGCTCCTCACCGGAGCCGAGGAGCCGGTGGTCCAGTTCGAGAGCGTCGGCATGCGCTACGGGCTCGGGCCGGAGGTACTGAGCGATGTCAGCTTCCAGATCGCGCCGCGCTCGTTCCAGTTCCTCACTGGGCCTTCCGGCGCGGGCAAGACCACGCTGCTGCGCCTGATCCTGCTCTCGGTGCGCCCGACGCGCGGCCTCGTCTCGGTCTTCGGCGAGGAGGTGAGCGGCATCTCCAGCGAGGCGCTGACGAACCTGCGCCGGCGCATGGGCGTGGTGTTCCAGGATTTCCGCCTGCTCGACCACCTCACGACCTACGAGAACGTGGCGCTGCCCCTGCGCGTCCAGGGCCGCTCCGAGACGAGCTACCGAGCCGAGGTCGTCGAATTGCTGCGCTGGGTGGGCCTGGGCGAGCGCATGCACGTGCTGCCGCCCCTCCTCTCGGGCGGCGAGAAGCAGCGCGCCGCCATCGCCCGCGCGCTCATCGCCCGGCCGGAGCTGTTGCTCGCCGACGAGCCCACCGGCAACGTCGATCCGGGCCTCGGCCGGCGCCTGCTGCGCCTGTTCATCGAGCTCAACCGGCTGGGCACCTCCGTGCTCATCGCCACCCACGATTTCGGCCTGATGGACCTCGTCGACGCGCGGCGCTTCGTGCTCGGCGACGGCCGCCTGACGGTCGAGGCATAGGGCGCAGGATGATGGGCGAGACCGGCTCCCCCACCGCCAAGGCACAGGCGAGTTCACAGGCGGGCGCACAGGCCCGCGCCGGCGACCGGCCGCCGGTGAAGCCGCCGGCGCCCCCGGAATCGCGCGGTGGGGGCCCGTTGCCCCCGACCCTGCGCCGCAACGCGCCCCTGGTGCCGACGGATTCGGCGGCGAGCCGGGCGCTCGCCGCCGTCATCGCCATCCTGACCTTCCTCGCCGCCCTCTGCGCGGGGGCCGCCGAGATCGTGGCCTCGAGCGCCGTCCAATGGCAGGGGACGGTTGCGCAGGAGGTCACGATCCAGGTGCGCCCGAGCCCCGGCCGCGACATCGACGCAGACGTCGCCCGCGCCGAGGGGCTGGCCAAGGCCACCCCCGGCATCAGCGCCGTACGGGTGTTCACGAAAGCGGAGGCCGAGCGCCTGCTCGAACCCTGGCTCGGCAGCGGCCTCGACCTCTCGGACCTGCCGGTGCCTCGCCTCGTCACCCTGAAGCTCGCCGAGACCACCCCGGACCTGAAACCGCTGCGCGCCTCCCTCACCGAGGCCCTGCCGGGGGTGGCGAGCCTCGACGACCACGCCCTCTGGCTGCGCCGGCTCTCCACGGCCGCCAACACCTTCGTGGGCGTCGGCGTCGGCATCGTCGTGCTGGTCCTGGTGGCGACGGGGCTCGCGGTGGTGTTCGCGACCCGCGGCGCCATGGCGGGCAACCGCGAGGTGGTGGAGGTGCTCCACTTCGTCGGCGCCAACGACGACTTCATCGCCCGGGCCTTCCAGCGCCGGTTCTTCGGCCTCGGCCTGCGCGGCGGCATCATCGGCTCGGGCGCGGCCATCGCGGCCTTCGCGCTTGCCGGGCTGGTGGCGCGCAACTGGCGCTCGGGACCGGCGGGGGAGGAGATCGAGGCCCTGTTCGGGGCCTTCCACATCGGCTGGCGCGGCTATGCCGCCGTGCTCCTGATCGGGGTCATCGCCTCGGTGGTCACCGGCATCGTCTCGCGCCTGACCGTGCGGCGCTTCCTGTCCTGAACGCGGGCACTTGCCCTTCCGCGACCCCGTTAACCCTTCGTGAACCTTTAGGGGCGGAAATACTTGCCTCGGGAACGCCCCAATCGGGGCTATCTTACGGGGGAATGACGAGGCGGATGTCAGCCAGCGGCACCATGAGGCCCTCCGAGGCTTTCGGATGGGCCTGGACCGACGCCGCCCCCCCCGTGTCCGGGCCGGAGACGGTCCACCACGGCCTCGCGCCGACGGCCAAGGCCACGCTCGGCCTCGCCGCCCTCGGCGTGGCGGCCCTGTTCTGCGGTTTCCTCGCCTTCGTCGCCTGCCTGGAGCGGGACGAACGCATCCCGAGCGGACGGGCCGACGGGATCGTGGCGCTGACCGGCGGCGCCCAGCGCATCGGCGACGCCATCGACCTCCTGGCCAACGGCTACGGCCGGCGCCTGCTCATCACCGGCGTCAACGAGCGCACCAGCCGCGACGAGATCGCCCGGCTCAATCCGACCCAGCGCCACTGGATCGATTGCTGCGTCGACCTCGACTACCGGGCCCGCAACACCATCGGCAACGCCATCGAGACCCGGCGCTGGATGCGCCAGCACCGCTTCAGCACCGTCACGGTGGTGACCTCGAACTACCACATGCCGCGCACCCTAGTGGAACTCGACCACGCGCTGATGGGGGACGACCGCGTCGTGCCCCATCCGGTCATCGCCGAGGGCTTCGACCCGGATGGCTGGTGGCATCACCCGCCGTCGGCCAAGCTCCTGGCCTCCGAGTACCTGAAGTTCCTGGTGGCCTGGGTGCGCACGCGCTTCGAGAGCGACCCCGAGCGCTCCCGCGCGGCGATCGTGATCGGCGGCCGCAAGCCGATCCGGATGGTCGCCGAACCGCTGCTGCTGCGCGGCCAGGAATAGCCCTCGAGAACCCCGTTCCCGCAGGGCCGTTGCTACAAGGCCTTTGCTACAGACCCTTGCACTGGCTCCGGACCATCCCCGAGAATTCCTTCTCCGAGGTCTGCACCTGCGCGAGGCGCTCGGTGCGCTCGGCCCCAGAGAGGCAGCGGCCGTAGACGCTGGCGACCCGGCGCATGGTCTCGACATGACGACGCCAGACCCGGCATTGGTCGGCGGCCTCGCTGCCGGCCTGTTCGAGCTGGTCGATGGCCTGGCGCTGCATCGAACTCGCCACCAGCACGTCCCGCGCGCAGGCCGTGTCGCGCTGCTGCGCGGAGGCGGGACCGGCGGCGATCAGGCAGGCGGCAGCCTGAAGCGCGAAAGCGAGGGCGCGCATGCTCAGGCGGCCTGCGAGGCCGAGGTGTGGGTCAGGAGCGCGTAGAGGGCGCTGGCATCGCGGGCGGCGCGGATGCGCTCCAGAATGCCGGGCTCGCGCAGGAGGCGGGCGACCTGGGCCAGCGCCTTGAGGTGGTCGGCCCCCGCGCCCTCGGGGGCGAGGAGCAGGAAGGCGATGTCCACGGGCTGTCCGTCGAGGGCGTCGAAATCCACCGGCTTCTCCAGGCGGGCGACGAGGCCGAACAGCCGGTCGAGGCCCGGCAGCTTGCCGTGGGGAATGGCGACGCCGTCGCCGATGCCGGTGGAGCCCAGGCGCTCGCGCTGCAGCAGGGTCTCGAAGACCTCGCGCTCGTCGAGGGCCGGCAGCTGGCGCACCGCGTGGGCGCTCAGCTCCTGCAGCATCGCCTTCTTGGCACGGGCGCGCAGGGACGGCACCACGGAATCCGGAGAGAGGAATTCCAGCACTGGCATGAAGGACCGTCGCCCCGTCGGCGGCGGCCTGTCCGGCCACCGCTCCATGAAAGGTCGGGTCACCCACGCGACCCTTCGGTATCAATAGACCGGGTTCGGGCTCTGTTCCCGACCGGCGCTAGGAGGCCGCCTCAGCCGGATCGACCCAGCCGATCGCCCCGTCGGTGCGGCGGTATACGACGTTGATGCGCCCGGTGCCAGCGTGAACGAACACGAGGACCGGGGCGCCCGTGAGATCGAGGGCGGTGACCGCCTCGCTCACCGAGTGGCGCTGGAGGGTCTTGGTGCTCTCGGCCACCACCGGCGGGTGCGCCGCCTCGCCGTCCACGAGATCGTCCTCGTGGAAGTCGTCGTCGAGATCGGACGGGTCGGCCTCGCTCGGGTCGGCGAACACCGCGTAGGCGGCCTGGACGGTCGCGCCGTCATGCCCGGCCGCGCCGTGGTCCTTGAGCTTGTGCTTGTAGCGGCGCAGGCGCTTCTCCAGGCGGTCGGCGGTCTGTTCGAAGCTCGCATGGGGGTCGTGCGCGGCCCCGGAGGCCTCCAGCGTCAGGCCGGAGACGAGGTGGAGCACGCAGTCGGTGCGGTAGGCCGTCCCGTCCCGCCGCAGGGTGACGTGGCCCGAGCAGGTGCCGCTCATGTGGCTGTCGAGGTATTTCGAGAGGGTGGCCGCCATTCGCTCCTCGACACGGCCCCGCAGGGCTTCGCCAAGATCCAGGCCGTGGCCCGTCACGCGCAATGACCCCATGATCCCTCCGCTTTTGGTTGTGGACGCGCCCTGCTTTGAAGGGCCTTTCGGAGTTAAGGAGCCTCACCGGCGGAAGTCAACGCGAGGCCGGAGCCGGGTCCTGCGCCGACGCGGCATCCCGGCTCGACGGACGCGAGGGTTGCCTTTCGCCGGCGGTCTCACCCATGAAGCCGGCCAAGCCGCGGGCCGGGCCGATGAGCCAAAGCGGAGCGACGAGGGAGAACCGGGGAATGCAGAGTTTCGTTCGCGCCAAGCTGCACGGCATCCGGGTGACCGGTGCCGACCTGAACTATCACGGCTCGATCACGCTGGACGCGGACCTCTGCCGGGAAGCCGGGCTCGATCCGCTCGAATTCGTCGAGATCTGGAACAAGATGTCGGGTGCGAGGATCAGCACCTACGTCATCTATGGCGAGGCCGGGTCGCGCTGCTGCATCCTGAACGGCGCGGCGGCGCGAACCTGCCAGGTCGGCGACGAGGTCATCATCGCGTCGTCCACGTTCGGGAGCCTCGAAGACGTGATGGCCCGGAAGCCCAGGGTCCTCATCTTCGGCGAGGGCAACGCCGTGACCGACCGGGTGATCTACGACGTCTTTCGCGACGCGGCCGGACGCATCGACATGCGGATCATCGAGTCGACGTCCGACGGTCAATCGGAGCCGCGGATCGCGCAGCACATCCGGTTCACTTGAGCGGCGACAGCCCGCCGGATGCCGTCCATCCCGACGGCGCGCCCGCAGACGGGGCGCCGGGTTTCACGCGCTCCGCCTCACCGGCCCGCATAGGCGAAATGCTCGCGCCGGCGCTCGATGGAAGACGGGATCCGCAGGGATTCCCGGTACTTCGCGACGGTGCGGCGGGCGATG
>NZ_JAQGKL010000251.1 GCF_028290105.1 Methylobacterium sp.
GGCGTGAACTGGTAGTTGTAGCCGATCTGACCGCCGCCGACGAAGCCTTCGTTGGAGTTACGGCCGCCGAACGCACCGGCGCCGACGCCGGCGGGGGTGGCGAGATAGATCGGCGTGGTGGCGACGATGGTCGTCGGGCCGTTGTTGTTGCCGTTGCCCGTGCCGAAGCCGTAGCCGGCGTTGAAACCGGCGTAGAAGCCGGTCCAGGTGAACACCGGCACCGGCACGAACACCGGGGGAGCCGCGCGGCGCGGAAGATCGGCGGCCGAAGCAGCGGCAGTCAGGCCGGCGAGAACGGAAGATGCAACAAAGAGCTTCTTGAACATTTGATGTTTAACCCAGGTCGAAGGCGCATTCGAGATGCGTATGAGCTGTGTCTAACGATCCGCCACAGCTTGCCCTAGTGCATTTGAGACACACTCGGCGCCGAGTTCAGAACCCGTGGATTGCTCGTATAACCGCGGATTTTCTGGTCCACCGCGCGATCCGTTAACGGTTTCGTCACGCCCCAAAAAATTCGCCTGCCGAGCCCGCGGGCGTCAGGGCCGGGGCGCCGATCACCCCAGGACCCGCCCAGACCACAGCATCGGGACACGTTCGCGCCCACGTCCGGCATGGTGAACCCCGCCTCCTGCCGCCCCGCAGCGGATTGTTGCCCGCCCCGGTCCGCGCGAGGCGGGGTGACGGTTCTGCCGCGATGAGAACGACCACGTCTTGCGGTGGACGCCGAAGGACACGGGCGGAGCGGGACGATGTCCGGATCTCAGAGCGGGCGGGTAGCCCGCGTCTGAAGGAGGGCGAAGACCGCGAGAGCCATCGGTACGCCCATCAGAAACAGAGCGAAGAAGAGTCCCATGTGTCACCCTCTCTGTACCGCGGCGGACGGCGGTACTTTCCAGCCCGAACGCTCGGTCTGGAACGCCTGGCATCGGTACGGGCGTCAACTCCGGATCGGCGCACGCGGTTCGCGAAGATGTCGCGTGGTCCCCTCCCGCCGAGCCAGTCCCGCCGCCCTGGACACAGACGATCCAGGATCGATCCGCACTCTGCCCCCGGGACCGGCCGACAAAAGGACGGGATGATCGGCCTTTACCGGGCGCAGGCTTCCTGCATTCGGCGGACAATGGTGCGAGGGTGCACGGGACAGCGCCCGCCCGTCGGACCGGAGCGTTCCTCCACCGGCTGCCATCGCATGACGCTGCAAACCTCAGAGTCTCCCGGCACGGGCAGGAAGACGCAGGTTCTGGGAATCGACCTCCTGCGGTTTCTGGCGGCCTCCGCGGTCATGCTGTTCCATCTCGCCTGCACGTCCTGGATCATTCCTTCCAGCGAGGCGATGATGCTCCTGGATGGCCGGACCCGTTTCCCGGACCTCCTCGGCGTCGCCTCGATGGGATGGATCGGCGTTCCGATCTTCTTCACGATCTCCGGCTTCGTCATCGCCTACTCGGCGGAAGGCTCGACGCCGGAACGGTTCTTTCGCAGCCGCCTCCTGCGCCTCATGCCGGGGGTCTGGATCTGCGCCAGCATCTCCTTCCTGCTGGGCCTCCTGTTTCTGCCCGTCCCCGCAGCCGAGCTGACGCAGGCCTATCTCCGCACGCTGGTGCTCGTCCCCGTCCCGACCTGGATCGACGGCGTCTATTGGACGCTCGCGATCGAGATCGCGTTCTACGCGGTGATCCTCGCGCTCCTCGTGCTGCGCTCGAGCCATCGTCTCGAACCGGTCATCTCGACGATCGGGATGGTCAGCGCGCTGATCTGGATCGCGGCGTCGACGCCCTGGCTGCCCGGTCTCGACGTCCTGGCGAGCAAGAGGATCGCCAAGCTGCTGCTGATCACCCACGGCTGCGACTTCGCACTGGGCGTCCTGGTCTGGCTCATGGCGTTCCGGGGCCTCACGGGCCGCCGCCTGCTCATCGCGTCCGTCTGTTGCGTGGGCAGCCTCCTCCAGATCGCCTACGACACCCGGGCGACGCAGGCGGAACTCGGCATCCAGACGTTCAGCGTCGTTCCCGGAATGATCTTCATCGGCTTTCTGGTCCTTCTCCTCGCCTGCCTGATGTTCGACCGGCGGCTTCATGCCCTGCTGGGCGCGCGCGGCGCGCGGGTCATCCGGACGATCGGCCTCGCGACTTATCCGCTCTACCTCCTGCACACCTTCGTTGGCGTCCTCGCCATGCGCGCCGCTCTGGCCATCGGCTTGTCCCCGTCGGCGTCGCTCGTCGGCGGCATGCTCACGTCCGGGATCGCGGCGGTCGTCGTCGCGACCTGCATCGAACCCGTCCTGAGGGAAAAACTGGGGCGGATCGTCGACAGCGCGTGGTCACGCGCGACGCAGGCCCTTCCGGCTCGGAGCGGGATGCCCTGACCGCGCCCAATGCCGTCGCGGGCGGACCACACCCCTAGCCTGCGATCCGCCATCTGGTATACCAGCATGGCCAAAAGGCTCCGGAGCGCCGCATGACCATCCTGTTCAGCCACGAGGCCGCCCTCGGACACCGGACGCCGCATGGGCACCCGGAGCGGCCCGAGCGCATGCAGGCGATCAAGGAAGCGCTGGGCACCGAGGCGTTCTCGGGCCTCGACAGGCGGGCACCCGAGCCCGCGAGCCTGGAGACCGTGGCGCTCGCGCATCCCGAGGAATGGGTGCGGGCGATGGTGGCGGCCGCCCCCACGGACGGGTTGGTCCACGTCGATTCCGACACGGTGCTGTCGCCGGGCACCATCGACTGCGTGCTGCGCGGGGTCGGGGCCGCCGTCGAGGGCGTCGACGCGGTGATGGGGGGCAAGGCCCGCAACGCCTTCTCGGCGATGCGCCCGCCGGGGCACCATGCCGAGCGTACCCGCGCCATGGGCTTCTGCCTGTTCAACAACGCGGCCATCGCGGCCCGCCATGCCCGCAGCGTGCACGGGGCCGAGCGCGTCGCCATCGTCGACTGGGACGTGCACCACGGCAACGGCAGCCAGGACATCTTCTGGGCCGATCCCTCGGTGCTGTTCTGCTCCACCCACCAGATGCCGCTCTATCCCGGCACCGGCGCGATTTCGGAATCCGGCGACCACGACACCATCGTCAACGCACCGCTCAAGCCCGGCGCCGACGGGGCACGCTTTCGCGAGGCGTTCGAGACGCGCATCCTGCCGCGCCTGACGGCGTTCCGGCCGGACCTCATCATCATCTCCGCCGGCTTCGATGCGCATTGGCGCGACCCTCTCGCCAACCTGATGCTGGAGGCGGAGGATTTCGCCTGGGCGACGCGCCAGGTGATGGAGGTGGCGGAGAAAGCCTGCAACGGCCGCATCGTCTCGGTGCTGGAGGGTGGCTACGACCTGAAGGGACTTGCCGAATCCACCGCCGCGCACGTGGCCGCCCTCATGGAATCGTGAGGCCCACCGGCTCCGCGCGGACCCGCGCGGGCTTTCCAAAGCGTTCCCCTCCCCCACCTATGTGACGATGCTGAACGACCGCCGCCTCGCGCGACTGACCGCCCGTGCCCTCCAGAACGCCCACGGACACCACGGCCAAGACCGGCCCGGCACCCGCAAGATCGTCAGCTGGAACCTGCTGCGGCGGGTCGGCGCGAACGTGGCCGGCATCGCCGCGCTGATCGAGCGCGAACAGCCCGACCTCGTGCTGATGCAGGAGGCCACCAAGGACATCGAGGGCCTGCGCGCCAAGGTCGGCGGGCATTATGCCTGGGCGCAGATGCCGGGGCGCATCCACGGCCTCGCGGTCTGGAGCCCGACCCCCTTCGCGACCCCCCCGAAGGCGGTCGAACTGCCGTCCGGCGCGATGTTCGACCGGGTCAGCCAAGTGATCGACCTCGGCACGTTCGGCGTCGCCAACGTGCACCTCTCGCATGGGCAGGTGCTCAACCGGCGGCAATTGCGCTGCATCGAGCAGAGCCTGCCCGAGCGTGCCGCTGTCATCGGCGACTACAACCTCGTCGGGCCGACCCTACTGCCGGGGTTTCGCGATGTCGGGCCGCGCCTGCCCACCCACGCCATGGCGCGGGTGGTGCCCCTGCGGCTCGACCGCTGCCTCGTGCGCGGCCTGA
>NZ_JAQGKL010000269.1 GCF_028290105.1 Methylobacterium sp.
TGGCCGAAGATCGTCATCATCAGGGTCGACTTGCCGGCGCCGTTGGCTCCGATCAGCGCGACGATCTCGCCTTCGTGCACGTCGATGTCGACGTTCTTCAGGGCGCGGATGCTTCCGTAATAGGCCGAGACGCCGCGCACGCTGAGAAGTGGCGCCTTCGCGCCCTGCGGACGGGCGTCGGCCATCCGGGCGCGCGTCTCGTCCACCAGGACGTTGATGCCGGCGACGCTCATGCGGAGGTTCCTGCCGAAGTTCCTGCCGAAGTTCCTGCGAGCCCCACTTCCGCCTCGACGGCGGCGACCTCGTCGTCGTCGACGCCGAGATAGGCCGCGATCACCCGGGTGTCGTTGCGGATCTCGTCGGGCGTGCCGTCGGCGATCTTGATGCCGTAATCGAGCACGACGATCCGGTCGGAGATCTGCATCACCACCGACATGTCGTGCTCGATGAGCAGGACCGAGGTGCCGTACTCGTCGCGGATCATGCGCAGGAGCGTGTTGAGATCGGCCGATTCGCGCGGGTTGAGGCCGGCGGCCGGCTCGTCGAGGCAGAGCAGAACCGGATCGGTGCACATGGCGCGCGCGATCTCGAGGCGGCGCTGGTCGCCGTACGGCAGGTCGCCCGCCGGCTCGTCGGCGCGGTGGGTGAGGCCGATGCGCTCGATCCAGGCGGCGGCCTTCGCGATCGCCTCGGCCTGCGCGCGGCGATATCCGGGCAGGCCGAGGATGCCCGCGAGGCTGAAGCCCGAAGCCCGCATCAGCGGCTTGTGCATGGCGACCAGCAGGTTCTCCAGAACGGTCATCTGTGGAAACAGGCGGATGTTCTGGAAGGTGCGGGCGACCCCGGCGAGGCGGTTGACGTCGTGGCCAGGCAGGCGCTCCAGCAGGTAGGTCTCGCCGCCCTGCTGGCGTAGGCGGATCATGCCCTCCGTCGGCTTGTAGAAGCCGGTGATGCAGTTGAAGACCGTGGTCTTGCCGGCGCCGTTGGGACCGATCAAGGCCGTGATGTCGCCACGCCCGACCTTGAACGAGAGGTCGCCGACGGCGGTGAGGCCGCCGAAGCGCATGGTCAGGTGATCGACCACGAGGATCGGGTCGGCGGGGCCGCCGGACATCGCGGGCGACGGTTCGTCCTGAACGACGGCGAGGCGGGTGGTTCCGGTGGCGAGCGTCATGCGGCGCGGTTCCCCAGGCGGACGGAGGGGGTGCGCTCCGAGATGAGCCCGCGCGGGCGCCAGACCATCATGCAGACCATGGCGAGGCCGAACAGGAGCAGCCGGTACTCGTTCGGGTCGAAGCCCTCGCCGAACACCGCCTTGAGGAAGGTGAGGTTGCGCAGCAGTTCCGGCGCGCCGACCATGACGATGGCGGCGACCGCGACGCCGATCTGGCTGCCCATCCCGCCCAGCACCACGATGGCCAGGATGATCGCGCTCTCCAGGAAGTTGAAGCTCTCAGGGGAAACGAAGCCCTGCCGCACGGCGAAGAACGAGCCCGCGAAGCCCGCGAACATGGCGCCCAGCGCGAAGGCGGTGAGCTTCGTCATGGTGGTGTCGATGCCGAGCGACCGGCAGGCGATCTCGTCCTCGCGCAGGGCCTCCCAGGCCCGGCCCAACGGCAGGCGGCGCATGCGCAGCGTCACGAGGTTGGTGATCAGCGCCAGCGCGAGGATCAGGTAATAGAGGAAGATGATCCGGTGCATCGGGCTGAAGGTCAGCCCGAAGGTGCCGGCGAACCCGCCCTCCCCGGCCGTGAACGGGATCCCGAAGAAGCTCGCGCGGGGAATCGAGGAGATGCCGGCGGCCCCCCCCGAGAAATCCACCCAGTTGATCAGGACGAGGCGGATGATCTCGCCGAAGGCCAGCGTCACGATGGCGAGGTAGTCGCCGCGCAGGCGCAGCACGGGAAAGCCCAGCAGCACGCCGAAGGCGGCGGCGAACAGGCCGGCGAGCGGCAGGCAGATCCAGAACGAGAGCCCGAACACGGTGGAGAGCAGCGCGTAGGAATAGGCCCCCACCGCGTAGAAGGCGACGTAGCCGAGGTCGAGGAGCCCCGCGAGGCCGACCACGATGTTCAGGCCCCAGCCGAGCATGACGTAGGTCAGGATGAGGATGCCGAGGTCGATCCAGTAGCGTCCCTCCGACAGGCCGCCGGCCCCGAAGGTGGCGAGGAGCGGCAGGGTCAGCGCCACGGCGAGGGTCAGCGGCCCGAGGACGCGGCCCGCCCGGGCGACCACCGGAACCGCGTCGAGGGTGGCGAGGCGATGGGCCTCGCGCCGGCGGCCGACTTCGCCCAGCAGCAGCCTCTGGCCGAGCCGCAGCACGAACATCGCGAGGCACAGGGCCGCGACGAGACCCCAGCGCCCGGTGAGTTCGAGCCCCGTGCCCTGCCCGAGATCCGTGCGGTAGGCGACCACCGGGATGCCGAGCCCCAGGGTCACCAACGCGAAGAGTGCCGAATCCTTGAGCATTTCGGCGAATGCCGCGCCGGAGCGCCGGCCCACGGTGGGGGCCACCGCGCCAATCGTCGATCCCGTCGCCATGGTCAGACCTTCTCGACTTCGGGGCGTCCGAGGATGCCGGATGGTTTGAAGATGAGCACCACGATGAGGATCAGGAACGCGGCGACGTCCTTGTACTCGATCGAGAAATAGGCCGACCAGAAGGTCTCGATCAGTCCGATGATGAGGCCGCCGAGCACTGCGCCGGGGAGCGAGCCGATGCCGCCGAGGACGGCCGCCGTGAAGGCCTTCACGCCGGGCACGAACCCGTCGGAGAACGAGACCACGCCGTAATAGAGGAGATAGAGGGTACCGGCGACGGCGGCGAGCGCGGCACCGAGCACGAAGGTCAGCGAGATCGTCCGGTCGACGTTAATGCCCAGCAGTGCCGCCATGCGCCGGTCCTGCTCGCAGGCGCGTTGGGCCCGGCCGAAGGAGGTGCGCTGCACGAGGTACCAGAAGCCGGCGAGGAGAAGCGCCGTCGTCGTCATGATGATCGCCTGCTTGTAGGACAGGGTCACGGTGTACTGTTCGTTCTGATAGAGCACGATCACGTCCCGCACGAGGGGCGGCACCGGCTTGTTGCGGGCGCCCTGCACCACCTGGACGAAGTTCGACAGGAAGATCGAGACGCCGATCGCCGAGATCAGCGGAGCCAGGCGAAACGAGCCCCGCAGGGGGCGATAGGCCACCCGTTCGATCGCCCAGCCCCAGAGCGCCGTCACGATCATCGCCACGATGAGCACGATGAGGAACACCAGGGCCACCGAGGTGAGCCCGAGCCAGGTCGTGAGGATGAGGAAGGCGATCAGCGCGACGAAGGACGAGAGCATGAAGACGTCGCCATGGGCGAAGTTCACCATGCCGATGATGCCGAACACCATGGTGTAGCCCAGCGCGATCAGGCCGTAGATCGAGCCCAACGTCAGACCGTTGATGAACTGCTGGGCGAAAAATTCCATGAACCGGCCTTCACTTCCCCGGCACGGCCGTTCGCGAATGGCGTGCCAGCCTGGAATGTTCCGAACCGCGGCCTCCGGTCAATCCTTGCCGTGACGCCGGGCTTGTGCGTCGCCCGCGCCTGAAACGCGAAACGGCCCGGCGCTGGAGCGCCGGGCCGTCGCGACCCTATCGGATGGCCGGTGCCGACGGCACCGGAAGGTCCTTACTTCAGCAGCGAGACCAGGGCCTTGCCGGCGGGGGTCTTGAGTTCCTTGGCATCGAGGGTGCCGTCGCCGTCCGGATCGGCGGCCTTGAAGCGGGCCTCGACCAGGGCGAGGTACTCGGTCTTGTCCAGCGTGCCGTCCGAATCCGGATCGGCCATCTTCAGAGCCTTCTTGCTGACGCGGCCCTGGAGCTCCTTGGCGTCGACGGTGCCGTCCTTGTCGGATTCCAGCTTGTCGAACAGGGCACCGGCCACCGCCTGCGCTTCCTTGAGGTCGATGGTGCCGTCGTTGTCGGTATCGACCGCAGAGATCACCTTCGAGGTGCCCGGACCCTTGGCGGAGGCCGGGATCGCGAGGGGCAGTGCGAGGGCGGCGGCGCCCAGGATGGCGGCGAGACGGGACAGGTTGGACATGCGGATAGCTCCGTTCAGATCGTAACGATTGCGGATCTATCACGACCGCCCGCCAGGGTGGAAGATTTATATTGCAATGCAGTATCGCGTCACCCGTCAGTGGTCACGCTTTGAGCCTGCACCAGCCACGCCAGTCAGGACGCCCGCAGGCGATCCGTCGCCACGGGCTTCGCCTTGCGGATCGTACCGTCCAGATCGACATGCGCCTCGACGGCCTGCCCGTCCTTCGTCGCCAGGATCTCGAAGTGCTTGGGCCGGCGTTTCGCCTCCCCGTCCACGCGGTACCCCGCCCGTTCCAGCGCCGCCAGGGCGTGGGCGGGATCGGCCGGCGCGTGGCCCGGGCCGCCCAAGTGGGGTGGCTTCTTCCACGCAATTGTGTGGCACGTCCCATCGGGGAGCGTGATCGACGTCACCTTGATCTCGGAGGGCTTACGCTCGCCGCTCACCGCGATCGAATCGCCTTCCTTGAGTGGCCGCGCCATCTCGAGGGTCAGCGCCTTGGCGCCCTCCGGACCGAGGTCGATGAGGACGCGCCCATCGGGCCCCTCGATCGCCAGGCGGTGGCCGAAGACGGCCCAGATCGTTCCCTGCGTGCTCTGCTGCTCGGACATCGATGTCTCTCATTCATACTTGTGGGTGGTTCGGGGGGCGTGGCGCTCCAGATGGAGCGCCACGCGCTCGGCGCGTCGGGCCTGCGTGTCCTAGAAGACCTTCTTCTCGCGGACCTGGCCGTCGAAGCCGACATGGAGCTGGCGCTCGCGGCCATCACCGCCCCGCGCGGCGACGTCCAGGTGGCGCGGCCCCAGGCCCAGGACGCGGATGTCGGTGTAGCCGGCGGCCTCCACCTTGGCGGTCAGGCCCGGCACGTCGGGCGCCGGGGCGAGTCCGACCTTGTCCTTGGCCCAGTCGAGGCTGCCGGCGGGCGGACCGCCGGCGGGTCCGAGCAGGACCTTGGTGCCGTCGGCGCGGGTGATCAGCTTGGCGTGGAGGAAGCCCTTCTCGAACCGGCCCTGCACGGTGACGGCCTCGCCCGGCTTGACGAGGGTGACACCTTCCCCCTGGCGCCCGGTCTCCACCAGCGTGCGGCCGGTGCCGTCCTGGATCACGAACTTGTTGCCGTAGATTTCGGCGACCTCGCCCCTGGCCGCGATGGCGCCCGAGGCCTTGAGCGCGGAGATCGCGGTGGGCTCCACCGGCGTCGGAGTGGCGGCGTCGTTCTGAGCCAGCGACAGTCCGACCGCGCCGAAGGCGAGCGGCGCGGCGATGGCGCCGGCGACGAGGGCCCGGCGCGAGCGGCGCGGTTTGGCGCTGAGGTTCCGGGATGCGCTGTCGTTGGTTGTGTTCGCGTCGGTCATGAGGAGAGCGTGCTTTCGGTTCGGCGTGTCCCGGTCCGGCGTTTGCCCGTCCGGGTTGACGCCGTTCTAGGCCGAGGCCTCCAATCGGATCTGAACCGCGCGGTTCAGCCTCCGTTAAAGGACGCGGCGTAGGTCGCACCCGCTCTTTCCCTGGCAAGCTCTTCCCCTGAGATGCTCTTTCCCTGAGACGCTCTTACCTCCGTAAAGCGCCCGACTCCGAACATGCCTGGGACCCACCCATGATGAAGCCGCTCCCGTGAAGCTCCTGCTCGTCGAGGACGACGCGGCCCTGGCCGCCGAGATCGCCAAGGCGCTGCGGGCCGAGAACTTCGCCCTCGACCATGCGGAGAACGGCGAGGA
>NZ_JAQGKL010000007.1 GCF_028290105.1 Methylobacterium sp.
CCGCCGCATCTTCTCCGACCTCTCCTTCGCCCTCGGGCCGGGCGCGGCGCTGATGTTCACCGGGCGCAACGGGGCCGGCAAGTCGACGCTGCTCGCGGTCCTGGCGGGCCGCCTGAAGCCCGAGGCCGGGACAGTCACGGCCTCGGAGGTCGGCGAGGCGACGCTGCCCGAGTGCCTGCACGTGGTCGGGCATCGCGACGGCCTGAAGAGCCCGCTGACGGCGGAAGAGAACCTCGCCTTCGCGCGCGACCTCCTCGGGGCGCCGACCGCGACCCCGCGCGCGGCCCTGGAGGAACTCGGCCTAGGCCACGCCCTGCGGCTGCCGGTGGCCTATCTCTCCGCCGGTCAGCGGCGGCGCGTGGCCCTGGCCCGGCTCCTCGTCTGCCGGCGGCCCCTCTGGCTCCTGGACGAGCCGACGGCGGCCCTCGACACGGCCTCGCAGGGCGTGCTCGCCGGCATGATGGCGCGGCACCGGGCGCAAGGCGGCCTCGTCATCGCGGCGACCCACCAGGCCCTCGGGCTGGAGGACGCGCAGGAATTGCGGATCGAGGCGGCCGTGTCTCCGGCTCCGGGCATCGCCGCGAGCGCCCCGGCGGAGGAGGTCTGGTGGTGACCCGCGCCCTGAAAGCCCTCGTCGCCCGCGACCTCGCGCTCGCCGCCCGCGTCGGCGGCTCGGGCGCGCTGTCGCTCGTGTTCTTCCTGATGATCGTCGCCCTGGTGCCGTTCGCCCTCGGGCCTGACCTCAACCTGCTGTCGCGGATCGGCCCGGCCATCCTGTGGCTGGCCGCCGTGCTCTCCACCCTGATCGGCCTCGACCGGCTGTTCCAGGCCGACGAGGAGGACGGCTCCCTCGACCTGATGACGGGGGCGCCGGTGCCCCTGGAGGGGGTGGTGCTCGCCAAGGTCCTGGCCCACTGGCTCACCACGGGCCTGCCCCTGGCACTGGCCTCGCCGCTGTTCGGGCTCCTCGTCGCCCTCGACGGCCGGGCCATGGCGGCCACCGCCCTGACGCTCCTCGTCGGCACCCCGGCGCTGACCTTCGTGGGCGCGGTGGGGGCCGCGCTCACCGCCTCGATCCGGCGCGGCGGGCTCATCCTCGCCGTGGTGGTGCTGCCCCTGATGATCCCGACGCTGATCTTCGGCGTCTCGGCGAGCGAGGCGGCGCTCGGCGGCACGGTGCCCTTCACCACGCCGCTCGCCATCCTCTGCGCGCTCAGCCTGATCGCGGGCGTGGTCGGCACGCTCGCCGCCGCCGCGGCCCTGCGCTGGTCCGAGTAGCGGATCAAACCGGGTCGGCGTCGATCTTCATCCGCAGGATGGCATAGGGCGGCTCCTGACGGTCCTGGCCACCGTTGAATTCCGGGCGCCGGTTCACCTGCGCGGCCGAGATGTGCAGCCAGCGGTCCGGCGTGATCCAGAACGTGTCGGCCCAGATCAGGCGCGGGTCGGAGGCGAGGATCGTCACGCTGCCGTCGGGATCGCGCCGGCCCACCGCGTTGAATTCCTGCAGGGCGAGGTAGACCCGGTCCTCGGAATCGGTGGCGAGGCCGCCCGTCATGCCCTTCTCGCCGAGATCCGTGACGCCGGCCGCCACCCCGGCATCGCTGGTCTCGGGGTCGAGGAGGGCCGCGGTCTCGACGGCGTAGAGATGGCGCCCGATCAGGGGTGCGTAGTAGAGGCGCCGGCCGTCGGGGCTCAGCGCGATCCCGTTGGCGCCGCCCTGCACGGGGCGCGCCGGGCCCTCGCCCTTGCGCTGCAGGACGGCGCGGTCCTCCACGAGCTTGAGCAGCCCCTTCTGCGAGGCCGTGCTGGCGTGGCCGGCGAGCCGCCGCACCACCCGGCCGGTGTCGAGGTCGACGGCCAGGATCGCGCCCTCCCCCGCCTGGCCCTGGTCGGTGACATAGGCCCGGGCGTAGCCGTCCCGGATGTCCACGCGCAGGTCGTTCAAGGACGAGGTCGGGGTAATGCCGGCCTCCAGCGGCACCACGCGGCGGATGCGGTTCTGCGCGAGGTCGATCTGCACCAGCTTGGCGCCGCCCTTCACCGGCGGGCCGGCGCCGTCGGGCAGGCCGGCATCGAGGCACCACAGGGTGTCGTCGCGGTCGAAGACGCCGTTCGGCACGTGGAACAGGTGGGCCTGCGGCCTGTCCGGATCCGGCTGGTTGGTGGGCAGATCCGGATAGGGCCGGACCTCGCCGCCGGGTAGCACCTCGCCGAGCGTGTAGGGCACCTTGGCGTCGAAGCGCGGCATCATGACGAAGCGCCGCCCGCTCCGCGAAATGGCGAGGCCCGTGGGCGTGGAGGGCGCGTTCGCCGTAAAGGCGAGTTCCAGGCCCTGCGCCCCCTGGTGCGTGGCGATTCGGGCGTCCGACGAAGCCGCCTCGGCCTTCGTCCCGAGCGAGAGGGTGGCCGCCCCGGTGAGGCCGGCGGCGAGGAGGTCACGGCGGGCGAGCGTCATGGGGGAAATCCGGTTCTGGCGAGGGAGAACGGGCGGTCAGCCCCGCGCGGGGCCGCGCACCTTGAGGTCGATGGCGTGGACGACCGCGCCCGCCCCGATGAACAGGCGCCGCCCGTCCGGGCCGCCCAAAGCGATGTTGGCGGCGTCGGTCGCCGTGGCGATCCGCCCGAGCCGGGTGCCGTCCGGGGCATGGACGCGCACACCGTCGAAGCAGGCGGCGTAGACCCGGCCGTCGGCATCCACCGCGAGGCCATCCGGGACGCCGGCCTCCAGGGTGGCGAAGATGCGGGCCGGGGCGAGGCGGCGTCCCTCGCGGACCGGAAAGGCCAGGATCGCGCGGGCGCCCTCCGGGTTCTTCAGGGCCGCGCTGGTGTCGCTGACGTAGAGCTGCGTGCCGTCCGGGCTGAAGGCGATGCCGTTGGGCTGGCCCACCGCGTCGGTCATGCCCTCGACCCGGCCCGAGGCGGGGTCGATCCGGTAGACCCGACGCGCCGGCTGCTCCGGCGGCGCCATCAGGCCCTCGTCCGGCATGGTGATGCCGAAAACCGGGTCGGTGAACCAGATCGCGCCGTCGGGTGCCAGGGCCGCGTCGTTGGGGGAATTGAGCGGATGTCCCTCGTAGGAATCGGCCAGCACGGTGAGGCGCCCGTCCGGCTCGCGCCGCACCACCCGCCGGCCGCGATGTTCGCAGGTGATCAGACGCCCCTCGGCGTCGAGGGTGTTGCCGTTGGCGTTGTTCGAGGGATCGCGGAACACGCCGACGGCGCCGTCGTCGGCGATGCGCACCATCCGGTTGGCCCGGACGTCGCTGACGATCAGGCCGCCGAGATGCGCCGCGTAGCACAGCCCCTCGCACCAGCGCCCGCCCGCATAGAGGGTGCGCAAGGGCGTGCCGGGCTCGACCACGTCGCCGAAGCGCGGGTCGTCGGCGCGCAAGGTGGGCGCCGCCGAGGCGCGGGACGCCGAGAGGGCGAGGCCCGCGAGGGCGCCGCCGAGGAACATGCGGCGTTGCAGCGCGCGTCGTGGCAAAGTCGGCATTGAACCTCGGACGATCGGGTCGAGGGGGACCACGCCGCCCGGGTGGGCGGCGTGCGGGACCTCAGCGTGCGGCGGGCGCCGTCGAGCCGGTGGCCTCCACCGGGGCGGGCTTGAAGCTCCACAACTCGGTCGGCAGCGCCGCCGGCGCGTCGGGCTTGTAGAAGGCCGAATCCTGGATGTGCGAGGTGGTGACGTAGAGGGTGCCGTCCGGCCCCTCCGCGAAGGTGTCGGGCCAGCGCAGCCGCTTGTCCTGCACCACGGTCGCGAGCACGTTCCCCTTGGCCGAAAGGTCGCGGACCTTGATCGCGTCGTCCTGCGGCGAGGTCACGTACATCCGGCCGTCCTTGCGGGCGATGATCAGGCCATCGGCCGGGCCGTTCTCGCCCACGGTCTCGATGCGGCCGGCGACGCTCTTGTCGGCGAGCGCCGTCGGCATCAGCGCCGTGGTGATGCTGCCGGCCAGCGTCTCGGTGGGCAGGCTGTAGAGGGTCTTGCCCTTGATCGCCTGCCAGTAGAGCGTCTTGCCGTCGGGCGAGAGGGCGATGCCGTCGGCGGCGAACTCGACGCCGCGCCCGTCGGGCCGGCGCAGGGGTTTGCCGTCGTAGTTCACGGTCACGCTCTTGTCGGGCTGCGTGGAGGGATCACCGTCGAGCACCCGGTGCGCCTGCCCGCTGTCGAGGTTGACCACCACCAGGGCGCCCCTGGCCCCCGAATCGGTGAGGTAGGCGGTCTTGCCGTCGGGGGAGAAGCGCACGTCGTTGAGGTAGGAGCCCTGCGGCGCCACGCTCTCGTCGAAGGCGATGGTGCGGGTGGGCTGGTTCGTCTTCAGGTCGATCTCGACGAGCTTCGGGCCGTTCGGCACCAGGGCCGCCATGGCGGGCGCCGCCGGGTCGAGGACCCAGAGATTTCCGTTGGGAGACGCGACCACGCTCTGGACGCAGACCCAGTGGTCCTTGGCCGAGACCTCGTCCTTCTTCGCGTTGCGCCAGGAATTCCAGCCCGCATCCGGGAACGGCACCAGCTTGCCGTCCTTCAGCTCGGCCACCGAGACCTCGGTGTCCTCGGTCCATCGCGGAAAGTTGACGAAGATCCGCCCGTCCTTCGAGACGGTGACCCCCGTCACCTGATGCTCGAAGCTCGCGACCTTGGTCAGGGTGGCGTTCGCCGCTGCACTCGGGGCGGAGGGCGCGGTCTGCGCCCGGGCGGCGCCCGGCGCGAGGACGGGGCCGGCGAGAAGCGCGGCGAGGCAGGTCGCCGTCCCGAGGCGGGCACGGGACGATGGGGCGGAACGGATCGTCGGCGAAGCGGATGGGGCGCGTGTCATCGGCATACTCTTTCCGGGGCTCGTCGCTGCGGGGCTGGTTGACGGCCTAACGCGCGAGGGGGCGGCCAAGGTTCACCGCCGATCCCGATCCTCATTCCGAGCGCGACGCCGGGCGGAGGGTCGAGCCTGTCCGCGATCCGCGGCGTCGCTGATCAATCACGAGGCAAGACTTCGACGGAGAAACACGGCGCGTTATTGGTATTAAGCGGACCTTCACAATTATAAGGTAAAAAGATTTCAATTCACGCCAGGCCGAATTCGAGGCTTTGCGAACCTCTCCCGCCGAGTAAGAGATCAAGACATGTTGGGATCAGGTCTTCGTGCCACACTGGACGCACTCGACCGGTCTCAAGGCCGCATCGAGTTCGCAATGGACGGAACCGTTCGCGACGCGAACAAGATCTTCCTCGATCTCGTCGGATACTCGCTCGATGAGGTGCGCGGCCGGCCGCACGGCCTGTTCGTTCCCCCCGAGGAGCGCGACTCGGTCGCCTACCGGCAGTTCTGGGAGAGCCTGCGCCGGGGTGAGTTCCAGGCCCGGGACTTCCGCCGGGTCGCCAAGGACGGGCGCACCGTCTGGATCCAGGCCTCGTACAACCCGATCCTCGATCGGCGCGGCACGCCGATCAAGGTCGTCAAGTTCGCCACCGACATCACCGCGCAGACCCTGCGCAACGCGGCCTACGAGGGCGAGATCGCGGCGATCAACCGCTCGCAGGCGGTGATCCACTTCACGCCGGACGGCATCGTCACCGACGCGAACCCGAACTTCCTGGCCGCCCTCGGCTACCGCCTCGACGAGATCAAGGGCCGGCACCACAGCCAGTTCATGGCGCCCGCCGACCGGGACAGCCCGGCCTACGCGGCGTTCTGGAAGGCGCTCGGCAACGGCGAATACCAGGCGGGCGAGTTCCGCCGCCTGGCCAAGGGCGGCCGCGAGGTCTGGATCTACGGGGCCTACAATCCCGTGCTCGGCCTCGACGGCAAGCCGATCGCCGTGGTCAAGTTCGCCAGCGACGTGACCGCCCAGGTGGCGGACCGGATGCGACGCGCCGAGGGACAGCGGGCCATCGACCGGGATCTCGGCGGCATCACGGGCTCCATCGCCGACGTCAGCCATCAGGCGACCGCCACCGCCGAGGCGGCCGCCCGGACCTCCGGCAACGTCCAGGCGGTGGCCGCCGGGGCCGAGGAGTTCTCGGCCTCCATCGAGGAGTTGAGCCGCCACGCCGTCGAGGCGAAAGCCGCCTCCGACGAGGCCGTGATCCGGGCCGAGGAGGCCGGCGGCATCGTCGCGGGCCTGACATCGGCCGCCGACAAGATCGGCGAGGTGGTCTCGGTCATCCGCTCCATCGCCGACCAGACCAACCTGCTGGCGCTGAACGCCACCATCGAGGCGGCGCGCGCGGGCGAGGCGGGCCGAGGCTTCGCGGTGGTCGCGGCTGAGGTGAAGGCGCTGGCCAACCAGTCGTCGCGGGCCACCGAGGAGATCGGCACGCAGATCGCGGCGGTGCAGAATTCCACCAGCCAGGCGGTCAATGCCATCGAGGCCATCGCCCGGACCATCGCGCAGCTCAGCGAGATCTCGCTCAGCGTCTCCTCGGCGGTGACCGAGCAGGCGGCGGTGACCCGCGACATGTCGGTGAACATGCAGACCGCCGCTCAGAGCGTGGAGCTGGTCCGCCAGAACATGGACGGGATCGCGCTCGCCGCCAGCGACGTCGACGGTTCGGTGCGCAAGGTCAGCGCCGCCGCCCGCGCGCTGGCCTGAGAGGCCCCGCCCCTACTCCGCCCGCGATGTCGCGCCGGGCGGCATCACCGAGGGTTCCGAGGCCGAGCCGCGCACCCGGCCGCGCGGGGCGGGCGTCCCCGCGCCCCGTCCCGGCTCGCGCCGCTCGAGACCCGGCACGACCCGCTCCGTGAGGTCCACGCAGCGGCCGACCAACCATGTCATCCAGCCCATCGCGCAACTCCCCGTCCGATCCTGCAGGATAGATCGGGTGCCGGCACGCCAAAGCGAGGGCCGGCGGCAGATTTATTCCGTCCCGTGCCGCCCGGTGCCGGCCGCGCGGGATCAAAGGGACGGCGCCTCCGTCGGAGGCACGGTCTCGCCGAGCCAGAGGCCCGCGAAGGTCAAGGTCGCGGTGTAGACGGTGACGTTCGCCTCGTTGCGCACCAGGAGCAGGAAGGCCTGGGCGTCGCTTCCCGCGGGGATCATCTGCTTGGCGATGGCGGGAAGCGTGTGCATCGCTTCCCGGCGGACCTCCTCGGGCCCGGCGCATTCGGTGCCCTCCGTGTCGCGCCGCATCTCGCCATCGTAGAAATCGAAGAAATAGCGTGCCAAGGCGGCCTCCCGATTGCTACCCGGCACGCCAATCGGAAAAACTTAACACTTGTTGCTGTCCGAATCCGTACGGACCCCCGGCTCCGGTCCTGACGCGACATCGTGGCCGGTGTCGGCGCCCGCCCCCTGGTCCAGTTTCTGTCAGTCGAGATCCTGAAGGTGGCGCGCGGCGATCACCGATGCGGCCGTGCGGTTCTCCACACCGAGCTTCTCGTAGATGCCCTCCAGGTGCTTCATCACCGTGCGGGGGCTGAGGCCCAGGATCTCGCCGATGTCGCGGCTCGACTTGCCGCGCGAGAGCCAGAGCAGCACCTCCGCCTCGCGGCCGGTGACGCGCAGGCGCAGGCGCAGGCGTTCGAGCCCGGCCTGCGTGCCGTCGCGCGCGAGCCGCAGCAGGATCTCGTCGCCGGTGCCGCCGATGAAGCTCAAGCTGTGGGGCGTGCCCGAGCGGTCGGGGAGCGTCAGGGGGGCGGCCCCCGAACCCGCGAGGCAGCCGCGCAGCCAGGCGGCGCCCTGGGGCGGCAGGCTCAAGGGGGCGCCGGCCTCGGTGAAGCCCCCGAGCAGGCGCGCGGCCTGGGGCGTGCACCAACGGACCGCCCCCGCGCGGTCAACGGCGAAGAGGGTGCGGCCGGTGGTGTCCAGCGCCGCCCGCGCGCTCTGGGCCGCCCGGGCGCTCGCCAGGTGCACCCGGATGCGGGCCAGGATCTCGTCGGGGGCGATGGGCTTCGTCACGTAGTCGACGCCGCCGGCCTCCAGGCCCTTCACGATGTGCTCGGTCTCCGACAGGCCGGTCATGAAGATCACGGGGACATCGGCGAGGTGGCCCTTCGCCTTGAGCCGGCGGCAGGTCTCGAAGCCGTCCATGCCGGGCATCACCGCATCGAGGAGGATCACGTCGGGGGTGATCTCGTCCACCAGCGCCAAGGCGAGGTCGCCCGCCACCGCCACCAGCACGGTGGCGCCGGAGCGCTCGATCGCCTCGGTGAGGAAGCTCAGGGTCTCGGGGGAATCGTCGACGACGAGGACGAGGTCGCGCTGCGCCTCAGACATCCGAGACCTGCTCTTGCGAGACCTGCTCTTGCGAGACCCGCTCGTGCGCGTCGTGCGGGTGCTGCGAATCGTGCAGATTCTCCAAAAGCGTGCGGGCGCTCCGGAGGTCGAAGGCCTCCGTGAGTGCCCGCATCCGCGCGACGAAGGCGGTGGGCGCGTCGGTCTTGGCGTCCATCTCGGCGAGCCGGGCTTCGATCCCGCGCACGTGGCCGATGCGCACGAGGCGCAGCAGGTCCGCCACGTCCCCGGCGCGCGGCTCCGGCGAGGCCGCCGGCGCGGCGGGCGCCGGAACGGTGCTGTCCTGGGCCGTCCAGTCGAGGCCGAGCAGCCCGGTGACGCATTCCAGGAAGTCGCGCAGGTCGAAGGGCTTGGCGATGATCGCGTCGTGGGGGGCGTCGTCGCCCCGCACCGGGCTGATCTCGTGCACGTTGGCCGACATCATGGCGATGCGGGCCGTGTGGCCGGCCGCCCGCAGGGCCTTGGCCAGGGCCCAGCCGCTCATGCCCGGCATGGAGATGTCGAGGAGGAACAGGTCGGGGGGATGCGCGGCGGCGAGATCGAGGCAGGCAGGGCCGTCGCCGGCCTCCAGCACCACGAGGCCGAGCGGTTCGAGGATGTCGCGCATCAGGCCGCGATGGGCGGCATCGTCGTCGGCCACCAGGATCGTGCGGCGGGCGCCCGCATAGACCCGCGCCGGCGCGCCGGCCGGCGCCGCCAGCACGGGTTTGGGGCGCGCCACGGAAGCCAGCATCAGGCGCAGGCGGAAGCTGGTGCCGCGCCCGACCTCGCTCTCCACGGTGATCTCGCCGCCCATCACCTGCGCCAGGAGCTGCGCGATGGTGAGCCCGAGGCCCGTGCCCGGCGTCGAGCGGGCGGCGGCCATGGAGCCGCGCTCGAAGGGCTCGAAGATGCGCTGGAGATCGTCCGCGCGGATGCCGAGGCCGGTGTCGCGGATCGTGAAGACCGCGATCTGGCTGCGATAGGTCAGGTCGAGGGCGACATGGCCCTGGGGCGTGAACTTGATGGCGTTCGAGAGGAGGTTGAGCAGGATCTGGCGCAGGCGCTTCTCGTCGGTGGCGACCACCAATGGCAGGGTCTCGGGCCGGGTGAAGCGGAAGTCGAGGGCGGCGCCCTCCGCCTGGAGCCGGATCATGTCGACGATCTGGTCGAGGAAGTCGGCGAGCCGGATCTCGTTGCGGTGGATCTGGAGCCGCCCCGCCTCCATGCGCGAGATGTCGAGGAGCCCGTCGATCAGGCCCGACAGGTGCTGGGCCGAGCGCCGGATCACCCGGATGCCGTTCTGGCGCGGGGCCGGGATGCTGGGGTCGCCCTCGAGCAGCTGCGCGTAGCCGAGCACGGCGTTGAGGGGCGTGCGCAATTCGTGGCTGATGCCGACGACGTAGCGGCTCTTGGCGAGGTTGGCGGCTTCCGCGATCTCCTTGGCCTGCTGCAGCTTGGCGTCGGTGACCTTATGGGCCTCGATCTCGGCCTGGTAGAGCCCGGTCTGGCGCGCCGTCTCCTCCAGGGCGACCCGGCGGCTCTCCTGGGCGAGCACGAAGAGCCAGGCGACGATGCCCAGGATGACGATGAGGATCAGGAACACGCTGGTGAGGGCCGCCCCCAGCACCGCCCGGTGCTCGGGGTGCTCGGCGCTGGCGCCCGCATGCACGATGCCGAGGATGAGCGCGACCGCCGCCACCAGGGTCGTCATCAGCGCGAGGTAGCGCCCGAGCGGCGCGCCGATCCAGGCGGCGGTGCGGGCCGGCGCCACGCGGGACAGGACCGCCTGCGCCTGCGCCTCCAGGCGCCCGTGCGGCTTGCAGAGGTCGCCGCAGCGGGCGTCGAGGGAGCAGCAGAGCGAGCAGATCGGCCCCGCATAGGCGGGGCATTGGGCCATGTCCTCGGGCTCGAACGGGTGCTCGCAGACCCGGCAGGTGATCTCGGACGCGCCGTGCCAGTCGGTCTTCGGGGTCCGGGCGAGGTAGTAGCGGCCGCTCGTCGCCCAGGCGATGGCGGGCGCGCCCGTGAACGCCACGGCCAGCGCCAGCATTGGCGCGAAGGGCACGGCGAGCGCCCCCACCCAGCCCGCATGCGCCACGAACCCGGTCAGGATCGCCAGCGCCATCGCGCCGGTGCCCACGGGATTGATGGCGTAGAGATGCGCCCGCTTGAATTCGATGCCGGGCGGCGACAGGCCCAGCGGCTTGTTGATGGCGAGGTCCGCCGCCAGCGCGCCCACCCAGGCCGAGACCACCACGGCGTAGAGCGAGAGCGTGCTGACGATGGTCTTGTCGATGCCCAGTTCCATCAGCAGCAGCGCGATGGCGACGTTGAAGACGAGCCAGACCACGCGGCCCGGATGGCTGTGGGTGAGGCGCGAAAAGAAGTTCGACCAGGCGATGGAGCCCGCATAGGCGTTGGTGACGTTGATCTTCAGCTGCGAGACGACGACGAACAGCGTCATCAGCGCCACCGCGCCGGTGCCCGGGGGCACCACGTAGCCGAAGGCCACCGCGTACATCCGCGTCGGCTCGGCGGCGTGCTCGGCGGGCACGCCGTGCGCCAGCGCCAGCACGGCCAGGAACGAGCCGAGCAGGATCTTGAGCATGCCGGGCAGGATCCAGCCGCCCCCGGCGCCCAGCACCGCCGCCCACCAGCGCCCCGCGCGGCCGGGCTCCAGGGCGGGCACGAATCGCAGGAAATCCACCTGCTCGCCGACCTGCGCCAGCAGCGCCAGCAGGATGCCGGTGGCGAGGCCGAACTTCGCGAGATCGAAGCCGCCGGCGCCCTCGGCCCCCGGATAGGTGAGCCACTCCGCCACCGGCGCGCCGCCCGCCCAGGCGATGCAGGCGAGCGGCAGGAGGTTGAGGACGATCCAGACCGGCTGCGTCCAGAGCTGGAAGCGGCTGATCAGCGTAATCCCGTAGATCACGAGCGGGATCACCGCGAGCGCGCTGACGAGGTAGCCGAGGCTCGGCGGCAGCCCGAAGCAGAGTTCCAGCGCCAGCGCCATGATGGCGGCCTCGATCGCCAGGAACAGGAAGGTGAAGCTCGCGTAGATCAGCGAGGTCACCGTCGAGCCGATGTAGCCGAAGCCCGCACCCCTGGTTAGGAGGTCGATGTCGACGCCGTAGCGGGCGGCGTAGAGGCTGATCGGCGTCGCGGTGGCGAAGATGATCGCGCCGACCACCAGGAGGGCGGCCAGCGTGTTGGTGAAGCCGACGGTGAGCACCAGGGTTCCGCCGATCGCCTCCAGCGCCAGGAAGGAAAGCGAGCCGAGCGCCGTCTGCGCCACGCGGAATCCCGACCAGCGCCGCGCCTTCTTGGCGGTGAAGCGCAGGGCATAGTCCTCCAGCGTCTCGTCGGCCACGAGGCGGTTGTAGTCGCGCCGGATCGGCAGGATACGCTGGTGCTCGGACATCGGGTTCGGCGCGGCGGGGTCGGCGCGGACGGTATCACGCCGCGTGGGGAAGCGCGCGGCATCCCGGCTCGGCCGAGGGCGTTGCGGACAGCCGGTTCCGGCCTAGCAAAGTCCATGCCCGGCAAGCGTTTTCGCAGAGCCACCCGTGGGGCGGCCCCGGCGTCGTGTTCGCAGACGGTCCGGGAACATGGGCCCCGGCGCGGGGCTCCGACATACGCAAAACAGCGTATCGACCGCATCGCAGCATACGGCCTAGCCTTTGCGTCATCGATCCGCGGCCATCCCATCGGCCGTGCGACGACGACCAGGGGTTCAAGGCACGATGGCAGAGGACAAGGGCAACGGCCTGCAATCGGCGCTGCGGCGCAGGCTTCTCATGGGTCTCGCCGGCGTCCCGGCGATCGCGCTGATGCCGCGCATGAGCTTCGCGGCGGGGCCGGCGACGGCGACGGTGAACACCACCGGACTCGCGGTGACGGACACCGAGGTCACGGTCGGCATCCTGCACTCGGCCACCGGCACCATGGCGATCTCCGAGACCGGTTCGATCCAGGCGGAAAAGCTCGCGATCTCGCAGATCAACGAGGCCGGCGGCGTGCTCGGCCGCAAGATCAAGGTGATCCAGGAGGACGGCGCCTCCGACTGGCCGACCTTCGCGGAGAAGGCCAAGAAGCTCCTCGTCAACGACCATTGCGCCGCCGTGATGGGCTGCTGGACCTCCGCCTCCCGCAAGGCCGCGCTGCCGGTCTTCGAGCAGTATAACGGCCTCCTGTACTATCCGACCTTCTACGAGGGCCTGGAGCAGTCCAAGAACGTCATCTATACCGGCCAGGAAGCCACGCAGCAGATCCTCGAATCGCTGAACTGGGTCGCCAAGGAGAAGGGCGCCAAGACGTTCTTCTTCATCGGCTCGGACTACATCTGGCCGCGCACCTCCAACAAGATCGCCCGCAAGCACATCGAGAACGTGCTGAAGACCAAGGTCGTCGGCGAGGAATATTTCCCGCTCGGCCACACCCAGTTCAACTCGGTGATCAACAAGCTGAAACTCACCAAGCCGGACGTGATCTTCACCGACGTGGTCGGCGGCTCGAACGTGGCGTTCTACAAGCAGCTCAAGGCCGCCGGCATCGACCTCTCGAAGCAGACCCTGCTGACGATCTCGGTGACGGAAGACGAGATCGACGGCATCGGCGGCGACAACATCGCGGGCGCCTATTCCTGCATGAAGTACTTTCAGTCCCTGAAGAACGCCAACAACGAGAAGTTCGTGGCCGCCTTCCACAAGATGTGGGGCGAGAAGACCGTCATCGGCGACGTGACCCAGGCGGCCTATCTCGGGCCCTTCCTGTGGAAGATGGCGGTGGAGAAGGCCGGCTCCTTCGACGTCGACAAGGTGGCGGCGGCCTCCGCCGGCATCGAGTTCAAGGAGGCCCCGGAGGGCTACGTCAAGATCCACCCCAACCATCACCTCTGGTCGAAGACCCGCGTCGCCAAGGCCCTGCCCTCGGGCCAGTTCGAGGTGGTCTACGAGAGCCCCGAGCTCATCGAGCCGAACCCCTTCCCGAAGGGCTACCAGTAGGCGGGCCTACGCCGGCCCCTCTCCTCCGAGGAGAGGGGCCGGTCGCGATGCTTTTTGGGTGGGCTGCGGCCAGCCTCGATCGGCCCGATGCTTGCAAAGCCTTCGCGGCACCATCCGGAGTTCAGACACATGCTCGGCGATTATTCGCTCACGGATCTCAGCTCGATCTTCGTCATGCAGGGCTTCGCCGGGCTGATCCTGTTCTCGGTCTACACCCTGATGGCGCTGGGGCTCGCCATCATCTTCGGCCAAATGGGCGTGATCAACATGGCCCACGGGGAGTTCATGATCCTCGGCGCCTACATGACCTACCTGTGCTCGGGCTTCTTCCAGACCTACCTGCCGGCCCTGTTCCCCGCCTACTTCTTCGTCGCCATGGCGCTGGCCTTCCTGGCCTCCGGGGCGCTCGGCATGCTGGTGGAATGGGCGCTGATCCGCCACCTCTACAAGCGCCCGCTCGACACCCTGCTGGCGACCTGGGGCCTCTCGCTGATCCTGCAGCAGGCCTACCGGACGATCTTCGGACCCCGCGAGGTCGGCGTCGAGCTCCCCGCCTGGCTGATCGGCTCGGTGCAGGTCACCGACACCATCGAGATCCCGATCAACGGCATGTTCGTCATGGGCGTGACCACGCTGATCACCGTCGGCGTCGCGCTGCTGATGTACCGCTCGCGCTTCGGCGCGCAGGTCCGCGCCGTGGTCCAGAACCGGCCGATGGCCGGGGCGGTGGGCATCGACACCGAGAAGGTCGACCGCCTCACCTTCGGCCTCGGCTGCGGCATCGCCGGCATCGCGGGCTCGGCCTTCACCATGGTGGGCTCCACGGGGCCGACCTCGGGCCAGCTCTACATCGTCGACACCTTCCTGATCGTGGTCTTCGGCGGCGCCGCCTCGCTGCTCGGCACCATCGCCTCGGCCTTCTCGATCTCGCAGACCCAGTCGACCCTCGAATTCTTCCTGTCGGGCTCCACCGCCAAGGTCATCACGCTGCTGGCCGTCGTCGGCATCCTGATGCTGCGGCCGCAGGGTCTCTTCACCCTCAAGGTCCGGCGCTGAGGAGCTTTTTCACGATGATCAGCCCGAAATCCTCTTCGACCGTCCACGACAACCCCTTCATGAAGCCCATGGAGTGGGTGAGCCTCGCGCTCCTGGCCGCCGTGATCTTCCTCGTGCTGCCGATGCTGCTCGACGCCTTCCGGCTCAACCTCGTCGGCAAGTACCTGACCTACTCCTTCGTGGCGCTCGGCCTCGTCATCTGCTGGGGCTTCGGCGGCATCCTGTCGCTCGGCCAGGGCGTGTTCTTCGGGCTGGGCGGCTATCTGATGGCCATGTACCTGAAGCTCGAGGCCTCCAGCGTCGAGAACACGAAGATCCAGTCGACGCCGGGCATCCCCGACTTCATGGACTGGAACCAGATCACCGAACTGCCCTGGTTCTGGAAGCCGTTCACCAGCCTGCCCTTCACCCTGATCGCGGTCGTGGTGGTGCCGGCCTTCTTCGCCTTCGTCATCGGCAGCGCGATGTTCCGGCGGCGCGTCGGCGGCACCTACTTCGCCATCATCACCCAGGCCATCGCCGCCATCCTGACGATCCTCATCGTCGGCCAGCAGGGCTATACCGGCGGCATCAACGGCATCACGGACCTGCGCACCCTGCACGGCTGGGACATCCGCACGGACCGCGCCCACAACATCCTCTACTTCGTCAACGGCGGCCTGCTCGTCGCGTGCATCCTGTTCGCCCAGTACGTGAAGCGCTCGAAGCTCGGGCGCATCCTCCTCGCCATGCGCGACAAGGAGGACCGGGTCCGCTTCTCGGGCTACCAGGTCGCGAGCTTCAAGACCTTCGCGTTCTGCCTGGCCGCCGTGTTCGCCGCCATCGGCGGCGCGATGTTCACTCTGCAGGTCGGGTTCATGTCGCCGTCCTTCGTCGGCATCGTGCCCTCCATCGAGATGGTGATCTACGCCGCCGTCGGCGGCCGCCTGTCCCTGTTCGGCGCCGTCTGGGGCACGCTGCTCGTCAACTGGGCCAAGACCAGCTTCTCGGAGAGCTTCCCCGAGCTCTGGCTGTTCGGCCTCGGCGCCCTGTTCATCGCCGTGGTCCTGGCCTTCCCCAACGGTCTCGCGGGCATCTACCGCACCTACGTGGAGCCCCGCCTGACCCGGCGCGTGAAGGCCCTGGAGCCCGCGCCCGCCGTCGCCCTGCCCCACGCGGCCGAATAGGATCACCGATGAACGCCGCCATCCTGCCCTCGCACGTCATCGGCGCCGATCCGGCCGAGAAGAACTTCCTGCTGGCGGTGGAATCCCTCACCGTCTCCTTCGACGGCTTCAAGGCGGTCAACGACGTCTCGTTCTACGTCGACCCCAACGAGATCCGGGTCATCATCGGCCCCAACGGCGCCGGCAAGACCACGGTGCTGGATCTCATCTGCGGGCGCACCAAGGCCAGCGCCGGCTCGATCAAGTACAAGGGCCAGGAACTCACCAAGCTTTCCGAAAGCGCCATCGTGCAGGCCGGCGTCGGGCGGAAATTCCAGACGCCGTCGATCTACGACGACCTCACGGTGTTCGAGAACCTGGAGATCTCCTACCCGCGCGGCCGCTCGGTCTTCGGGGCGCTGACCTTCAAGCGGGATGCGCAGGTGCGCGACCGCATCGAGGAGGTCGCCCAGATGATCTTCCTGAAGGACCAGCTGCTGGAGCGGGCCGAGTTCCTCAGCCACGGCCAGAAGCAGTGGCTGGAGATCGGCATGCTGCTGATCCAGGACCCCGAACTTCTCATGCTCGACGAGCCGGTGGCCGGGATGAGCGTCGGCGAGCGCATCAAGACCGCCGAACTCCTCAACCAGATCATCGTCGGCCGCTCGGTGCTCGTCATCGAGCACGACATGAAATTCGTCGAGGACATCGCCCACCGGGTCACCGTGCTCCACCAGGGCAAGGTCCTGTCGGAGGGCTCGATGGAGCGGGTCAAGAACGACCCGAAGGTCATCGAAGTCTATCTCGGCCACTGAGAGGGAACGGCGCCATGCTCCAGACCACGCCCGCCTCCGCGCCAGCGCCCCATCGCCTGGGCGGCGTCCAGCCCATGCTGGCGATCAGCGACCTGCACGCGGCCTATGGCCAGAGCGAGGTCCTGCACGGCCTCGACATCGCGGTGGCCCCCGGCGAAATCGTCGCCGTGATGGGCCGCAACGGCATGGGCAAGACCACCCTGATGAAGACCCTGATGGGCATCGTGCCGGTGAAATCCGGCACGATCCGGGTCGAAGGCACGGAGGTCGGCGGCCTCAAGAGCCACCAGCGCGTGGCGCAGGGCCTCGCCTACGTGCCGCAGGGCCGCATGATCTTCTCCGCCATGACCGTGCAGGAGAACATCGAGACGGGGCTCACCGTCACCAACGAGCGCCGGGTGCCCCAGGACCTCTACACGATGTTCCCGGTGCTGCTCGAGATGAAGGGCCGGCGCGGCGGCAACCTCTCGGGCGGCCAGCAGCAGCAGCTCGCCATCGCCCGCGCTCTGGCGAGCCGGCCGAAGGTGCTGCTCCTCGACGAGCCCACCGAGGGCATCCAGCCCTCCATCATCCGCGAGATGGGCCGGACCCTGAAGAAGATCCGGGACGAGCGCGGCCTGTCCATCGTGGTCTCCGAGCAGGTCCTGAGCTTCGCCCTCGACGTCGCCGACCGGGTGCTGGTCATCGAGAACGGCCACATCGTGCACGAGTCCCTGCGCGCCGACATCGACGAAGCCCAGGTCGCGCGCTTCCTCTCGGTCTGATGGAGCCCGGCATGGTCGATTACGAGATCTTCGAACTCGGCGACTTCGTCCTCCAGTGCGGCAAGACTCTGCGCGCCGCCAAGCTCGCCTACAAGACCTTCGGCACGCTGAATGCCGCCCGGGACAACGCCATCGTCTACCCGACCTGGTATTCGGGCCAGCACACCGAGAACATGTGGTTGATCGGCCCGGGCAAGGCCCTCGACCCGGATCGGTACTTCATCATTATCCCGAACATGTTCGGCAACGGGCTCTCGTCCTCGCCGAGCAACACGCCCGCTCCCTGGAACGGGCCGAGATTTCCCAACGTCACGGCCTACGACAACGTCACGGCGCAGCACCGCCTCGTCACCGAGCATTTCGGCATCGAGACGCTCGTCCTCGTCACCGGCTGGTCGATGGGCGCGCTGCAGACCTACCATTGGGGCGCGCTCTACCCCGACATGGTGCCCCGCATCTTGCCGTTTCAGGGCTCGGCCAAGTGCTCGCGGCACAACTTCGTCTTTCTCGAAGGCGCCAAGGCCGCGCTTCAGGCGGACGCGGCCTACGCGGAGGGCTGGTACACGAGCCCGCCGAACCGGGGCCTGCGCGCCTTCGGCCGGGTCTATGCCGGCTGGGGCCTTTCGCAGACGTTCTACCGGATCGAGGCGGACCGGACCCATATGGGCTACGCTTCGCTGGAGGACTTCCTCGTCGGCTTCTGGGAAGGGCTGTTCTACACCCGCGACGCCAACGACCTGCTGGCGATGCTGTGGACCTGGCAGAACGGCGACATCAGCGCCAATGAGCGCTTCCAGGGCGACTTCAAGGCGGCGCTGGGCGCCATCCGCGCCAAGGCGATCCTGATGCCCGCCTCCACCGACCTGTATTTTCCCCCCGAGGACAACGCCATCGAGGCGGACGCGATGCCGAACGCGGAATTGCGCGTCATCGAGACCTGGTGGGGCCACTTCGCGGGCGGGCCGGGCACCAGCCCCGACGACATCGCCACACTCGACGCGGCCCTCAAGGAGCTGCTCGCAAGCTGACGGAGCCTCGGCCGGGCGGCCTGCCCCCCGGCGAGGACCCGCACACTCACCCGCGGGCGGATCTCACCGCCCGCGCGAACGGGGACGCACGCCCGCGATCCTGGGCAAGTCCTGACATGAGGGAAGGGAGCACGTGACGATGGCAGAGACCCTGATCAAGGTCGATCTCACCCAGTCGGCCTACGACAACGACATGGTGCACAATCGCTGGCACCCCGACATCCCCATGGTGGCGATGGTCAAGCCCGGCGACGACTTCATCGTCGAGACCTACGACTGGACCGGCGGCTTCATCAAGAACAACGATTCCGCCGACGACGTGCGCGACATCGACCTCTCCATCGTCCATTTCCTCTCCGGTCCCATCGGCGTCGACGGCGCCGAGCCCGGCGACCTCCTCGTGGTCGACCTCCTCGACATCGGCGCCAAGCCCGAGAGCCAGTGGGGCTTCAACGGCTTCTTCTCCAAGAAGAACGGCGGCGGCTTCCTCGACGAGCACTTCCCCCAGGCCCAGAAGTCGATCTGGGACTTCGAGGGCATGTTCACCAAGTCCCGCCACATCCCCGGCGTGCGCTTTCCCGGCCTGATCCATCCGGGCCTGATCGGCTGCCTGCCCGACCCGAAGATGCTTGAGACCTGGAACACCCGGGAGAAAGCCCTCTTCGACACCGATCCGGGCCGGGTGCCGGCGCTCGCCACCCTCCCCTTCGGCCCGACCGCCCACATGGGCCGGCTCAAGGGCGAGGCGAAGGACAAGGCGGCGGCCACGGGTGCCCGCACGGTGCCGGGGCGCGAGCACGGCGGCAATTGCGACATCAAGGACCTGTCGCGCGGCTCGAAGATCTACTTCCCCGTCTACGTGCCGGGCGCGGGCCTCTCCATGGGCGACCTGCATTTCAGCCAGGGCGACGGCGAGATCACCTTCTGCGGCGCCATCGAGATGGCGGGCTGGGTCCACCTCAAGGTCAGCCTGATCAAGGACGGCATGGCAAAGTACGGGATCAAGAACCCGATCTTCAAGCCGTCGCCCGTCACGCCCAAATTCGACGATCACCTGATCTTCGAGGGCATCTCCGTCGACGAGTACGGCAAGCAGCATTACCTCGACGTCACGGTGGCCTATCGCCAGGCCTGCCTCAACGCCATCGAGTACCTGAAGAAGTTCGGGTATTCGGGCGCGCAGGCCTACTCGATCCTCGGCACCGCCCCGGTCCAGGGCCACATCTCGGGCGTCGTCGACATCCCCAACGCCTGCGCGACCCTGTGGATTCCCACCAAGATCTTCGAGTTCGACATCAACCCGGGGGCGGACGGGCCGACGAAGTTCCTCGACGGCTCGATCCAGATGCCGCTCTCGCCGGACCTGTGAGCGCCGTTCTCCACACCTGAGACCGGGGCGGGACCATTAGGGTCCCGCCATGATCCACGCCTGAGACCGGGACCGGCCCCATGGGGGCCGGTCCCGATGCGCGATCCCGGCGGAACGCCACAGCGAGAGGCCCCCATGCCCGTCTACGATTACGCCTGCGAGACCTGCGGCCCCTTCACGGTCCTGCGGCCGATGGCGCAGTTCCGCGATCCCCACGATTGCCCGGAATGCGGCACCGCCTGCGGGCGCGCCTTCCTCACCGCGCCGAACCTCGCCGGGATGGATCCCGGCCTGCGCAAGGCGCACGCCACCAACGAGCGCAGCCGCCACGCCCCCCGCAGGGTCTCCGGGCACGGCGCCGGCTGCGGCTGCTGCAGCGGCGCGTCCAAGACCAAGACCCAGGCCGGTAACGCCGTCAAAAGCTTTCCCTCGGCGCGTCCCTGGATGATCAGCCACTGATTTCAGCACTGGCATCCCAATTGCAAAGTATTACCCGGCAGCAGATCTGCACAATGTCTGGGCCTATCGCGATATAATTCCACAGCTCAAGTGGACGAGATGGGTCCCGGCGGCGATCGATGCTGTGATGCGGGGGTATATCATGACACGTGAATGGGGACCGGTGCGTGCGCGCCGGACGATGGGCCTCCCGGCTTTGGTGCTCGGCGCGTCTCTGGCGTTCGCCGGGGCGGCGCAGGCGCAGACGGCCTCGCCGGTGGGGCAGTTCAACGACCAGACGCAGCCGCGCACCGATCCGGGCATCGCGGAAAAACCCAAGGACCCGGTCCGCACCGGGCCGCTGGCGCCCTGGGCCACCGCGATGGCCGCCCGCGGCCTGACCTTCGACGTGAACGTCTACGACTTCTACCAGGCCAACCCGACCATGGGCCTGCGCCCGGGCGAGCAGTCGAACTCCGCCTATTTCGTGCTCTCGATGACGGCGGACATGCAGACGCTGGCGGGCATCTCCGGCGGCACCATCAACTTCACGCAGACCTTCTTCGGCCTCGTGCGCAACCTCAACATGGCCGCCGACATCGGCGACACCACGGTGGGCTACCAGCCGCCCTACAACCCGAACTTCGCCCGGCTCTCGCTCTTCACCTATCAGCAGAAGCTCCTCGACGACCGCCTCGTGGTCGAGGTCGGCCGCACGCATCCGGACCGGTACTACGGCCTGCCGCCGTGCAACTCGATCAATTCCTGCTTCCAGGACATGTTCTACTTCAACGCCGGCTTCACCTCCCCGCTCTACGGGGTCTGGGGCGGCAACGTCGCCTACAAGCTCTCGCCGACCACCTACATCCAGGCCGGCGCCTTCAGCGTGAACCCCAACACCAACGTGCTGTCGGGCTATGATTTCGGCTACGAGCGCCTGGCCGGCGCGGTGGTGATGACCGAGATCGGCCGCAAGACCGACTTCTCCCAGGAGGCCTATCCGGGCCGCGCCTCGCTGACCGGCTTCTACAACACCGCCGACCACGAGGATAACTTCCGCACGGCGCTCGGCCGCTCCAAGGGCCTGTTCCCCGGCGACCCGGCCCTGCAGCGCTCTGGCACCTCCGGCATCGTGCTCACCGGCGCGCAGACGGTCTGGCGCGCCGATGGCGGGCGGGACGCGGCCAACCCGCACCCGGCCTCGGTCTCGGTCTACACGGGCACGGGCTACGCCTTCGATTCCACCATCCCGATCCGGTTCAATTCGTTCGCGGGCGTCATCCTGCAATCGCCCGACCAGAGCCGGCCCAAAGACACCTACGGCCTCAAGGCGAACTGGCAGCGCATCGCGGCCAACTACGCCGAGTTCCTGGCGGACGCGAACGCCTTCGCGGGCGGCTCCGGCGCGCCCTTCTCCCGGGACAAGTTCATCTTCGAGGCCAACGCCCACATCGATGTCGGCGCCGGCGTGATCGTCGAACCGGTGGTCCAGTACGTCGTCAACCCGAACTCGTTCTGGAACCCCTACACCGCCCGCCGCCCGAGGGACGGCATCTATGGCGGCTTCACCCTCGTGGTTCCGCTCGGAACCCTGCTCGGCCTCGCGCCGGGCTAGGGCTCGAGCGAACCCGTCCCCGCGCGGGCCGCCACACGGGGCGGCCCGCGCCACGCCGCAAGAAACGGAGGACTACGCCATGATGCACGGAGACATCTCATCGAGCGCCGACAGCGTCGGGGTCGCGGTGGTGAACTACAAGATGCCGCGCCTCCACACCCGGGACGAGGTCCTGGCGAACGCGCGAAAGATCGCCGACATGGTGGTGGGCATGAAGTCCGGCCTGCCCGGCATGGACCTCGTGATCTTCCCCGAATACTCGACCCACGGGATCATGTACGACGCGGCCGAGATGTACGAGACGGCGAGCCAGATCCCCGGCCCCGAGACCGACATCTTCGCCGCCGCCTGCCGCAAGGCCAAAGTCTGGGGCGTGTTCTCGCTCACCGGCGAGCGCCACGAGGAGCACCCGCACAAGCCGCCCTACAACACTCTCATCCTGATGAACGACCAGGGCGAGATCGTGCAGAAGTACCGCAAGATCATGCCCTGGACCCCGATCGAGGGCTGGTATCCGGGCGACCGGACCTACGTCTCCGACGGGCCCAAGGGGATGAAGGTCAGCCTGATCATCTGCGACGACGGCAACTACCCCGAGATCTGGCGCGACTGCGCCATGCGCGGCGCCGAGCTCATCATCCGCTGCCAGGGCTACATGTATCCGGCCAAGGAGCAGCAGATCCTGATGTCGAAGGCGATGGCGTTCGCCAACAACACCTACGTGGCGGTGGCCAACGCGGCGGGCTTCGACGGCGTCTACACCTATTTCGGCCACTCGGCGGTGATCGGCTTCGACGGTCGCACCCTCGGCGAATGCGGCGAGGAGGAGATGGGCATCCAGTACGCCGCCCTCTCGAAGTTCCTGATCCGCGACGCCCGCGCCCACGGCCAGTCCGAGAACCACCTCTTCAAGCTGCTCCACCGGGGCTATACCGGCCTGATCGCCTCCGGCGACAACCGCCACGGCCTCTCGGACTGTCCTTACGACTTCTACCGCCGCTGGATCGAGGATCCCGACGCCACCCGCGACGCGGTCCGCGCCATCACCCGCCAGAGCGTCGGCACCGAGGAATGCCCCATCGAGGGCATCCCCTTCGTGGGCAAGGACTTCGTGGGCAAGGACTTCGTGGGCAAGGGCGAGGGCCCGCCCGACCCGGCGTGACCGTCCGGCCCGCGATGCGCGGCTGACGGGGCCGGCTCCGCTGAGGCGGGGCCGGTTTTTGTTTGGGGTTTCGTGGTCCGGAACGTTGTGCCCGTGACGGGCTGACATCGCGCGACGGGGAAATCCGAAGGCGGTCCCGCTGACACCCGAGACCTTCGCGCCCCATATGTGACCCGGGCGAGCCCTATTTCGACGTATTTTCGTCACTCATACTGTCGCCGTATTGTTACGCAATTGATAAGGCCGTTGAATACGCAACGGGAAACCTGATGAAATCCAATTCTGTACTCGCTCTTGCCTCTCTGGCTGCCATGACGTGCATGGGCGCCACCCACGCGGACGCGAGCACGGCCCCGAAGCGTCAAGCCGGCATGGCCTCCTGGTACGGTCCCGGCTTCCAGGGGCGACGCACGGCCAATGGCGAGCGCTTCAACACCCATGGCTTGACCGCGGCCCATCGCACCCTGCCGTTCGGCTCGCGGGTTCGCGTCACCAACAAGGCCACCGGCCGCTCGATCGTGGTCCGGATCAACGACCGTGGCCCCTTCGTCGGCGGGCGTGTGATCGACCTCTCCAATGCCTCGGCCCGCGCCATCGGCGTCTCGGGCGTCGCCAAGGTCGAACTCGCGCGCCTCTAGAGCTTCCGGAAGCGCTGCATCGCGAAACATCGCCCACCCGTCTTCGCGCAGGTGCATGTCGTCCCGCCAGCCGGTCTCGTGTCCCGAGAAAATGCTCTCGCGGTGGGGGCGAAGCGAACCCGTCGATGCAGACTGTGCAGGGCGCCCAAGCCCTGTGACTTCCTGTGATCGTAAGTCGGCCTTCCGCACGATCGTGACAGCGTCGGTTGGCCCTCTCACGCGGTGAACCGCGTTGAGGAGCATGGACGGCGTCCAGCCCAGGCCGTGTCTGGGTTGATCGAGCGCCACGCCCTATCATCCCTGTCCGCGAGCCTGAATGGCTGGTCACGAAGGCTTCAGTATGGGACCTCGCTCCTTCGCCGGCCGGCTCGGCCTCTGCGCCGCCCTCCTCGTCGCGGGCGAGGCCATCGCGCGGGAGCGGACCTCCGAGCAACCCACTTCGCGAACCGCTTCGCAGGCCTCGTCGGAGGTGCGCGATTGGCTGTCGGCCGTCGTCACGAAGATCGCCGACGCGGAGGGCGGGGCGACCAAGACGCCGCGCGGTAAGGGGACCGGTACCGTCACGATCCGCCTCCAGATCGCGGCGGACGGTTTCGTGAACCGCGTCGTGGTCGAGAAAAGCTCGGGCTCGCCGGACCTCGATGCGCGGGCGCTGTCTCTCGTCCGGACCGCCAGCCCCTTCAGCCCGCCTCCGGCGCCGCTGCTCACCGAGGCGGGGATGACCGAACTCGCCTTTCCCCTTCGGCTCGGCCGGTGAACGCGCGGGGACGCGCCTGCGCGTCCCCGCGCGTTCCCGACGCCACGGCGCAGCGCGTAGGAAAACCCTGCGCTCGCATCGACTTTCACAGCGGAGTCCGACGCGCGCCAAGATTTTCGTAAGGACGACGGAGGTCGTGAACAATCCTCCCAGGCCACGGTTCTCGCCACACTGGTCCCTAAGCCTGGAGAAACCTCGTGCGCCTCTTTCATGTCTCTCTGATCACCCTCGCCTTGGCTGCGGCGACCCCTGCTCTGGCTCAGACCACGACGACCAGTCCTGGCGCGACCAATCCCGGGGTGACCAATCCTGCGGCCAACAATACGGGCGTGGTGACCCCGCCCGTCCGTTCCGACCGTGACGAGCATCACGATTACGGCTGGATCGGTCTCCTGGGCCTTGCCGGTCTGGCGGGTCTGATGCGGCGCAACCATCGCGTCGTTCCGGGAACGACCCACAACGTCACGGGCACGGGCACGGGCGCCGGCCGGGTCTGAGAGCCGCCTCCACCCTGCGTGGTCCCGGTGTCGCCCTCACGCGGAGGCCGTGACACCGGGAGAAGCGGGTTGCCCGAAAGGCGCTCGCTCGTCCGGTCCGACCGATGGGCGACGACGCCGACCCCCGCTCACCGCCGCGAATCGACCGCCATCCGCACGGCGAGCGCGGCCAGCACCGTCCCCATCAGCCAGCGCTGCACGGCGATCCAGGTGGGCCGGCCGGCGAGGAAGACCGCGACCGAGCCCGCCGTGACGGCGATGAGGGCGTTCACGCTCACGCTCACGACGATCTGGACGGAGCCCAGCACCAGGGACTGGCCGAGGATGCCGCCCGCCTCCGGGGTGAGGAACTGCGGCAGCAGCGACAGGTAGAGGATGGCGATCTTCGGGTTCAGCAGGTTGGTCAGGAAGCCCATCAGGAACAGCCGCCCGGCACTGTCCCGGGGCAGGTCGCGGATCGCGAAGGGGGAGCGCCCGCCCGGCCGGAGCGCGCTCCAGGCGAGGTAGGCGAGATAGCCGGCGCCCGCGAGCCGCAGGGTGTCGTAGGCGAAGGGCACGGCCAGCAGCAGGGCGGTGATGCCGAAGGCGGCGCACAGCATGTAGACGACGAAGCCGAGCGCCACCCCGGACAGCGAGATCAGCCCGGCGACCCGGCCCTGGCAGATCGAGCGCGAGATCAGGTAGACCATGTTCGGCCCTGGCGTCAGCACCATGCCGAGGGAGACCGCCGCGAACGCGATCAGGTTCGAGAATTCGGGCACCGCGTCACTCCTCGCTCGTTCGGGCCGCGCCGCCGCCGGACCCCGTCCGTCACCTTCAACCACGCGTTGCGGGAAGGCAATGCGGATGGGTCGTGTCGGCGCAGGGGCGTTGCGATGTCCCTGGGGTACGGGCTCGCTCAGCTCGACCGTGTAGGGGCTGCTTTGGGTGGGGAGCGGACCCTGACCCTTCGCCCTGAAGCGGACGTTCTTTGCACGGGCAGCCCGGACCCTCATGCGACCGCAGCGGCTAGACCGTGACGACGATTTTCCCGATCTGCGCGTTGCTCTCCATGAACCGATGCGCCTCCACGATCTCGTCGAGCCCGAAGGTCTTGGCGATGACCGGCTTGAGCGCGCCCGAAGCGAGGCCGTCGACGATGTACGCTTTCGCCCTGCGGAGACGCTCTGGGTCCGTGGTGATTTCGAAGAGCTGGTAGCCCCGCACCGTCAGGTTCTTGCCTAGCAGGGACAGGACCGGGATCGTCAGCGGCGTCGTGTCGAGGGCCCCATACTGAAAGAAGGTTCCGAAGTCGCTGAGCGCTTCCAGGATCTTGCCCACCTCCGGGCCGCCGACCGGATCGAAGGCGACGCGGGCACCCTTGCCGTCCGTGATGCGTCTCACCTCGGCGACGAGGTCCTGTTCCTCCGTGGCGATGACGTGGGCGGCCCCTTGGGCCAGAAGTTCGTCGCGCTTGCCGCTCCCGCGGGTCAGGGCGACGGGGATCGCCCCAATGGCATTCACGATCTGGATAGCAGCGAGCCCCACGCTGCTGGACGCGGCGCGGATCAGCACCGTCTCGCCGGCCTTGACGTCGGCGATGTCGACCAGCGCGCCGTAGGCGGTCGTGAACATCATCCAGGTGGCGGCGGCTTCCTCCCAGGACAGGGTGTCCGGGTGCGTCACCACACCGAAGGCGGGGGCGTTCACGAGTTCTCCGTGCAGGCCGTACGCGCCGAGCATGAAGCAGGGGACGACGCTCACGGCATCGCCGACTTCGAAGCCTTCGACGTCCGGCCCGAGCGCCTCGACGGTGCCGGATGCCTCGTAACCGATGATGGCCGGGAACGTCGGCTGGGTCACGTACTGGCCGGTGCGGAACATGACCTCGGCGCGGTTCAGGCCCATCGCCTTGACGCGGATCTGGACCTCTCCTGCCTTCGGGGCCGGCACGACGACGTCCTCGACCTTGAGGACCTCGGATGCGCCGATCTCATGGAAACGGACGATGCGTGACATGGGATGCTCCTCGAACTGATGTCGGGGTGAACGACCGCTCGGACGGTTCCGATGCGGAGACTGGTGTCAGAAGGAATACCGGCGCATGCCGCCGTCGACCGTGAGGACGATGCCGGTGACGTAGCCGGCCCTCGGCGATGCCAGGAAGGTGACGGCGTTCGCGACGTCCTCCGGCTGCCCGAAGTCCCGAAGCGCGATCTCCCGCTCGGCGAACTTGCGCCGTTCGTCCCCGGGGTAGAGCCGTCGGATCTGCGCCGTGTCGATCAGGCCGGGCTGGACGCAATTCACGGTCACGCCATGCGGGCCGAGCTGCTCCGACAACCCCTTGGACCAGACTACCAGACCGGCCTTGGCCACCATCGCGGCATTGACCACTTCCGGCTCCAGGTTGCCCGAGATGCTGATGATCGCCCCGGATTTACGGCCAAGGAAGTTGGGCAGGAGGGCCTGGGTCAGTTGGCGGTGACGGTCGAAGTTCAGGGTCATCCCCTCGACCCATTGGTCCTCCGGGGCGTCGATGGCCATCGGACGGCTGCCGCCGGCGTTGTTGACGAGAATGTCGACGTGGCCGAGCGCGGCCAGCGCCGCCTCGGCGATCCGTCCCGGCCCCTCGGGGGCGACGAAATCCTGTTCGAAGGTAACCGGGGCGACGCCGCCTGCCTCCACCACCTCCGCGACGAGGCTTGCCAGCAATCCCTGGTCGCGGGCGGTCGCGAACACGCGTACGCCCTCGGCCGCCAGCGTCTTCGCAATAGCGCGGCCCAGGCCCTGACTCGCGCCGGTGACCAGCGCCGTCTTGCCGTTCAGTCCAAGGTCCATGGTGGTTCCCCGTCGATGCCGGCCAGCGCCGGAGCCACGCCCACGGATGCGGGTCGGTGCTGCTGTTCGAAACCTAAGGGCGATCCACTGTTCCGATTACCTGCTAAGTTCTGCGCGCGGTGCTGAATGAGAAAGATCAATGCGGGCAAGCGAACTCGGCGAGATGTCGACCTTCCTGGCTGTCGCGAAGCATCGCAGCTTCCGGAAGGCCGCGACCGAGCGCGGCGTTGCCTCATCGGCCGTCAGCCACGCCATCCGCAGCCTCGAGGAGCGCATCGGCGTGCGGTTGCTTCAGCGCACGACACGAAGCGTCGCCCTGACCGACGCGGGCGAACGCTTCCTCGCCGAACTCGCACCCGCCTTCGATCAGATCGCCAGAGCGCAGGAGAGCCTGAACACGTTCCGGGAAACCCCCTTCGGCACCGTCCGGATCAACCTTCCCACCTCGATTGCCCCATTCCTCCTTCGAGACGTCATGGTCTCGCTGATCGACGAAAATCCAGGCTTGAACCTCGATATCGTGGCGACGGACCGTCTCGTCGACATCGTCGAGGAAGGCTTCGACGCCGGCATCCGGTTCGGAGAGGTGCTGTCCCAGGATATGGTCGCCGTTCGGATCGGCCCCGTGCAGCGTCTCGTGGTCGTGGGCTCGCCAGCGTACCTGCGCACGAAGGCGCCGCTGGAGCATCCACGGGACCTCGCCCGACATGTGGGCATCCGGTACCGTTTCCCGAGCGGCAAGATGTTCAACTGGCGGTTCGAGCGGGATGGCGAGGCCATCGAGGTCGCGGTCGATGGCCCGATCACCCTCGACGACCAGGAACTCATGGTCGAGGCGGCAGCGAAGGGCGGCGGTCTCGCCTACGTCTGGGAGGATCGCGCCAGACACCGCCTCGACGACGGGACGCTGGCCATCTGCCTCGGAGATTGGTCTCCCGTGAAGGGCGATCTGTTTCTCTACTATCCGAGCCGGAGGCATCTCTCCGGCGGTCTCCGGGTCCTGATCGACCGGCTGAGGGCCTGATGTTTTCAGACGGATGTGGTGCGAGCGCCAAGGTGCGTCGGACGGCATCCGCCTCACCTTCGACCTGCTCGAACGGGCAAGCGGATCGGGGTCAGGGCCGTGCGAGCCCGCCGCGCGAGCGCGCAGCCCGCGACCACGTCAATCCTCCGGCCCGCCCTCCGCGTGGTCGAGTCGGCGAAGGGGCCGGGGCACCC
>NZ_JAQGKL010000035.1 GCF_028290105.1 Methylobacterium sp.
GCAACGCGGTGGCGACGGTGGTCATGGCGAAACTCGAGGGCGAACTCGACGTGGCGCGCATGCGGGCGGTGCTGGCGGGCGACCTCGTGGAGGATTACCCGATCGCGGGCGAGACCGCCTCCGAGGCGCCGCGCGGCGTCGCGGGCCTGACCCCTTCGGCGATCTGAACGCTTCGCCGATCCGAACGCCTGGCGGATCCGAACGCTTGGCCGATCCGAACGCTTGGCTGTGTCGGCGGGCACCCCGCCGCCGCACGCTCCCGCCGCCCCGCTCTCCGACCCCCGAGGACTTCGCTCCGATGCCCGCCCGCACCCTCTACGACAAGCTGGTGGACGCCCATACGGTGTGCCGCCTCGACGACGCCACCGGCCCGGGTGCGAGCGTCCTCCTCTATATCGACCGCACGGTGCTCAACGAATACACCAGCCCGCAGGCCTTCAGCGGCCTGCGCGCGGCCGCACGCCAGGTCTGGCGGCCGCAGGCCGCCCTGGCGGTGGTCGATCACGTCAACCCGACGGCGGCGGCGCGCGTCGCCACCATGCCCGATGCGGGCGGGGCGCGGCAGGTTGAATACTTCGACGCCAATTGCCGGGATTTCGGGATCGAACTCCTCGACGTGCTCCATCCGCTCCAGGGCATCGAGCACGTGGTCGCCCCCGAGCAGGGTTTCGTGCTGCCGGGCATGATCGTGGCGGCCGGCGACAGCCACACCACCACCTATGGGGCGCTGGGCGCCCTCGGCTTCGGCATCGGCACCTCGGACATCGAGCATTACCTCGCCACCCAGACGCTGGTGTACCGCCGGATGAAGACCCTGCGGGTCACGGTCTCGGGGGCCCTGTCGCCGGGCGTCACCGCCAAGGACGTGGTGATGGCGCTGATCCGGCAGATCGGGGCCGACGGGGCCACGGGCTACGCGGTGGAATTCGCCGGGTCGGCGCTCGACGCGCTCTCGGTGGAGGGCCGCATGACGATCTGCAACATGGCCGTGGAGTGCGGCGCCCGCGGCGTCGTCATGGCCCCCGACCGGAGCGTCTTCGACTACCTGGCGGACAAGCCGCGCGCACCGAAGGGGACCCTGTGGGAGGCCGCGCTCGCGCATTGGGGGACGCTGCGCAGCGACGCCGACGCCGTGTTCGACCGCGAGGTGCATCTGGCCGCCGAGGCCATCGAGCCGATGGTGACCTGGGGCACCAGCCCCGACCAAGCCGGCCCCGTCAACGGGTGCGTGCCCGATCCCGAGGCCGAGCCCGACACGGACCGGCGCCGGGACATGGTCCGCGCGCTGGCCTACATGGACCTGAAACCCGGCACGCCCCTGGATTCCATCCCGATCCAGCGCGCCTTCATCGGCTCCTGCACCAACGCCCGGCTCTCGGACCTGCGCGAGGCCGCCGCCCTTGTGCGCGGCCGCCGCGTCGCGGCCGGCGTCCAGGCCATGGTGGTGCCCGGCTCCTCCAGCGTGCGCCGCGCGGCGGAGGCGGAGGGGCTCGACCGCGTCTTCCTCGCGGCGGGCTTCGAGTGGCGCCAATCCGGCTGCTCGATGTGTCTGGCCATGAACGACGACGTGCTGGCCCCGGGCGAGCGCTGCGCCTCGAGCACCAACCGCAACTTCGAGGGCCGCCAGGGCGCCGGCGGGCGCACCCACCTGATGAGCCCCGCCATGGTGGCGGCCGCCGCCATCGCGGGCCACCTCACCGACAGCCGCCGCCTCGCCCCGGAGCACTGAGCATGCAGCCCTTCACGACCGTGTCGGGGCCGGCCGCCGGCCTGCCCGGCGCCAACATCGACACCGACGTCATCATGCCCAAGCAGTTCCTGAAGGGGATCGACCGCGCGGGGCTGGGCGACGCCACCTTCCACGACCTGCGCTTCACCTCGCCCGGCACGCCCCGCCCGGACTTCGTCCTCAACCGCCCGGAGTGGCGGGACGCGCGCATCCTCGTGGTCGGGCCGAATTTCGGCTGCGGCTCCTCGCGGGAGCACGCGGTCTGGGGCCTGCTGCAGCTCGGCATCCGGGCCCTGGTCGGCACGCGCTTTGCCGGCATCTTCGCCGACAACGCCGCCAATAACGGACTCCTGCTGATCGAACTGGACCCGCAGGCCATCACCCCCCTCGCCGCCCGCGCGGCCGATCCGGCGGGCAACCGCATGACGATCGACCTGCCGGACCAGACGATCACCGCCGCCGACGGCGCGGTGCAGCGCTTCGACATCCCGGCCCGGCGCAAGGACCACCTCGTGCGCGGCCTCGACGCGATCGGCGCCACCCTCGACCACGCGGACGCGATCCGGGCGTTCCAGGCCCGCCACCTCGCGGCCCAGCCCTGGCTCGCCTGAGCCCGCGGCGATCGGAGCCGCGCCGCGCGGCCTCCGGGTTCAGGCGCCGGCATGCTCGTGCGATTCCTCGCCCGCCGGCTTGCCGTCGTCGCGGGCGCGGTGGAGCATGAAGATCGCGAACACCATCGTGAGGATCAGGCCGGCCAGGACGCCGAGTTCGATCATCGAGGCCTGGAACAGCGCCTGCTTGTCCGCCGACCACTCCTTGGCGTGGGTGATCTCCGAGGATTGCAGGGTGATCACCAGCACCCGCCGGATCGAGGCGATCAGCCCGACGATCAGGAACGGCTCGCAGGTCAGCTTGCCCGAGCGCATCGACACCCGCACCGTGTGCAGGATCTCGATGAGCATCAGCAGGAACAGCAGCCGGTCCACCACCTCCAGGATCTGGTCGGCGCCGCCGAGGGTGCGCAGGGCGCTCCATGTGAGCTCGGCGGCATCGATCAGCGCGACGAGGGCCGTGAGGGCCAGAAGCGCGCCGAGTGCCGCGTAGATCGCGTGCTCGGTGTGCAGGAAGATGAAGCTCGCCGCGCGCGTGAGCCGGCCCTGATCCTCTTTGTCGTCGGACATGGTGCGCGTTTCCCCCTCTGTTCAGCCGAACAGACAGGATCGGCGGCGGGGCGTCCAGCGCGCGGGGCGGTGTGTCGCGCGGCTCGTCGAAGCCCGACGCTCACCGTCGCGCGGAGCGACTTCGGCCGGATCGATCACGATCGCGTCATGGCCGACGCCAAGGGACCCGGCCGCGCACGGATGTCGTGCGCCGTCGGCCGGAGCCTAGCGGCTCAGAAGACCCGCGTGACCCAGCCGTGGGGGTCGGGGGCGTTGCCGCGCTGGATGTCGACGAGGCTCGCGCGCAGGCGCTTCGTCACCGGGCCGGCGACGTTGTCCGAGACCGAGAACTCGCCCCCCGGGTCGCGCACGGTGCCCACCGGGGTGATCACCGCGGCGGTGCCGCAGGCGAAGACCTCGCGCAGGCGCCCGCTGGCGGCGTCCGCCTTCCAGTCGTCGATGGAATAGGGCCGCTCGGCCACCGCGATTCCGTCGGCCCGGGCCAGGGCCAGGATCGAATCGCGGGTGATGCCCGACAGGATGGTGTCGCTGAGCGGGGGCGTCACCATCGAGCCGTCGTCGAACACGAAGAAGATGTTCATGCCGCCGAGTTCCTCGACCCAGCGGCGCTCGATCGCGTCGAGGAACACCACCTGGGCGCAGCCATGCTCCACGGCGACGGCCTGGGCGCGCAGGCTGGCGGCGTAGTTGCCGCCGCATTTCGCCGCCCCCGTGCCACCGGGCGCCGCCCGGGTCTGGTCCTGCGAGACCCACACCGTCACGGTCTCGGAGCCGCCCTTGAAGTAGGCCCCCACGGCCGAGGCGATGACGAGGTAGAGGTATTCCGAGGACGGCTTGACCCCGAGGAAGACCTCGCTGGCGATCATGAAGGGGCGCAGGTACAGGCTGCCGCCCTCGCTCGACGGGATCCAGTCCCGGTCGGCGCTGACCAGCTGCTTGACCGATTCGACGAAGACGGCGTCGGGCAGCGGCGGCATCGCCAGGCGCTCGGCCGAGCGCCGGAAGCGCAGGGCGTTGGCCTCCGGCCGGAACAGGGCGGCGCCGCCGTCGGCCGTGCGATAGGCCTTCAGGCCCTCGAAGATCTCCTGGGCGTAGTGCAGCACCGCCGCCGCCGGATCGAGGGCGATCGGCGCGCGCGCCTCCACCCGGGCGTCGTGCCAGCCGCGCCCCTCGACGTAGCGGATCGTCACCATGTGGTCGGTGAACACCCGCCCGAAGCCGGGATCGACCAGCAGGTCGGCCCGGCGTTCCGGCGACACGGGGGCGGGATGGGCCTGGATGGTGAAGGGGAGATCGTCGGCAGCGCTCATCGTCAGTCCTTCTTACGTCTCGCCGGATCAATCAAGTGACGGCGCGGCGCCGGCCTTCGCGCCGAGGGCCGACCGCTTCGCTCACCGACCGGGGGACGCGTGCTGGCGCCCTGATACGATGATGTCCGCTTGCGATCAAATGGTTTGCATCCTAACTGTATGGACGCGATCGGGGCCGGGGCAAGAGTGCCCGCCGGTATCTGCAGGAGCCTTGCGTGCCGTCCAGACCCCAGGCCGACGATCTGGATGCGCTGCGCCTCGCCTACACCCACACGCTGCTGCTCACTGGCCGGCACTGGCGCCGCGCCGCCAATGCGGTGATGGAGGCGCACGGGCTCTCCGACGCCACCGCGATTCCCCTGATCATGATCGCCCGCCTCGACGGCGCGCCCCGGCAGAACGCCCTGGCGGAGGCCGTGGGTATCGAGGGGGCCTCCCTGGTGCGACTCCTCGACCAGCTCTGCGAGGCCGGCCTCGCGATCCGCCGGGAGGATGCCACGGACCGGCGCGCCAAGGTGCTGAGCCTGACCCGCGCCGGCACCGCCATCGTGGCGCGGATGGAGGCCGAACTCGCCGCCCTGCGGGCCGAGGTTTTCGCACAGGTCGGCACCGCCGACCTGGAGGCGAGCCTGCGCGTCTTCGAGGCCGTGCAGGCCTATGGCCGCGCCGCGGCGGCCCCGCGAGACTGAACGACCCGGCAGGGTCCGCTCGTCGGCCTCGGATCGCCTGGGCCGATGTGTTGGGTTGATGTCTTGGTCCGATGCCCCGGGCCGCTCGGACGATCGTTCCGAAGGCCGGCTGCTGCCGAACGCCGCGTTGGCTTCGCCTTGAAGCATGACGGCTGCGCGCGACTTCCCAGCGCATGACGAACCCGACGCCCGATCTCCCGGTTCTTTTCGCCCTGCATTATCTCGGCGGCAGTGCCCGCACCTTCGAGGCCGTGGCGGAGCGCCTGGCCGGTACCGCGACCTGCATCGCCCTCGACCTGCCGGGCTTCGGCGACGACGGGTCTGCCTCCGGCGGGGACGTCGCCGCGATGGTGGAGGCCGTGGCGGCCCGCATCCGCGCCGCCGCGCCGCGCCGCTGGCTGCTGGCCGGCAACAGCATGGGCGCCAAGGTCGCCCTCGCGCTGGCGCGGCAGGCCGAGGACGGGGCGCC
>NZ_JAQGKL010000042.1 GCF_028290105.1 Methylobacterium sp.
GCACCAGGCCCGCCAAAAGGCAGAGCGCGTGGCGGAGGATTCGGGTCGGGCCGGTGAGGGCGTCGGGCATGGCACTCTTCGAGGCGTACAGGTCCTCGGTTTGGTGCCAGGAGCGTGCCAAACGCGCGTTTATGCCAATCGGTTGATTTTGAACGTTTTTTTAAACCCGCAAGGAAGCGGACGGTACCTCTCGGCCTTACGCTTCGTGCCGACCCGGCATCTTCTGCCGGGACATTTACGAGCGGTTAACCAAGCGGATCGGATGCTGGCGCTGCCGGGCGTCCACCCGCCCCGATCGGTTTCCATCCCATGCGCGTCGACCCCCGCTTCGTCACCTCAAGCACAGGCCCAAGCGCTCCGCAGCGTCGGAGCGAGGGCAGCCAGGCCTTCGCCCTCGCGAGCCCGACCGCCACGCCGACGAGCGCCGCCGCGACACCGGCCACGTCGCTCGCCGGCCTCGACGCGATCCTGACCCTGCAGAGCAACACCGACACGCCGGAGGAGCGCCGCCGCCGCTCGGCCCGCCGCGCCAACGACCTCCTCGACGGCCTCGACCGCCTGAAGGCCTCGCTGATCATGGGCCGGGTCTCGACGCGCGAACTCCAGGACATCGCAGCCCGCCTCGGCGAGCGCGCCGGCCTCAGCGGCGATCCGCGCCTCGACGGGCTGATCGCCGAGATCGAGCTGAGGGCAGCGGTCGAACTCGCCAAGGTGTCGGCGCGGCAGGCGGCCTGAACGCCGGACGCGCGAAGGGCGCCGGTTGCCCGACGCCCCCCAGGATGATCGATACGATCGAGGCTGGGATCAGCCCTTGGCCTTCGCCTTGGCGCGCGGCTTCTCCTCGCCCGCTTGCGCCTCTTCGGTGCCGTCGGTGTTGATGCGCTCCGCGATCTCGCTCAGCAGCGCGTCGGTCTTCTTCTCCTCCTCGAGGGTCTGCTCCAGGAGCTTGGCGGCATCCTCGTAGCCGAGCTGGCGGGCCCAGGTCTTCAGGGTGCCGTAGCGGGCGATCTCGTAATGCTCGACGGCCTGGGCACAGCCGACGAGCACGGCATCGGCCGCCGGGCTCTCGCCGAAGTCCTCGAGGTCCTCCTCCATCTCGGAGGTGATCCCCTGCATGGCCTCGCAGGTCTTGGCCCGGGCGGGCTTCCCGATGATCTCGAACACCTGCTGCAGGCGCTCGACCTGTTCGGCGCTCTCCTCCGCATGGGTCTCGAAGGCACTGCGCAGCTCGTCGTGCTGGGCCACCTTGGCGGATTTCTTGAGGGCGCGGACGGATTGCTTCTCGGCGTAATACACGTCCTTCAGGGTCTCGTAGAAGGCGTCGTGTAGCGTCTTCGTCTTGGCCATGACGTTTGCTCCAGGCTGAAACATTGAAGGTGCGAGATCGTCTGTGAAGCCACGCACTCGGATCGGCGAACAAAATCAGGCTTCCGCTTCCGCTAGAACTCAACACCTAAAGGGAACAATCCAATTTAGATCGATCCGTATCGAGTATTATTTTAGAGATCTACACGAAATTAGACATTCAGTCCGGCGTCGATGCCTGATTCCGGCGCAAATCCGGCTCCGTAAACGTCTGTGATCTTGCCCAATCGGGGTCGCCGAGCCCAACGTGAGCGGGTCTTCCCGGTTCCGCAGGCTGATGGGTTTGTCCACTACCGACCCGCACCGCCGCCCCATCGCCAAGGGTCGGAAATTTAACGCAGGTTAGATTTTCGGTGACAAACAGGCACGGCTGTTGCGACGCAGCGTCTCCGGGCAAGCACTTACAGCCGTTGCGTGTTTGCCGCAGCGCGCAAATCATCCGAGAGGATTGCGGTGCGCGGCAGCCACGACGCGTTGTCGTGGCCTGCCCCCTGCATTATAGGCACGCAAAATGATCGCCGCGAACCGGCTGCATGAGGCGCGAATGGCGAAGATCACGATCGAGGACGGATACGTACCGAGTGAGAGCGAGCCGTTCATGAATGACCGGCAACGCGAGTATTTCCGTCGTAAGTTGCTCGGCTGGAAGTCGGACATCCTGCGCGAAGCCCAGGATACGCTGGTCGCGCTGCAGACCGAGAACGAAAACCACCCTGATCTCGCGGACCGCGCCTCGTCCGAGACCGATCGCTCCATTGAACTGCGGGCGCGTGACCGCCAACGCAAGCTGACCGGCAAGATCGATTCCGCGCTGGCGCGGCTCGAAGACGGTTCCTACGGCTATTGCGAGGAGACCGGCGAGCCGATCTCCCTGAAGCGCCTCGACGCCCGCCCCATCGCCACCCTGTCGCTCGAAGCGCAGGAGCGCCACGAGCGCCGCGAGCGCGTCTACCGCGACGATTGAGGCCGGGGACCCCATTCGGAACCGGTGCCCGGTTCCGAATGGCCTCGGTCCTCAGAACGGCAGCAGGACATCCACAAGTTGCTGGCCGTAGCGCGGCTGCTGCACGTCGGTGATCTGGCCGCGTCCGCCATAGGCGATCCGGGCCTGCGCGATCTTGCTGGAATCGATGGTGTTGTCGGACTCGATGTCCTCGGGGCGCACCACGCCGGCCACGATGAGTTCGCGAACCTCGAAGTTGATGCGGATCTCCTGCTTTCCCTCCACCACAAGGTTCCCGTTGGGCAGGATCTGCGTAACGATGGCGGCGACGCTGGTGGTCACCGTCTCGTTGCGCTGAACCGAACCGGCACCATCGCTCGACGTGGTCGAGGTGGCGTTGAGGAGCTTGTCGGGCGCGACCCCGGCGGCCAGAATGGCCTTGTTGCTCTCCAGGCCGAAGGCGTTGGGCAGTCCGAACCCTTCGGCGTTGGAGCGCGAGCGCTTGGTCTCGTTGTTGAGGTTCGCCTTGTCGGTGACGTTCACCTTCACGGTGACGAGATCGCCGATGCGCGCGGCGCGCTGATCCTTGAAGAAGGCGCGCGAGCCCGTCCGCCAGAGCGAGTTCGGCGCGTAGGAGACCGGCTGGACCTCGGGCATCGGCAGCCGCACCGGCTTGTACCCGGACTGAGCGGTCGGATCCTCGATCGCCGAAAGGGCGGGCGTCGCCCCGATCTGCGACAGGCGGTCGACGGTGTTGCAGGCGCCGAGCGACGTGCAGAGCAGCGCAACGGCGAGGGTGGGGGACCGGCGGGAACGCGTCGGGCGAGGATTCATCGGGCGAAGGGTCATCGGGCGAAGGGTCATCGGGACCAGACCTTTGTCAGACCGAACGGGAGAGCGGACCGGGCGGGTCAACGCTGAAGGACGGGCGTATCGAGAGCGGCGCTCGCCTGACGCATGGCGGGCGAGGGACCGACCGAGACCCGGCCGGGGCCGATCACGGTCGCGGACAGGATTTTCTTGGAGACCGGGTTGGTGACGGTGATCGATGCGCCGAGGCGACCGCTCTCGTTGGCCTGGCCGCGCAGCGAGAGGTTGAGGCCGGGCGTGTCGAACACGATGGTCACCGCCTCGCCACGGGCCACGAGATCGGGGGCGGCGAGATCGCCCGAGCGCAGGATCGCGCCCGCGCTGAGGCCGCGCTGAGCGACCTGACCGGCGAGGTTGCCCAGCGACCCCTGGGCGTCGGCGGGGGTGCCTTCGCGGGGGCGCCGCTCGATGGTGATGTCGGCGGCCGTCACCGCCTCGCCCCGGTTGAGGGAGCGGCCGAGGATCGCGACCTCGCGGATCTCCATGACCTGACCGGTGATGCGCAGCGACGCCTGCCGCTCGCCGAGCGTGATCAGCGCGGCGATCCGGCGCGAGCGCGGATCGTAGCTGACGTCGAGGGCGCTGGCCGGACCGTTCAGGTCGATCGGAGCGAGCAGGACCGGGGATTCCCCGTCGAGGCGCACGGCGAGATTGCGGACGTCGAGGCCCTGGCCGGATTCCAGCGCACGCTTCAGCGCGGCCTCGATCTCGGGCTGCGTGACACGGCGCGCGGCGCGCAGCACCGAGACCTGGGCCCGGCCGCCGGTCTCGACATCGCCGAGGCCGAGGGCCGAGACGGCATCGGCGATGCGCCGCGCCTGGATCGTCCCGGTGGCGCCGAGCGCCGGCGCGCGGAACATCGGGCGCAGCGCCACTTCGGCGGAGGCCCCCTCCACGAGGTCGCCGAGGGTGAGCACGTCGCCCCGCGCGGTCACGTCGCCGCGCAGGCGCAGGGCGGCCGTGCCCGGTCGAGCGTCCTGCGCCATGACCTGGACGGTGAGCAGCGAGAACGCCAGCACCGCGAGCAATGCACGGCCGACGATGCCGGCGCTCAGGGTCGGGACGCGGACGGGGCGGGCGGGCGTGATCTGTCGCAGGGCGTGCATGGTCAGGATCCGGGTCAGCCGCGGAACATCTGGGAGGTGGTCGAGAGCATCTGGTCGGCGGCGGTCACCACCTTCGAGTTCATCTCGTAGGCGCGCTGCGCCGCGATCAGCGACGAGATCTCCGTCACCGCGTTGACGTTGGCCTCTTCGAGGTAGCTCTGCTGCAGGTTGCCGAAGCCCTCGGCGCCGGGCAGGCCGTTGATGGCCGGACCGGAGGCGGCGGTCTCGATGAAAAGGTTGTCGCCGATGGATTCGAGGCCGACCTTGTTGACGAAGCGCGCGAGCTGGAACTGCCCCAGCGCCTGCGGCGCGGTCTGGCCCGGCACGGTGGCCTGCACCGCGCCCTGCGCGCTGATCGTCACGGAGGTCGCGTTGTTGGGCACCGTGACGCCGGGATCGACGAGGTAGCCGTCGCGGGTCACGAGCTGTCCCTGAGCCGACAAATCGAACGAACCGTCGCGGGTGTAGGCGGTGCGTCCGTCCGGCATGGTCACCCGGAACAGTCCCTCGCCGCGGATCGCGACGTCGTAATCCTTCTCCGTCGAGGTCAGCGTGCCCTGCGACATGATGCGGGCGGTGGAGGTCGTCTTCACGCCGGAGCCGATGGCGAGGCCTGCGGGCAGCTGGGTGTTCTGGTCCGAGGTCGACGAGCCGGCGCGGCGCAGGTTCTGGTACAGCAGATCCTGGAAATGGGCCTGCTGGCGCTTGTAACCGGTGGTGCGCAGGTTCGCGATGTTGTTGGAGATGACCTGGACGTTGAGTTCCTGGGCCGCCATGCCGGTGGCGGCGGCGTAAAGGGCACGCATGCTCGATGTTCCTTACGCGACGTCGGCGAGACGGCGGATCGCCGTGCCGCGCAGGTCATCGAGGCGCGAGATCACGCCCGAGACCATGGTGTAGGTGCGGTTCACGTCCATCAGCCGGGTCATCTCGATCACCGGCTTGACGTTGGAGCGCTCCAGCGCACCGGCCTCGACGCGGCCGGCGAGGCCGGCGGCCTGGGGCTGGGCGGTGGAGGCGTAGAGGTTGGCGCCCTCGTTGGTGAGCGCCTGCGGATTGGCGAAGGTGACGAGGCGGACGCGGCCGCGGATGCCGAGGTTTGTGGAGACCGTGCCGTCGGGGCCGATACTGACGCCGGTCTCCTGCTGTCCGATCTGGATCGGGCCGCCTTCGCCCTGCACGGGGTAGCCGTCGCTGGTCACCAGCGTGCCCTGGGCGTCGGTCTCGAAGGCGCCGTTGCGGGTGTAGCGGTCGCCGGCCGGCGTCCGCACCACCAGGAAGGCATCGCCGCGCACCGCCACGTGGAGGGGGTTTCCGGTCTGCTCGATCGGCCCCTGGCCGAGGTCGAGGGCGGTGCCCTGGTCGATGACGTAGGAGACGCGGCGGTCCGGCTTCTGGAACGAGTCGGCGCTCGCCACCGGCATCAGGTATTCCTGGAACCGGGAGTTGCGCGCCTTGAAGCCGTTGGTCGAGACGTTGGCCATGTTGTTGGCGATGACGTCCAGTTCGCGCTGAAGCGCCATCTGGCTCGAAACCCCCACGAACAATGCGTTCTGCATGACACCCACAAGCCTCGACGAGCGACGACGTCAGGGTATCCGCATGGCCCATGCCACCCGGAAAAATTTCATTTTCATGGCTAAAATCAGAAGCTTATCGATAACGGTGCCCTAACCGTCCCGGCTTCCGGCGGTGCCACGCGGCAAGTCCGACCCGGCAGCTTTTGCCGCCTTAACGACGCGTTAACCCTGTTTGCCCGATACCTCGCTCAAGGCCCGTCGCCCGTCGGCGGAACCGACGCGATCCGCGACGCGAACCCCGAGGTCCACCGATGGCAAAGAAGCCGAAAAAGGCCGCCGCCGAGGGTCAGGAGGGCGTCGAGGGCGAGGCCCCGAAATCCGGCAAGAAGAAGCTCATCATCATCGGCGCCGCGGTGCTGGCGCTCGTCGGCGCCGGCGGCGGCGGCTTCTACGTCATGAAGAAGAAGGCCGGTGGCGACAGTCACGGCGATGCGGTGGCCGAGGTCAAGAAGCCGGTGGTCTTCCTCGATGTCCGCGAGATGATGATCAACCTCGCGAGCGAGCCCGGCCAGGACAAGACGCGCTTTGCCAAGATCAAGATCGCCATCGAGCTGAAGGACGCCAAGGTCGAGAGCGAGGTGAAGCCCCTGATGCCGCGCATCGAGGACACCTTCCAGGTCTACCTGCGCGAGCTGCGCGCCAGCGACATCTCGGGCTCCGCCGGCATCTATCGCCTGCGCGAGGAATTGCTGCGCCGGGTGAACGTCGCGATCCACCCGGCCCGCGCCGAGGCGGTCCTGTTCAAGGACGTCGTCCTCCAGTAGCCGCCCGGCCTCGGGTCCACGAGGGCGGGTCGATGAAAGTTTGCAGGTGACGAGAGTCTGATGGCCGGAGCCGACGACGCGATCGACGAGGACGACTGGGCCGCCGCCCTCATCGCCCAGAACGGCGAAGGCGGGGAATCCTCGCTGGCCGACGAATGGGGCGCCGCGCTCGCCGAGCAGGGCACCACCACGCATGCCAGCGACGTCGCCGCCGAATGGGCGACGATGATCGAGGACGGGGAGACCGACAACCTCCCTGAGCTCGCCGGCAACGACCGCATCCTGAACCAGGATGAGATCGACGGCGTCTTAGGGTTCTCCCTGCGCGAACTCTCGGCGTCGGGCGCCGGTGGCGTGCGTGCCATCGTCGATTCGGGCGTCGTCCAGTACGAACGCCTGCCGATGCTGGAAATCGTCTTCGACCGGATGATCCGGTTGTTGTCGACGAGCCTGCGCAACTTCTTCCAGGACAACGTCGAGGTCACCCTCGACAACATCACTTCCGTTCGCTTCGGCGACTACCTCAACGCCATCCCGCTGCCGACGCTGCTCGGCGTGTTCCGCGCCGACGCCTGGGAGAATTCGGGCCTCGTCACTGTCGAATCCAACCTCGCCTACTCGACCCTCGATTTGCTGCTCGGCGGCAAGCGCGGCGGCTCCTCGACGCGCCTCGACGGGCGCCCCTTCACCACCATCGAGATGCAGCTCGTGCGGCGCCTCGTGGAGATCATCCTCACCGACCTCGAACTCTCGTTCCAGCCGCTCTCGCCGGTGCGCTTCGCCATCGACCGGATCGAGACCAACCCGCGCTTTGCCACCATCACCCGGCCCGCCAACGCCGCCATCCTGATCAGCCTCAAGCTCGACATGGACGGGCGCGGCGGCCTGCTGCAGATCCTGTTCCCCTACGCCACCATCGAGCCCATCCGTGAACTGCTCATGCAGAGCTTCATGGGCGAAAAGCTCGGCCGCGACCACGTCTGGGAAAGCCACCTCGCCACCGAGATCTGGCAGGCCGACGCGACGATGGAGGCGGTGCTGCACGAGATGATGCTGCCCCTGAAGAAGGTGCTGTCCCTGAAGGTCGGCGACACCCTGATGTTCGACACCAAGCCCTCGGACCTCATCGCCGTGCGCTGCGGCGACTGGGCCCTGAGCCAGGGGCGCATCGGGCGGATCGACGACAACATCGCCGTGCAGCTGACGCGGCCGCTTCGCCGCTCCCGCACCACGCTCCAGGCCTTCGAGGCCTCCATGAACAACCGCACGGACGGGTGACGCATCCCATGAGCCTCCTCGTCACCCTCGCGGCCGACATCCTCGTCGCCATCCTCCTCGTCGCCAGCATCGTCTCGTCGGTGCGCCTGAGTCGGCGCATCACCCGGCTGAAGGCCGACGAGGCGGCCCTGCGCCAGACCATCGGCGACCTCGTCATGGCGAGTTCCACCGCCGAGCGGGCCATCGTCGGCCTGCGCGCCACCCTCGACGAGTGCGACCGGACGCTGGCCGACCGGCTCGGCACGGCCGAGCGCTACGCCGCCGACCTCGCCTCCCATGTGGAGGCCGGCGAATCGGTGATCACCCGCATCGCCTCGATCGTATCCCAGGCCGTGCCCGAGCGCGCCATGGCCCGGCCGGTCGCCCCGCCGACCGCCCGCACGGACCGCGACCTGGAACGCGTGCCTCCGCCCGTTCGAGGACCCGCGGCAGCGCCCGCGAGCCCCAACGGCGAGCGCATCGGCGTCGCGGCGGCGGCGGCGCTGGCCATGTCCGAGCGCGCGCTCGGCCGACTGAGGAGCAAGGCCGCGTGAAGAAGCCCGGTCGCCTCGTCCGGTTTCGCCAGCCGCGTCCCTTCAAGCTGCGCCTGATCGACGCCGTGACCCTGGCGGCCGCGATGCTGCTCGTCCTCAAGCTCTCGGCCATCGCGATCGAGGAATCGAAGCCGCAGCCGGGCGCGCCCTTGCCGGACTTCGCGCGCGTGCTGGCGAAGGCCCGCACGAACTACGAGCCCGCCGATCCGACGACGACGGGCTCGGTGACCGCCAAGGAATCCGAGAAGCCGGCGCCCGAGCCCGAAAAGCCCGGGTCCCGTCCGCCCCCGCCGCCCGAGCCGATCCCGGCCTCCGAGCGGGCGATCCTGGAGCGCCTGGCCACGCGCCGGGACTCCCTGAAGCAGCGCAGCGAGGCGCTCGATCTGCGCGAGCAGTTGCTCGGCACCGCCGAGCGCAAGCTCGAGGAGGGTGTCGATACCCTGAAGCAGGGCGAGGACAAGACCGAGGGCGGAGGCTCGCAGCGCGCGGAGGCCGAGAAGGCGGGCCTGAAGAACATCGTGACGATGTACGAGACCATGAAGCCGAAGGACGCCGCCCGGGTCTTCGACCGCCTCAACCTCGAGGTCCTCGTTCCCATCGTCCTGGCGATGAACCCGCGCAAGATGGCCGAAGTCCTGGCGTTGATGCAGTCGGAGCCCGCCGAGAAGCTCACCGTGGCCCTGGCCAACCGGGCCCGGGGCCAGGGCGGCTCGCCGGCGCAGGCCGTGGCGGTCGGTCTCGGACCCAACGAACTCCCGGCGATCGATCCCGGCACAAAGGTCGACGGCCGGCGCTGAAGCCTGAATCTGCCCGCGTCCCCGCCCATGTGACGGGCGTCTCCATTGCGCCGAAGCCCTCGCGCGACTAGGGGCAGGCATCCGGTGGGGCGGCGAACCGCCCTTCCGGACCCCGGGGAGCGATATTCGTGTTGTCCACCTGCCTGATCCGACCCTTCGCCGCCCTTGCCCTCGTGCTGATCGTGGCCGCACCTGTCCTGGCCCAGGATGCGGAAGTGCCCGAACCGGCCGCGGACGCGCCGGCCAAGCCGAAGCCCCGCAAGCCCGCTCCGCCGAAACCGGTCCCGGCAAAACCGACGGCGCCGGCCGCAGCCGCGC
>NZ_JAQGKL010000054.1 GCF_028290105.1 Methylobacterium sp.
CGGGTGACATAGGTGGTCATGGTGTGGGCCTCGCTCTGGGCGGTGGGGTGTTCGCCGGAGAAACCGCGATCGGCCTCGATCAGGTCGGCGGGCTGGGTGATCTTGCGGTTGCGCGGATCGCCCTCGAAGACGACCACGGACAGGCCGGCCCATTCGGCCAGTGCGCCGTCGTCGGTGAAGCCGTGCAGGTCGGCCTCCGCCGCGCGCCGGTGCGCATCGCGCAACGTCGGATAGGCAAAGGCCTGGGGCGTCTGAACCGCGCGCAGGCGCTCGCGCACGGGCGTCTCGCGCACCCGGCCGCTTCCGTTGCCGAGGTCGTCAACGAGCTTGATCGTATCGGTGACGGCGATGCCGGGCACGGCGGCTTGGTGGTCGCGTCCCGCGATCAAGGCGCGCTCGATCAGCGCGAGATCCACATGCGGGCGCGCGGCGTCGTGCACGAGGACGAGGTCGGGGGCACCAGCACCGTCGAGGGCCTCGAGGCCCGCGCGGACCGATTGCTGGCGGGTCGCGCCCCCTGGCACCGGCGCGGCGAGTTTGTCACGCGTCGCGGCGTCGAGGTCGTCGAGGCATGCGCGGTAGAATTCGGCGGCGTCGGGGGCGATCACCGGCTGAATGCGCATCACGCCCGGATGGGCGGCAAGCGCCGCCAGCGTCCGCGTCAGCACGGCCTGTCCGCCGACCCGGCGGTACTGCTTGGGCGTATCGCCGCCGATGCGGATTCCGCGACCGGCCGCCACAACCACAGCTGCCGCATTCCACGCGGTGCCGGACATGAGTATGCTCCCGCGCTTCGAGTTCGTTAAACGACGACCCTGAGGTGTATCGCCGCGCGATCGAACCTCCGGCGCCGCGACAGCCCGCAAGGCAGGGCGGCCTGTCGTTTAAGCGCGGGAGAGAGCGAAATCAAATCCACGGAAGCGCTTGCACGCCGGGCCGATTTGTCTATTTGTTGGGCACAATGTCATCTGATGCTTATTTGAGCGTCCTGCGCTCGCCGAGGATCGTTGGAGGACCCGCCGAACCGGGCGGCTGGTCCGTTCCGGTGCTGCTCGCGCCGCTGTCCGGCGTCACCGACCTGCATGTCCGGCGCATCGCCCGGCGCCTCGGCGCAAGCGCCGTCGTGTCCGAGATGGTCGCGGCGGCCGAACTGGCCCGGGGCGACCAGGAAGCGCAGCTGCGCGCCGAGGGCAGCGGCGTCGATCCGCACATCGTCCAGCTCGCGGGCTGCGCGCCGGTGCCGATGGCCGAGGCGGCCCGGATCGCGGAGGCCAACGGCGCCGACGTGATCGACATCAACATGGGCTGCCCGGCCAAGGTCGTCACGGGAATCGCCTCGGGCTCCGCGCTGATGCGCGACATCGAGGGCGCGACGCGCATCCTCGCCGCCGTGCGGGCAGCGGTGCGGATTCCCGTCACGGTGAAGATGCGCCTCGGCTGGGATCACGCCAACCTCAACGCGCCGGACCTCGCACGCCGGGCGGAAGGCCTCGGGCTCAATGCTGTGACGGTGCATGGCCGCACGCGTCAGCAATTCTACAAGGGCGAGGCCGACTGGCACGCGATCCGGGCCGTGGTCGAGGCGGTGGCGATCCCGGTGATCGCCAATGGCGACGTCACCACCATCGACGAGGCCCGGGCCTGTCTCGCGCGCTCGGGCGCCGCCGGGATCATGGTCGGCCGGGCGGCGGTGGGCCGGCCCTGGCTCGTCGGCGCCATCGCAGCCGGCCTCGCCGGACGCCCCGCGCCGGTCCTGAGCGCCGCCGACAAGGCCGCCCTGGCCGTCGAGCATTACCAAGGATTGCTCGCCCTCTACGGGCTGCGCATGGGCGTGCGCCATGCGCGCAAGCATCTCTCGGCCTATGCGGAGGCCGGAGGCGGGTTGAGCGGAGAGGGGCGCATGCGCCTGCTCACCAGCACCGATCCCGCCACGGTCATCGCGCTTCTGACGCTCGCCTTCACGGAAAGCGGCGAGGACGCCGTGCGTCACACGATCGGGGAGGCCGCATGAGTTCGGGCAAGCCGGTGGCCGGCCGCGGCGGGCCGAAGGCCGATCTTCCAGCACCCACAAGCGAGGCGGTGATTAACGCCCTGCCGCTGCCCGTGCTGACGGTGGGGACCGATGACCGCATCCTGCACGTGAACCATGCGGGCGAGACGTTCTTCGATCATTCCGCGCGGCTGATGCAGCGGCGGCGCCTGTCCGACATCATCCCCTTCGCCTCGCCGATCATCGCGCTCGTGGCGGAGGTCCGCCGGCGCCGGGCCAGCGTCAGCGAATACGGCGTCGAATTGGTGCAGCCCCGGTCCGGCCTGGAGCGCAACGTCGACGTGTTCGCCACGCCCCTCGGGGACGACGACGACGTGGTGGTGCTGATGCTCCAGGAGCGCACCATCGCCGACAAGATGAACCGCCAGCTCACCCACCGGGGCGCGGCCCGCTCGATGGTCGCGCTCGGCGCGATGCTCGCCCATGAGATCAAGAACCCGCTCGCGGGCATTCGCGGCGCGGCGCAGCTCCTCGAGCAATCCGGCACCGAGGACGATCGCCTGCTGACCCGGCTCATCTGTGACGAATCCGACCGGATCGTGCGCATCGTCGAGCGCATGGAGCTGTTCGGCGACGAACGCCCCGTGGAGCGCAGCGCGGTGAACGTGCACGGGGTGCTCGACCAGGTGAAGCGCTCGGCGCAGTCGGGCTTTGCCCGGCATATCCGCTTCGTCGAGACCTACGACCCTTCGCTGCCGCCGGTGCTCGGCAACCGCGACCAGCTCGTGCAGGTCATCCTCAACCTCGTGAAGAACGCATCGGAAGCCATCGGCGCAGACGCGGTCGACGGGGAGATCACCCTCTCCACCGCCTTCCGCACGGGCCTGCGCCTCCAGGTGCCGGGCTCGCGCGAGCGCGTCAGCCTGCCCATTGAGGTGGCGGTGCGCGACAACGGGCCGGGCGTCTCGGCGGACCTGCTGCCCGATCTGTTCGATCCCTTCGTCACCACGAAAGCGCAGGGCTCCGGCCTCGGACTTGCATTGGTGGCCAAGATCATCGGCGATCACGGCGGTATCGTCGAGTGCGATCCGGTCCCGCGCCGAACCACCTTTCGCCTTCTTCTTCCCATGTCGAGCGCTCGCGACGGGCGCGAATCGTCCGCGGAGCCGTAGAGTCGCGTCATGCCCAACGGACACATCATCGTCGCGGATGACGACGCCGCCATCCGCACCGTTCTCAACCAGGCCCTGTCGCGGGCGGGCTACGAGGTCCGCTCCACCGGCAACTGCGCCACGCTCTGGCGCTGGGTCGCCGAGGGCGCGGGCGACCTCGTCATCACCGACGTGGTGATGCCGGACGAGAACGTCTTCGACCTCCTGCCGCGCATCAAGCGCGTGCGGCCCGAACTGCCGATCATCGTGATGAGCGCGCAGAATACGTTCATGACGGCGATCCGCGCGTCGGAGCGGGGCGCCTACGAGTACCTGCCCAAGCCCTTCGACCTGAAGGAGCTCATCGCCATCGTGGGGCGCGCCCTCTCGCGGCCACGCGGGACACCTGTTCAGGGCGCCGACCCCGGCAACGAGGACATCCCGCTCGTCGGGCGCTCGCCCGCCATGCAGGAGATCTACCGGGCGCTCGCCCGGCTGATGCCGACGGATCTCACCGTGATGATCACCGGCGAGTCGGGCACCGGCAAGGAACTCGTCGCCCGCGCGCTCCACGATTACGGCCGGCGCCGCACCGGCCCATTCGTCCCCGTCAACATGGCCGCCATCCCCCGCGACCTCATCGAGTCCGAACTCTTCGGCCACGAGAAGGGCGCCTTCACCGGGGCGCTCGCGCGCTCGGCCGGCCGCTTCGAGCAGGCCGAGGGCGGCACCCTGTTCCTCGACGAGATCGGCGACATGCCGATGGAGGCGCAGACGCGGCTCCTGCGCGTCCTGCAACAGGGCGAATACACCACCGTCGGCGGACGCGTGCCGATCAAGACGAACGTCCGCATCATCGCGGCGACGAACAAGGATCTGCGCGTCTCGATCCAGCAGGGGATTTTTCGCGAGGATCTGTTCTTCCGCATCAATGTGGTTCCGCTGCGCCTTCCGGCCCTGCGCGAGCGCTCCGAGGACGTGCCCGATTTGATCCGGCACTTCTTCGTCCTGGTGGAGCGCGAGGGCCTGAGCCGCAAGCAGCTCGACGGCGAGGCCATGGAGCGTCTGAAGCGCTACCGCTGGCCCGGCAACGTGCGCGAACTCGAGAACCTCGTCCGGCGCCTGGCCGCCCTCTACCCGCAGGAGACCATCACCGGGCCGGTGATCGAGGCGGAACTCGACACGCTTCCCCTGGCCCAGAGCCAGCCGAACGGGTCGGGGTCGGGGCCACGCAAGCCTGGAGGCGAAGCCGAGACCCTGTCGGGAGCCGTCGAGCGGCACCTCGCGGAGTATTTCGGCGGCTACCGCGACACGCTGCCCCCACCCGGCCTCTACCACCGCATCCTGCGCGAGATCGAAGGTCCGCTGATTGGCGCGGCACTCGCCGCCACGCGGGGAAACCAGATCCGCGCGGCGGAACTGCTCGGCGTCAACCGCAACACCCTGCGCAAGAAGGTGCGGGATCTCGACCTGCAGGTGTTCCGCAACGCGCGGTGATCCCACCCCATGCCGGCTCCCGGGGCACGCTGTTCCATTTCAGCGAGGACCCGGACATCCGGGTGTTCGAGCCGCGGCCCGTCCGAGTCGCGATCGATCGCGGTTCGGACGGCGCCTGGCTGAACGGCCCCCTGGTCTGGGCCATCGATTCCGCCCACAGTCTCCTCTACCTGTTTCCCCGCGACTGCCCGCGCATCGTGATCTGGCCGACAGCCAGGACCTCGGCGCAGGACCGGGCCGACTGGTTCGGGGACGTCACCGCCCGTGCCGTCGCCTATGTGGAGGAGGATTGGCGCGACCGGATCGCTGGGGGCGTGATCCATCGCTACCGGATGCCGCCGGACGGCTTCGCCGCCACGGGTGACCCCGGCACCTGGGTCTCGCGCAGGGCCGTCGTCCCGAGTGGTCTCGACACCCTTCGGGACCTGCCGGCTGCGATGGCGGCCGAGGGCCTGGAGCTTCGCTTCCTGCCACGCTTGACGCCGCTCGCGCCGATCTGGCGGACGAGCCTTCACGCGAGCGGCCTGCGCCTGCGCAACGCCAGGGATTGGGTGACGCCGGAGGGCGGCCCACCCCGGCCGATCATGCCGACGCGTTGAACCCGGATGGCGTAATAAAAAGCGCGGGCGGGTTACCCCGTCCGCGCTTGCGTCGTCTTCGATCCGGCGGGTTCGTTAGGCCAGGGCGGTCTTGCCCATCGGCACGGGTGCCTCGGCCATCCCGAGCCAGCGCCGGCGCATCGGCTTGAGCACGAAGTAGGCGAGGATCGCGGTCAGCACGTCGAGGGTGATGATGATCGCGAAGACGGGCAGCCACGAGCCCTGCGCGGCGTAGATCCAGGCCGCGATCGGGCCGCCGAAGAGCGAGCCGATGCCTTGCGCCATGTAGAGGAAGCCGTAGTTCGTCGTGGCGTGCTTGGTGCCGAACGTGTCGGTGAGGATGGAGGGGAACAGCGAGAAGATCTCACCCCAGGCGAAGAAGACCACGCCGGAGAGGAGCGCGAAGGCGTAAGGGTTTTCGCGGAACACCAGCAGCAGTGCGATGGCCGCCGCCTCCGCCGCGAAGGCGATGCCCATCGTATTCTCGCGGCCGATCTTGTCCGAGACCCAGCCGAAGAAGGGCCGCGTCAGGCCGTTGGTGATGCGGTCGAAGGTGAGCGCAAAGGGCAGGGCGACGAAACCGAAGATGATGGCGTCGGCCACCCCGAAATCACGGGCGAAGGAGGCGAAGTTGGCCACCACCATCAGGCCGCCCGTGGACATCATCGTCATCATGACGAACATCAGCCAGAATAGCGGCGTCCGCAGCATCACCTTCGGGGCGGTGTCGTGGGCGCAGGTGGAGAGGTTGCGGGCGGGGGCCGGCAACGCCTCGCCGGCACGCGGCGCCCGCAGGCCGAGGGCGGCGAGCGCCCCGATGGCGCCGAGCACGATGCCGAACACGGTCAGCGTGTAGCGATACCCCGATGCGGTGAGCATGTCGCTGATCGGGAAGGTGCTGAGCATCGCGCCCATGCCGTAGCCGGCGGCGACCACGCCGACGGCAAAGCCGCGCCGGTCGGGAAACCACTTCACCATCAGGCCGACGATGCCGACATAGACGATGCCGGTGCCGAGCCCGCAGAACAGGCCGTAAGTGGCGTAGACGCCGAGCAGGGTGTCGACCCGGGCGGCGAGCACCCAGCCGAGCCCGGACAGGATGGCACCGAGCGCGATCATCAGCTTGGGGCTGAACCGGTCGATCAGGTAGCCCTGCACCGGCGAGAAGAAGGTCTGCAGCACGATCAGGATCGTGAAGGTCCACTGGATCTGGGGCAGCGTCGACCCGGTCGTGGCGATCAGGGGCTTGGTGAAGAGCGTCCAGACATATTGCGGGCTGGAAATCGCCATCATGGCCACGAGGCCGAGGCCCAGTTGCAGCCAGCGTTGGCGGGAAAGCGGCGTATCCATTATTCACTCCTTGCGACGCGGAGACGTCGCAAGGATGATGCCAAAACGTTGCTACGTAAAGCTTTGTTGTACAACGTATTCGCGAAGGTCCGGACGACTACAGCCCTTCCGCGCCGCCGTCGGAACGTGGATCGTGCACGGCTTGGATCGAACCGTTGCTCGGATGGCGCACGAGCATGCCCGCGTGACCGAGCGAGTCGATATAGGCGCCGCCGAGTTCCTCGATCTCGTGACCGAGCTTGCGCAGCGCCGCGATGCAGGCCGGATCGAAGCGATCCTCGACTTTGACGCTCAGGGATTCCGCACCCCAGGTCCGTCCGTAGAGCAGGCGCGGGGCGTCGACGGCCGCCGCCGGGCTCATCCCGTAATCGGCGTAGCGCGCGAAGATCTGCGCCTGGAATTGCGGCTGCCCGTCGCCGCCCATGCTGCCGTAGGACATCACCCGGCCGTCGTCGAAGCAGGCCAGCGCCGGGATCAGGGTGTGGAAGGGCCGGCGGCCGGGCTCCAGCGGGTTCACCGCCTTGGGGTCGAGGGAGAACGAGGTGCCGCGGTTCTGCCAATGGATTCCGGTCTTCGGCAGGACGAGCCCGGAGCCGTATTCCCAGTAGATCGACTGGATGTAGGACACCGCGAGCCCGTCGCGGTCGATGGCGCCCATCCAGACCGTGTCGCCCTCGCCGGGATTGCGCAGGGGGATGCTGGCGGCGCGGTTCCGGTCGATCTGCGCGGCCTCCCGGTCGAGACGCTCGGGCGTAAGGAAACTGGCCGGATCGACGTCGAGCCGGTCGTAATCGGTGACGATCCGGTCGCGGATCGCGAAGGCGCGCTTCGTCGCCTCGATCAGCCCATGGTAATGCGCGGTGGTCTCGGGCTGGGCGATGCGCAGGCGGTCGAAGATGCCGAGGATCAGCAGGGCGGCGATGCCCTGGGTCGGCGGCGGGAAGTTGTACAGGACCGCATCCCGTCGGCGGATCGAGAGCGGAGCCCGCTCGCGTGGCGCGTAGGCTTCGAGGTCGGCCCGGGTCACCGGCGTGTCGAACCGCTCGAGGTCGGCAGCGATCTCCCGGCCGAGATCGCCCTTGTAGAAGTCGTCGAGTCCCGCGTGCGCGAGCTGGTCCAGGGTGCCGGCCAGCGCCGGCAGCTTGCGGAGCGCGCCGGCCACGTAGGGCTTGCCTCCATCAAGGAAGGTCTCGGCGAAGTGCGGCTGGTCGTGCAGCGTGTCGAGTTCCTTCGGCACGTAGCGCGCCTCCGAAGGCGAGACCGCGACGCCGTCGCGCGCGTGCCGGATCGCATCCGCCAGCAGGGTGCCGAGGGGCAGGCGCCCGCCCAGGGCCTTCGAGAGGTCGAGGGCGAGGCGCCAGCCCCCGATGGCACCGGCCACGGTCAGCGCCGCGTCGGGTCCGCGCGAAGGCAGGGTGTCGTAGCCCTTCTCCCGGTAGCGCGAGATCGTGGCGAGGCGGCCCGCCGGACCGCAGGCCTCGATGCCGCGCACGCGGCCCCCGCGCTCGCGCACCAGCCAGAAGCCGTCGCCGCCGATTCCGTTCATGTGCGGGTAGACCACCGCGATCGTGGCCGCCATCGCGGTCATGGCCTCGATCGCGTTGCCCCCTTGCGCGAGGATGTGCTGGCCGGCTTGCGCCGCGAGACGGTGAGGCGCGGCGACGGCGGCCGTGGCGAAGACAGGCGTGTCTGACATTCTGCTCTCTGGGAAAGGATCGGTCGTAGAATATTGTATTTTGTACCGGCGTCGACCGGGACCTGGGTTTGTCCCGTGTCGGCGGTCTCAAGCGATGCCGGGCAGACACCCAGCGGCCCGGCAAGACGCTGAGTCCCCCCGCTTCTACGTCGGCCCGAGGCCGATTCGTATTAATTTCGCCACACTGTTGTGGCGGTGCATCAGGCATGCCGTGGCTCCGTTCCTTCCGCAAATCCGGCCCTCCCGAGAGGGGGCCAGGGCCCGTCGAGACGGCGCCCGACGCGGACAATGGGGCGGGCGACCTCTCGGCCGTGGTGCGGCCGCCGCCGCGCGGCCCCGGCCTCGTCGGCGCACTCGTCGTCGTGACCGCACTGGTCTCGGCCATCGCCACCTTCCTGATCCTGGCCGGCGTGATCCGGGTGACCCCGACGCCCACGGTCGGCCTGACGCTGCTCGGCATCAACGTCTTCCTCGTGCTCGGCCTCGTTGTGATCATCGCCTGGGAGGCCCGGGTCTTCCTGTATGCCCGGCGCACCAACGCAGCGGTGGCGCGACTTCATACCCGCATCGTCGGCCTGTTCAGCCTCATCGCGATCCTGCCGACCGTACTCCTGGCGGTGGTGGCGGCGGTGACGATCGATCGCGGCCTGTCGCTCGGCTTCACCGACCGGGTGCGGGACGTGGTCCTCAAATCCGTCGAGGTGGCGGACGCCTACCAGGAGAACCAGTGCCAGAGTCTCGCGCGCGAGGTCCGCATCCTGGCCGACGACCTCACGCGGGCCAGACCGAACTTCGACGTGAACAGGACCTGGTTCGAGAACTTCCTGACGACGCGGGCCACGGCCCTGGGCCTGCCGGTGGCCGAGATCATGCGCGGCCCGACCGAGGTGGTGGCGCGGGCCAATATCGATACGCTGAAGGACAGGCGCCTGCCCTCGGCCGCGGCCTTCGAGGATGCAGCCAAGTCCAGCGATCCGATCTGCCTCGTGCCGAGCGAGGGCCGGGTCTTCGCGGCTCTCTTCCGCATGACCGCCTATGACGGCGCCGTGCTGCTGGTACAGCGCGAGGTCAGCCAACTCGCCGTCGAGTTCCCCGGCGTCTCGCGCGCGGCCGCCGCCGAGTACCTGACCTACGATTCCCTGAAGCGGTCGATCCAGATCAGCTTCGCCTCGGTCTTCGTGCTGATCGCGCTGATCGCGCTCCTCTCGGCGGTCTGGTTCGGCCTCAACTTCGCCAACCGCTTCGTCGCCCCGATCCGGCGCCTGATCAACGCCGCCGATCAGGTGGCCTCGGGCAATTTCTACGCGCAGGTCCCGGCCCGAAAGAGCGACGGCGATCTCGCGCACCTCTCCGAGAGCTTCAACAAGATGACGCAGGAGCTGCGCCGCCAGCACGACGGGCTGACGGCGGCGAGCGACCTGATCGACCGGCGCAGGCGCTTCACGGAGGCCGTGCTGTCGGGCGTCTCGCCCGGCGTGCTCGGCGTCGATGCCGCCGGCCTCGTCACCATCGCCAACCCGTCCGTGGAGCGCACCCTCGGCCTCAGCGCGGACGCCATCGTGGGTAAGCCCCTGACCCAGGTCGTGCCGGAACTGCAGGCCCTGTTCCCGGAGGGAGCGGAAACGCGCCTGCGCACCATGCAGCAGCAGATCCAGATCACCCGCGACGGGCGGGAGCGAACCGTGACGGTGCGGGTGACGAGCGAGCAGGCGCAGGGCGGTGCGCGCGGCTTCGTGGTGACGCTCGACGACATCACGGACCTCGTCTCGGCCCAGCGCACCTCGGCCTGGGCGGATGTGGCCCGCCGCATCGCCCACGAGATCAAGAATCCGCTGACCCCAATCCAGCTGTCCGCCGAGCGCATCCGGCGCAAGTACGGAAAAGTGATCGTCGCGGACAAGGACGTATTCGACCAGTGCACGGCCACGATCATCCGTCAGGTGGACGAGATCAAGCGCATGGTCGACGAGTTCTCCTCCTTCGCCCGTATGCCAAAGCCGGCGATCGCGCAGAACGACCTCAGCGAGATCACCCGCCAGAACCTCTTCATGATGCGGGTGGCGCACCCCGACATGGATTTCTCCTTCGGCGAGGACGGCGACGAGCGGGTGCTGGCGGCCTTCGACATTCGCCTCCTGTCCCAGGCGATCACCAACATTCTGAAGAACGCCGTCGAGGCAGTGCAGGCGGTGCCCGAGGCCGATCTCGGCAAGGGCCGGGTCGATGTCCGCCTCGTCCTGGAGGATGGGTTCGCCGTCATTGAAGTGACGGACAACGGCAAGGGTTTTCCCGCCGAGGGGCGTCAGCGGCTGCTGGAGCCCTATATGACGACCCGCGAAGGTGGCACGGGCCTTGGGCTCGCCATCGTCAGCAAGGTTCTGGAAGAGCATGGCGGCGGGATCGAGTTGAACGACAACCCGGAAGGCCGGGGCGGGCGGGTGCGGATGCGTGTGCCGCGCGAGACGCCCGGTGACCCATCTCCTCACGCCGACAATCACACGACGCCGGAGGGCAAACCCTTCGTGCGAGACGAGAAGGGCGCCGCACGGACGGCCCCCCCCATCGCGGAGATCCAGTCATGAGCGCCGATATCCTGATCGTCGACGACGAGGCCGACATCCGTGACCTCGTGGCCGGCATCCTCGACGACGAGGGCCATCGCACCCGCACCGCAGGAGGCTCCGACGAGGCGCTGGCCGCCATCGAGTCGCGCCGGCCCCACCTCGTCTTCCTCGACATCTGGCTGCAAGGCTCGCGCCTGGACGGGCTTCAGGTACTCGACCAGATCAAGGCCGGGCACCCCGACCTGCCGGTGGTGATGATCTCCGGCCACGGCAACATCGAAACCGCCGTCGCGGCGATCAAGGCGGGCGCCTACGACTTCATCGAGAAGCCGTTCAAGGCCGACAGGCTGATCCTGGTGGCCGAACGCGCGCTGGAGGCCTCGCGCCTCAAGCGGGAGGTGCGTGACCTCAAGGCCCGGTCGGGACAGGCGAGCCGGCTGGTCGGCGCCTCCGTCGTCGTCAACCAGCTGCGCCAGACCGTGGAGCGCGTGGCGCCCACCAACGCGCGTGTGATGATCCTCGGCGCGCCGGGCTCGGGCAAGGAGCTCTCGGCGCGCACGCTCCACGCCATGTCGACGCGGGCCAATGGTCCGTTCGTGGTCATCAACGCGGCGACGATCACGCCGGACACGATGGAGGCCGAGCTGTTCGGCGTCGAGGGCGGCGAGGGCCGGGTCCGGCGGGTCGGCGCGCTCGAGGAGGCGCATGGCGGCTCGCTCTACATCGACGAGGTCGCGGACATGCCGCGGGAGACCCAGAACCGGATCCTTCGCGTCCTCGTCGACCAGAACTTCCAGCGCGTCGGCGGAACGGCGCGAGTGCACGTGGATGTCCGGATCGTGTCCTCGTCCTCGCGGGATCTGGCCGAGGAGATCGCGGCCGGCCGCTTCCGGGAGGATCTGTTCCACCGCCTCTCGGTGGTGCCGATCCGGGTGCCCTCGCTCTCGGAGCGCCGCGAGGACGTACCGGAACTGATCAGCTTCTTCATGGAGCAGATCTCGGGCGCCACCGGTCTTCCGCGCCGACGCATCGCCGAGGACGCCATGGCGGTGCTGCAATCGCACGACTGGCCCGGCAACGTCCGGCAGCTGCGCAACAACGTCGAGCGCCTGATGATCCTGACCCATACCGACCCGGATCAGGAGGTCACCTCCGAGATGCTGCCCACCGAGATCGGTGCCCTGGTGCCGACCACCCCGAACGGTTCGGGAGGCGAGAAGCTGATGAGCCTGGCTTTGCGCGAGGCCCGAGAGATCTTCGAGCGCGAGTATCTCGTGGCGCAGATCGCGCGATTCTCGGGCAACATCTCCCGGACGGCGGAATTCATCGGCATGGAACGCTCCGCGCTCCACCGGAAACTCAAATCTCTCGGGATCGGCCCCTGAGGACGGCCGAGCGATGCACTTGCATCGCGGCGGCAACACACGTGTAATGGCGGCGGATCAGGTCGAAGTCGAAGTCCCTCGACCGATCTAACCAGACGAATTGATGAGAAACCGCCCGGTGTGGCGGGCGGCAGCGTGAATCAAGGATAAGAAAAAATGGCGGGCGAACGCGCTCAAAACCTCCAGGACACGTTCCTGAATCATGTTCGCAAGAACAAGATTCCGCTGACCATCTTCCTCGTCAATGGCGTCAAGCTGCAGGGCGTCGTGACGTGGTTCGACAATTTCTGCGTGCTGCTGCGCCGGGACGGTCATTCCCAGCTCGTCTACAAGCACGCGATCTCGACCATCATGCCGGGTCACCCCGTCCAGCTGTTCGAACCCGACGAAACCGCGCCCGACAAGGCTTGAGAGACGCCCCCGGACCGCGCGAAATCCGACCGAGGCGCGTCGAAACGTTTGCCGCGCCCTTGTCTGCGGCCGGCAAACGCCCATTGTCCTGAAGAGACACAGGACAGGGTCGAACAAAGAACTTCATGACGGAACCGATGACACCCGGCGAAGCCCGGCTCCAGGCGATGGCCGCCCCCGAAGGCGACCTCGCGGCAGCAACCCACACCCTCGTCATTGGCCCCTATCTTGGGCGTGCCGCGGCCGCGGCCCGGGGCGCCCCAGGCAGCACGCCGGAGACGCTCCGCTCGACGGAAGCCCGCCTCGACGAGGCGGCCGGTCTCGCCGCGGCCATCGAACTCGACGTGGTCGAGGCGATCGTGGCCCCGGTCCAGCGCATTCGGCCTTCCACCTATCTCGGCAAGGGTCGCGTCGAAGAACTCGCCGGCGTGATTAGCGCCCGCGAGATCGGCCTGGTGGTGATGGATTGCGCGCTCTCGCCGGTGCAGCAGCGCAACCTGGAGAAGGCCTTCGGCTGCAAGGTCATCGATCGCACTGGATTGATTCTGGAGATCTTCGGTCGGCGCGCCTCGACGCGCGAGGGTACGCTGCAGGTCGAGCATGCGCATCTGGCCTACCAGAAGAGTCGCCTCGTGCGCTCCTGGACCCACCTTGAGCGCCAGCGCGGTGGCTTCGGCTTCCTCGGCGGCCCGGGCGAGACGCAGATCGAGGCCGATCGGCGCATGATTCAGGAGCGTATGACGAAGATCGAACGCGAGCTCGACAGCGTCACCCGCACGCGCGGGCTCCACCGCCAGAGCCGGGCGCGGGTGCCGTACCCGATCGTCGCGCTCGTCGGCTACACCAACGCGGGCAAGTCGACGCTGTTCAACACCCTGACCAAGGCGCAGGTCATGGCGCAGGACATGCTGTTCGCCACCCTCGACCCCACCGCCCGCGCCACCAAGCTGCCGCACGGTGAGACCGTCATCCTCTCGGACACGGTCGGCTTCATCTCCGAGTTGCCGACCTCCCTGATCGCGGCCTTCCGCGCGACACTGGAGGATGTAATCCATGCCGACATCCTGCTCCACGTGCGCGACGTCTCGCATGTCGACAGCGAGGCCCAGGCCGAAGACGTCGGCGCCGTGCTGCGCGAACTCGGGATCGAAACGTCCGCTTCCCGGATCATCGAGGTCTGGAACAAGTCCGACCTTCTCGAAGAGGCCGAGCGGACCCGTCTCCTGAACCTCAGCACGCATGGGCGCAGCGACCGGGACAGCGATGCGCCGGTCCTGGTTTCGGCGCTCACGGGCGAAGGCCTCGGCGTGCTCACCGCCCGCATCGAGGCGCGGATCGCGCGCCAGCGCTCGACCTTCGCGGTGGTGCTGCCACCCGAGGATGGGGCGGCGCTGCACTGGCTCTACGAGAACGCGGAGGTGCTCGACCGCCGTGAGGAGGAGGGGGGCACCATGCACCTCGCCATCCGGATCGCGCCCGAGAAGGAGCCGCGCTTCCTCAACCGCTTCGAGGGCGCGCGCCGCCTCAACCGGGTAGGATGACGACGCCGCATAGCCGAGCCATCCCAAACACGAAGAAGCCCCGCGATCCTCGAGGATCGCGGGGCTTCTTCGTTCAGCCTCTTCGCCCTGTCGCGCGAGCGTTCAATGGTTAGGGCTGCAGAACGCCGTTGATGACGTGGATCACGCCGTTCGACTGCATCACGTTGGCGACGGTGACGGTGGCAGTGCTGCCCTTGGCATCGGTCACGTAGACCTTCTTGCCCTTGGACTGGATCACCAGGGGCTCACCCTCGACGGTCTTGAGCTGAGCCTCGCCACCGCCATCCTTGGCGAGCTTCATCAGGTCCTTGGCGGTGTAGGTGCCCGGAACCACGTGATAGGTCAGGATCTTGGTCAACGTCGCCTTGTTCTCGGGCTTCACCAGCGTCTCGACGGTGCCGGCCGGAAGCTTGGCGAAGGCGGCGTTGGTGGGGGCGAACACCGTGAACGGGCCGGGGCTCGCCAGGGTGTCGACGAGGCCGGCAGCCTTCACGGCGGCGACGAGCGTGGTGTGGTCCTTCGAGTTCACCGCGTTCTCGACGATGTTCTTCGAGGCGTACATCGGCGCGCCGCCGACCATCGGGTTCTTGGCGAGCGCGGCGGCCGGCAGCGCGGCGCCGAGCGCGAAGGCGAGAGCGGCGGATGCCAGGGCGCGGTGGGTGATCTTCATCATGAGCATGTTCCTCTTCGTCGTCCCTCGTGTGGGGTGACTGAGGCGCTCTACGGGGCGGTTGCGCGAAAAGTTTCAGCGCATCCCACGAGCCGGCATCAAATGACACGCAGCAACGCGAGAAGCCGCCGATCCGTGAGGACCGACGGCTTTTTTGAGGCGCCGAGCGGATGATCGGGGCGCGAACCCCGATCCGCCGTTCTCAGTACTTGCGGACGATCGGGGCGGCCGACGCGACGACCGGGGTCGGCGAGTACAGCGGCACGATCAGACGGCCCCAGACTTCGGTGGTCTCGGTGCCGCGGACGGCAGTCGCAACCGTACGGGCAGCATAGACCTGAGCGGTGACCGGTCCGAAGTCGTAGCCAATGAGACCACCGACCGAGAACGAGCCGCGGTTGCCGGCGGCGAGGCTGAAGGCGCTCGTGTCGAAGTTATAGGTGCCGTAACCGATCGCACCGATCTCGAACTTACCGAACTTCTTGGTCGCGGTCAGGTCGAGGTTGAGCGAGTCGGAGATGCGGAACGGGCCGCGAGTGGTCGGGAACGCAACGGTTCCGACGGCACCGCCGGGGAAGGCGGCGGGCGAGTCATAGATGTTCGCGGTCAGGTTGGCGGTCAGGTTGTAACCGTCGCCGGTGTAGCTGCCCGCAACGCCGAAGCGGTAGGTGTTCGAGGCCAGCTGCGGCAGGACCGGAGCTCCGCCGAAGCCGCCGTTGTTCTGGACGAGGACGCCGCGGTCGCCGTTGAGCTCGTTCAGGTAGACACCGCCGAGCAAGCTGACGCCGAAGTTGTTGCCAACATCGAAGGCCCAGATGCCGCCGACGAAGGTGCCCACGTTGATCGAGACGTCCTTAAGGCCGGTCGGACCGTTGCCCTTACCGAAGGTGAACACGGTCGGGGGGGCGACGAGCAGCTCGACGCGGCCGCCGAAGGGAACGAACGGGGTCGACCACACGAGCACCGGGACGTTGACACCGACGTCAACGGCGCTGGAGCGGCTGGTCTGGCGGTAGACGAAGGTGTCGAGCGCATAAATGCCCTCGGGGAGCGGCGCGCCGGTGGCGAGGCCGACCTGCTCACCGGGGACGGTGGTGGTCTGTGCGTAGGAAGCCGTGGAGGTCATGCCGACGGTGAGCGCCAGCGCTCCGGCTGCGAGCCAGG
>NZ_JAQGKL010000057.1 GCF_028290105.1 Methylobacterium sp.
CGCGCGATCGAGGGTGGCGGCCACGAGGTCGGCGGGCGCGGAGGCGGGCGCCGCGGCCGCCGCCTCCAGAGTCTCGCCGATGCGGGGGAGGACAGCGCCCGTGCGCAGCAGCGCGCGCGCGGCGGCCTCCGGCGAGGTGAGCCCGGCGCCGGCCGCATCGGCCGCGAATTCGCGCGCCCGGCTCCAGTGGCGCACGGCGAGATGGAAGCGTTCCATCACGAACAGGCCGAGCCGCAGCGACGGCCCGAGCAGCCCGAGGGAGCCCTGGTGGCCCGCCGCCACGGCGTCGAGGGAGCGCCCGACGCCGGCATAGATCGGCAGGAAGCGCTGGCTGTAGGCCGTATCGCCCCCGGCATAATGGGCGAGCTCGTGGCCGACGATCGCCGCGACCTCGTCGCCCCGCATCAGGGCGAGGTAGGGCAGCGGCAGGTAGAGGATCCGGCCGCTGATCCGCTCGCCGCCCGGCTCCAGCACGGCGGGACCGGCGCTGACGAAGAAGCCCCCCGTGAGGCCGACCACGACCGCCTCCGGCGTGAGGGCACCGAGCCGTTCGGCAAGGCCCTCGGTGAGGCGCCACAACCCGGGCGCGTCGGCCGGCGTAACGGGACGCCCGAAGATCGGCAGGGGATCGGGCTCGAAGGCGGCGAGCGCCCGGCGCAGGCCCAGCACCGTGCTGCCGGCCGCGAACAGGATCGCCCCGATCGCCACGGCGGCGATGCCGATGAGCTTCAGGGCGTCGCCGCTGAACCCCGACTGGACGAGGATGCCCGCCTCGAAGAGCAGGACGGCGACGCAGGCCACGCTCGTCGCCAGGATCTGGACCGCGAGAATCACCGGCAGCAGGCGGCGCACCAGCGAGAAGCCCCGGACCAGGGCGTCGCGCGAGGCGCGGCCCGCCCGCCCGATGAGAGCGCCCGTCAGCAGCACGAAGATCGAGAGCGCCGCCGCGAGACCGCCGCCGACGACGACGATCGGGGGCAGGCGGCGGCGCCAGTCCATCAGCGCGGTCAGGGTCGCGGCCTCTCCTTGCGCCGCGCGCGCCTTGTCCACCGCCATCGGGCCGCCGTAGAGCTGGCCTCGGTGGCGGAACTGCAGCGTGAAATCGGGGCGCCCGTCGCGCGGCGCCCGCGCCTCCAGCTCCGCGACCTGCGCCGCCACGCGCTGCCGCTCGCCCTCGAACGCGGCCCAGTCGTCGTCGGCACGCCGGCTCTCCCAGAAGCCGAGCAGCAGGAGCACCAGGGGCAGCAGCACGGTGGCGGCCACGAGACCCGAGAGGGCGCGCAGGCGCAGGGGTGCGCGCGCGATCGTTGCCTTGGGCGCGATCGTTGCCTTGGGAATGACGACCCCCTTCACGTGCGGGATGCGCGGTGCCGGCTCGCCGAGGTGGCATGGACGGACCGGGGCGGGCCCACCGCGAACGCAGCGTCACGCGAGCGCGACGCGACCTGTGCTAGGGTTTGTACCGGAGCGTACGCTTCGGTCAACGAATCGTGATCCTCCACCGGCACAAAGCCCTGCGCGGATACGCTCAACCCGAGAATCGCGCTTCCGTCCGGTCGGGCCTGCGGGACTGCTCGGCGACCGAACCGCCTGAACCCAACCCAAGGAGCCCCGTTCATGCCCCTCGTCATTCCGGTCATCCTCGGCTCCGTCCGCTCAGACCGCCAGGGTCTGCGCGCCGCCCGCTTTTTGATGGCGCAGCTCGAAGGCCGGGGCATCGAGGCGCCGCTGGTGGATCCGGCCGCGCTGAATCTCCCGCTCCTCGACCGGATGTACAAGGAATATCCGAAGGGCGGCGCCCCCGCTGTGCTGGAGGACCTGGCGACGCTCTATCGCCGGTCGGACGCCTTCCTGGTGGTCTCGGCCGAGTACAACCACTCGGTCCCGCCGGCCCTCTCCAACACCCTCGACCATTTCCTGGAAGAGTATGCCTGGCGGCCCTCGGCCATCGTCTGCTACTCGGCCGGGCAATATGGCGGCGTGCGCGCCGCGATGCAGCTGCGCGCAATGCTGTCCGAACTCGGCGCGTCGAGCATCCCCTCGTTGCTGCCGATCCCGCGCATCGCGAAGGCCCTCGACGAGGCCGGCACGGCGCAGGAGGAGTGGCTGCCCAAAGCGGCCCGGCGCTTCCTCGACGAACTGGTCTGGTACGCCGAGGCCCTGAAGGCGCAGCGGGCGTCGGGCACGCCCTATTGAGGCGCTCCCGGCCCGGGCGTGTGGCGCGGGCCTTGCGCCTGATCGCCGACCGAGCCCTCCCGCCGAGCGCCATCCATGCCTGAGACCTCCAAGTCCGAACCTTCCAAGTCCGAACCTTCCAAGTCCGAGACAACGACGGCGATCCGTACCCTACTCGTTGACCTCGTGCGGGCCGCGCTGATGTCGGACGACCGGGCGAGCGTCCGGTGGCGCGAGGCCGCGCGGCGGGACCAGTCCGGGCTCGCCGCCGACCCCGCCCGGGTCGAGGGCCTGAAAATCGACGGCTTCTGGACGCTGGCCGTGCGCGAGGCGGAGGCGCCGGAGTTCCGCGAGGCCGAGAACCAGGTGCAGTTCGGTTTCCCGGCCCTGTGCCCCTTCAGCCTCGGCGAGATCACCGATTCCGCCTTCGACGTGGACCGCGCGGTGGAGCGCCTGCGCAAATCCGCCGCGACGGGCTGACGCCACGCCGGGGGCGGCCGTTGCCGGACGGGGCCGGAATGCCCATGTTGTAGGCATCGGCCGGTCCGCGATGTCGCCTCCGGCCCCATCATTCCCGCGTCCGGCCTCGCGCCCGCGCAGCGAGTCCAGATTCCTTGGCCAAACGCATCAATCCGAACCCCGGCGCCGCCGGTCTCCCCTCCCGCGAGCAGATCCTCGCCTTCATCGCGGCCTCCACCGAGACGGTCGGCAAGCGCGAGATCGCGGCGGCCTTCAACATCAAGGGCGCCGACCGCATCGGCCTGAAACGCATCCTCAAGGAGATCGAGATGGACGGCGCCGTCGAACGCGGGCGCGGCGGCCTCACGCCCGCCGGCCGCCTGCCCCCCGTGGTGCTGGCCGACATCACGGCGCGCGACCGCGACGGCGAGTTCCTGGGCGTGCCCGCCGAATGGGATGTCGGCAACGGCCCTGCCCCCCGGATCACCGTGGCGGCACCGCGCGGTGCCAAGCGCCCCGCCGGTCAGCCGGCACCGGGCATCGGCGACCGGGTGCTCCTGCGCGTGGAACCGAGCGAGGGCGAGGCTGGCCGCTACACCGGCCGGGTCATCAAGGTGCTGGGCAAGAACAAGGCCGAGATCATCGGCATCTTCCGCGCCGGCCCCGAGGGTGGCCGCATCATCCCGGTGGAGAAGCGGGCCCAGGGGCGCGAGATCGCGATTCCCGCCGGCGAGGAGGGCGAGGCCCGCGACGGCGACCTCGTCAGCGTCAGCCTGCAGCGCGAGAGCCGCTTCGGCCTGCCCCAGGGCCGGGTGCGCGAGCGGCTGGGCTCGCTCGGCTCCGAAAAGGCCGTCAGCCTGATCGCGCTCCATCTCCATCACATCCCGCACGTCTTCGCAGCGGCGACCCTCGCGGAGGCCGACGCGGCGGTGCCGGTGGGGCTCGCCGGCCGCGAGGATTGGCGCGCCGAGCCGCTGCTGACCATCGACCCGCCGGACGCCAAGGACCACGACGACGCCGTGATGGCGATCGCGGATCCCGACCCCGCCAATGCCGGCGGCTTCATCGTCACCGTGGCGATCGCCGACGTGGCAGCCTATGTCCGGCCGGGCTCGGCGCTCGACCGCGAGGCGCTGCTGCGCGGCAACTCGGTCTATTTCCCCGACCGGGTCGTGCCGATGCTGCCCGAGCGCATCTCCAACGATCTTTGCTCCCTGCGCGAGGCCGAGGACCGCCCGGCCCTCGCGGTGCGCATGGTGATCGGCGCCGATGGCGAGAAGCGCCGGCACGGCTTCCACCGGATCATGATGCGCTCGCGCGCCAAGCTCAGCTACGCCCAGGCGCAGGCCGCCATCGACGGCTTCGCGGACGACGCCACCGCCCCCCTGCTCGAGCCGGTGCTGCGCCCGCTCTGGGCCGCCTACGCCGCCCTGCGCGAAGCCCGCGACGCGCGCGGCCCCCTCGCCCTCGACCTGCCCGAGCGCAAGGTCCTGCTCACCCCCGACGGAGCCGTGGACCGCGTCGTGGTGCCCGCCCGCCTCGATGCGCACCGGCTCATCGAGGAGTTCATGATCCAGGCCAACGTCGCGGCCGCCGAGACCCTCGAACACGCCAAGCAGGCGCTGATCTACCGGGTCCACGACGAGCCGGCGCTCGAGAAGATGCGCGCGCTGGGCGAGGTGCTGGCCTCCATCGGCATCAAGCTTCCGAAGGAGGGCGCGTTGCGCCCGGCTCTGTTCAACCGCCTCCTCGGCGCGGTGGCGGAAACCGAGCACGCCACCTTCATCAACGAGGTGGTTCTGCGCTCGCAGGCCCAGGCCGTCTACGCCGCCCAGAACCTCGGGCATTTCGGCCTCAACCTCCGGCGCTACGCCCACTTCACCTCGCCGATCCGGCGCTACGCCGACCTCATCGTGCACCGCGCCCTGATCGCCGCCTGCCGGCTCGGGTCCGACGGCCTCTCCTCCGACGTCAGCGTGGCGGCCCTCGACCAGATCGGCGAGCAGATCTCGGCGGCCGAGCGCCGCGCCATGGCGGCCGAGCGCGAGACCATCGACCGGCTCATCGCCCACCACCTCGCCGACCGGGTCGGCGCCACCTTCACGGGCCAGATCTCCGGCGTGACGCGCTCCGGCCTGTTCATCAAACTCGACGAGACGGGGGCGGACGGATTCGTGCCGATCTCGACCATCGGGGCGGATTACTACCGCCACGACGAGGCCAAGCACGCGCTGGTCGGCGAGCGCTCGGGGGAGACCCACCGGCTGGGCGACCGCGTCGAGGTCCGCCTCGTGGAAGCCGCCGCCGTGGCCGGCGCCCTGCGCTTCGAACTGCTCTCGGAGGGACAGGCGCGGCCGGAGCGCGGCGCGCCCGCGAAGGGGCGCGGACCCGCGCGAAAGCCTGGGTCTGCCGGTCGCCCCCCCGGCATCCGCAACGCCGGGTCGCGCCATCGCGGGTCGCGCCGCTGAAGCCGGATATATAAGTTCGGACTTCGCGCTCAGGGATTTTTCGCAAGATGCCAGCACTCGTCGAAGCCGATCGATGCACGCGGACGGGCCTCGTCCGGTCGATGGTGCGGGGATTCGTCGGCCGCTGCCCGCATTGCGGGACCGGCAGGGTCTTCGGCCGCTTCCTGAAGGTGCGCCCGGATTGCGACGCCTGCGGACTCGAATTCGCGCATCACCGCGCCGACGACCTGCCGCCCTACATCGTCATCTTCATCGTCGGGCACATCGTCGGATATTTTCTTCTCGACTCCGAGATGAACTACGATGTGCCGCTGTGGTTTCAGCTCACCTTCTGGCCCCTCGTCACCCTCGCGGGCTCGCTCGCCCTGCTGCAGCCTGTGAAGGGCGCGGTGGTCGGGCTGCAATATGCGCTTGGCATGCACGGCTTCGCCACGCTACCGCTGCCCCGGACATCGGAAGTGCCGCAGGGCGGGGGGACGCAGCATGGACCAGGCGACGGGCGTGCTGCCGAACGGGCCCCCGCCTGAGGCGAAGGCGAGACCCGTCGCCCTGCGGCCGCGCAACGCCGCGACGCTGATCATCCTCGACCGGGCCAAGCGGGCGCCCAGGATCCTGATGGGCCGGCGTCATGCGGGCCTTGCCTTCATGCCCGGCAAGTTCGTGTTTCCGGGCGGGCGGATCGAGCCGGGCGACCGGCACATGCCGGTGGCGGGCGCCCTCTCGAACCGGGCGAACGACGCGCTCGCACTCAGAGCGCCAGGCGGCGCCAGCGGCCTCGGACGCGCCCTGGCCCTGGCGGCGATCCGCGAGACCTTCGAGGAGACCGGGCTGATGCTCGGAACCCGAGACTACGGACCGCCGGACACCGCGCCGGCCGGAACCTGGGCCGCGTTTCGCGAGGCGGGCGTGATGCCGGATCTCGAAGCCCTGCACCTCATCGCGCGGGCGGTGACGCCGCCCGGCCGGGTGCGCCGGTTCGATACGCGATTCTTCGCCGTGGACCGGGCCGCGATCGTGCACGAGGTGCCCGGAATCGTCTCGGCGGAGGCCGAGCTCGTGGAACTCGCCTGGGTGACCTTCGCGGAGGCGCGGGCCCTCGATCTTCCCCGCATCACCGGCATCGTGCTCGACGATCTCGAAGTTCAGGTGAAGGGCGGGTTCGCACCCTATCTGCCGATCCCGTACTATTACCAGCGTCACGGCAGGCCGCAGCGAGACACCCTGTAGTCCGGAACTACATACCCATTGTGTTCGTTAGCCGATCAACGAAACGTGATGTGGAGAGGGTCGATGTTGCGCGGTGGGTTGCTTTGGCTGATCGGAATTCCGATCCCGATCATTCTGGTGCTGTATTTCTTCACGTCCTGGCTGCATTGAACGCGAGGCTCGCGTTCTTGGGTCAGCGCGTCCTGAACAGCACAAAGCCCACCCCGCGGTTACGGGACGGGCTTTGTGTTGGTTATGGATTTGGTTGCGGGGACAGGATTTGAACCTGTGACCTTCAGGTTATGAGCCTGACGAGCTACCGGGCTGCTCCACCCCGCGCCAAAGCGTG
>NZ_JAQGKL010000272.1 GCF_028290105.1 Methylobacterium sp.
TGCCCGTCGGCTCGGTTCCGGTGGCTTCGAGGTCGCCCAGGATCGCCTTGAGGCGGTCGAGGGTGACGAGGATGAGGCTGACGGCCGGGCCCGTCACCGGCATGCCGTCGCGGAACTGACCCATCAGGGTCTCGGCGGCGTGGGCGAGCGCCTCGAGGCGCGGCAGGCCGAGGAAGCCGCAGGTGCCCTTGATCGTGTGGACGAGGCGAAAGATGTTGCGCAGGATCGTCTGATTGTTCGGATCCTGTTCGAACCGGACGAGCTCGGCGTCGACGGTGTCGAGATGCTCCGCGCTCTCGGTCAGGAACTCACGCAACAAGTCGTCCATGAGAGGTACTCGGTCCATACGCGCACTACAGTCTGTGCAGGTGGGACCTTGAACCCGAACCGGTTAGGGAAGGGTTTCAGCGCCTCGAACAAAGCGGGAGACAGCAATAATATTGGCTGTACTCCCGCAACCCCGTCAGGCGAGGGCCGTTTCCGGAGGTTCCGAATCGGACGGACGCGTGTCCTCCAGCACCGGCGCGGTCGAAGCGGGAGCGTCCGGAATCGCCGCGGCGGTCGGCGTCGAGGTGATCGTCACCGTGTCGCCCTCGATGGTAAAGCGCACGTCCATCGCCGCCGCGCGGGCGACGAGGCCGGCATAGAAGGGCAGGATGCCGTGAGCGTCGACGGTGCCGTTCTCGGGCGTCCCGGCGATCATCGCCTCCACGTGCGCCGGGATGCGGGCGTGGGAACCCTTGCTCGTCAGGACGAGGGTCGGGGCCTCACCATCGCCGCGCACCACCACGTCGATGAGGCCGCCGCGCGGGATCGCGGTCTGGGCGATCATCACGAGGTTGAGCAGGAGCTTGACCTTGTTCTTCGGATAGAGCGCCTGCGGCGCGCTCCAGGCGAGCTTCGTCTTGTCGTCGGCGAACATGCCGCGCGAGACCTTCTCGGCGTCGGCGAGGTCGATCGAGGCCCCCGCCGATCCGGCGGCCCCGAAGGCGATGCGGGCGAATTGCAGGCGGGCGGAGGCCTGCCGCGCGCTCTTGGCGATCAGCTCCAGGGCGAATTCCCGCATGGAGGTGTCGCTCTCGTCCTCCAGGACCTCCAGCCCGTTCACGATGGCGCCCACGGGGCTGATCACGTCGTGACAGACGCGCGAGCACAACAGGGCGGACAGGTCGAGGGCGTCGAGGTCGAGAGGTGTCATGCTGGGCTCCGCGCAGGCGTTTTTCGGGCCGCGTCCGGTCTTGCATGGCACCGATAGACGGCGCCGATTGCTTTGAAAAGCGTCCGCGCGGATCGTGATCCGGCTCGACAAAGCCGTGTGGGACGGGCATCCTAGGATGCATCATGTCGATCGATGCGCCGACGCGCGACCGTATTGCGGCCAGCTTGATGGAAATCGCCTGCCGGGCAGGCGAGATCCTGAAGAAACATCACGGCGGGGATTGCCCGCACGTGCTCAAGCCCGACGGATCGCCGGCGAGCGAAGCCGATGTCGAATCCGAAGCCTTCATCATCGCCGAACTCGATCGGCAATGGCCGGGCATCCCGGTGATCGCCGAGGAATCGTCCTACGACCACCCGCCCGCGCCGCTCTTCTTCCTCGTCGATCCCCTCGACGGGACCCGCGATTTCCTCGCCGGCAACCCGGAATACAGCGTCAATATCGGGCTCATCGCCGGTGACAGGCCGATCGCCGCCGCCCTCGCGGCGCCGGGGCTCGGGCGGGTCTGGGGCGCCGGGGCGAACGCCTTCGAGGCGACCTTCGCCGCCGGGCGCCTGGAGGCGCGGGTTCCGATCGCGGTGCGCCCGATGCCCGACAAGGGGCTTGTCGCACTGATGAGCAGCCGTCATGGCGACGTCGAGACGACCGCCTGCCTGGAGACGCTCCGGGTGGGGGCCACGCGCTCGGCGGCGTCCGCCCTGAAGTTCTGCCTCATCGCCTCCGGCGAGGCCGACATCTACGTGCGCTGCGGCCCGACGATGGAATGGGATACCGCTGCCGGTGACCACATCCTCACCGTGGCTGGCGGCTGCGTGGTGGCACCGGCCGGGCGGCCGATGACCTACGGGCACTACACCCGGAGTTACCGCAATGGGCCCTTTGCGGCTCTGGGCGACGCCAGCTACGCGGCGAACCTCGTCCTGCCCGAGCGCAGCCCCAATACCCGCGCGTCGGATCGCAGCGTGCCGCGCGGTGAGAGCCGCGCCTGAGGCCGAGGGACCGCAACGGCGGCGTTCGGGCAAGCGGACGCCTATTCGGGAAAGTCGCGTTCGACTTGGTCCCTGAGCGCTGGCCAGCGCGCCTCCGCCCGCATGGCGAGCCCCGGATCGGTGAGGATTTGTGCCCGGTGTTCGGCGTTGCGCAGCAGGTAGAGGCGCTCGATGCCCGCCGGACCGGGGCAACGGGCGAAGACCAGCGGGTCGGTGTCGACGAGGCGGCCCGCGAGGATCCCCACCGGGTCGAAGCCGCCGAGACGCGGCGCGTAGCTCGATGGATCTCGACGGAACGCCTCCCGGTTCGCCGCCCGCGCGAAACGCCAGGCCTTGCCGGCCCAGGCCGCCTCGTAGGCTACCAGTCCCGGCTCCGGCCCGTCGAGAAAGTAGCTGACCACGTCGAATCCGCGCACGGCGATCGGTCCCGACGACAGGTTCGGCAGGAGGTCCGCGCGCGCGACCGCGCCGAACGAACAGGCGAGTCCGGCCGAGGCGTGGGCGAGCAGGTGACGGCGCGTTAACCACATGTTGCTTTGTTTCGCGTCAAGCTCGCGCGCATCGCAGCCTCAGGACCGACCGATCGCCGGAGAGGTCCGCTGTGACGTGACGACGAACACCGCATCCCTAGCGTGGATGCGGTTATCGGGATGCTACCGGCACGGCCCGACACCCGGAGGAGGAACGAGTCATGACGTCGAACTTTCGGGGGGCCTGCCCCCTGCCCCCGGCACCGGTGACGACCCGGCGCGTGCTGCTCTCCGGGCTCGCCGCCACCCTGCTTCTCGGGGCCTCGCCCCGCGCCATGGCGGCCGCCGAGGGCCGGCCTGGCACCTTCCGGCCCCAGGAACTCGTCGACAACGGCCACCGCTTCTTCGGTTCGATGTCGCGTGGCCTCGCCCAGCTCGTCGAGGAAGCCACCCGGCGCTGGGGGCAGCCCAACGGCTACATCCTGGGCCAGGAAGCCTCCGGGGCCATCGTCGGTGGCGTGCGCTACGGCGAGGGCACGCTCTATACCCGCAATGCCGGACAGCGCCGGCTCTACTGGCAGGGCCCGTCCATCGGCTTCGATGTCGGCGGGGACGGCGACCGGACCATGATGCTGGTCTACAACCTGCCGAGCGTCGCGGGCCTCTATCAGCGCTTCGGCGGCGTGGACGGCTCGGCCTACCTCGTCGGCGGCTTCGGCATGACGGCGGTGACGGCGGACGGGATCGTGGTCGTGCCCATCCGCACCGGAGTCGGCGCGCGGCTCGGCATCAATGTCGGCTACGTGAAATTCACGGACAAGCCGACCTGGAATCCGTTCTGAGCGCTGTGCCCTTCGGGCTGCACTGGCCGGCAACCCGCGCGATACCCGGCACCACGTCTTGCCCCATCCAGGCGAAAATGGGCTAGACAGGGAAATCCGGGCGACGGCGCGAGGCGCGCCTGTCGCCGTGCCCCGTTCCCGGCGTGTTGCAAGAGCGTGTCCGCGTGATCGAAACCGTGATGATCTTCGCCCTCGGCTTTCTGGCCGCGAGCCTCTGCGGCCTGTTGCTGCTGCCGGCGGTGAATGCGCGGGCGGCCCGCCTGTCCCGGCGCCGGATCGAGGCGCGCCTGCCGCTGTCCCTCTCCGAGGTCGCCGCCGAGAAGGATTACCTGCGCGCGCAATTCGCCGTCACCCAGCGCCGGCTCGAGCGCCGGGTCGAGGCGGTGACCGCGCATCGCCACGCGGATCTCGCCACCATCGGGGCCCGCACCCTCGAGGCCGCCGCCCTGGCCAGGACCGTCGAGTCACGCGAGGCCTCATTGAGCGAGCGCGAGGCGGACATCGCCGCGACCCGGGCGACCCTGGGCGCCGTCGAGCGCGATCTCGACGCGGCGCGCCAGGAATCGGCGCTCGGCGTCGCCACGCTCCAGGTGCTCGAAGACGCCCATCGCGACGCTCTCGATGACCTGTTCGCGGCGCGCACCGAGCGCGCCGCCGTATCGGCGAGCGAGCCCCGGGACGCCACCACGACCGGCGTTCCCGACCTCACCGCCGCGCTGGTGGCCGAGCGCGAGACCCTGCGTGCCAGCCTGGCGGCCGCCGAGGAGGCCCTGGCGGAGGTGATGGCTCGCCGCGAAGGCGAGTCCGCCGACTTGCGCCGCCGGATCTCCGACGTGGCTGACTCCCTGATGCAGCGCGAGCGCCTGCCCCCGGTCGCGGCCTTCACCATGCCGGCCCGCTCCAACTGACGCGCGCGCACGAAGCGGTCCGCGGCCGTGATCTGCGACGAAGTACCCCGCGCACGTTGCGCGGATGCGAAATCGCGGCGTAGAAAGCGGCCGGATCACGCGGCGACCATCCGCGCGCCATGTTTCGACCATGTCCGCGCTTCATCGGATCGCCTATTCCCTGTTTTCTGAGACGGACCGCGCCCCCCATGGCCCTTAAGCTCACGTCGCTTGCCTTCGTCCTCGCCGCAACGGCCTCCCTCGCGGTCGTCCCCGCCCTGGCGCAGCCGGCCGCCCAGCCGCAATCCGGCACCGCGGCCGCGCCTCAGACCAAGCGCGGCAACGACACCCTGAAGAAGTACTGCACCGGCGACTACCTGACCTATTGCGGCAACCTCGCCACCGATGATCCGGCCCTCGACAAGTGCTTCCAGACCAACTGGACGAAGCTCTCGGAGAATTGCCGCCGCGCCATCGACGTCTACCAGAAGACCGACGGCAAGAAGAAGGGCTGAGGCCCCGCCAACGCCGCGCGGGACAGCGGCGCCGTTCGGCTCGCATCGCGGTGCCGCAGGCGCTATGGTCCCGCCAACCGAGTGCCGGACTGCCAGCGTTGATGTTCTTCCGTTCCCGCCATCTGCCGACGATCGTCGTGATCGGGTTCCTCGCTCTCTCCGCCTCGGCCTGTGGCCGGCGCGGCGCGCTGGAGCCGCCACCGGGTACGGCCGCCGCGCGGTCCGTGGCACGCCCAGGCCTGCCCGGTGTCGCGACCCCGCGCGCCCTGCCCCAAAGC
>NZ_JAQGKL010000068.1 GCF_028290105.1 Methylobacterium sp.
GCACCAGGAACAGGATCAGGGTGCCGATCACCATCGACCAGCCGGGGTCGACCGCCGCCGCGAGCGCGAGGGGAAACAGCGCGGAGACGAAGGCGCCCACATAGGGCACGAACCGCATCAGCGCCGAGAAGATGCCCCACAGCACCGGGTTGGGCACGCCGAGGCAATAGAGACCGACTCCGACGACGACACCGAAGGACGCGTTCAGTGCGAGCTGGACCAGGAAGTAGCGGCTGAGGCGCTTGGCGGCGTCGTCCATCGCCACGGTGGTGCGGTGCAGGTCGCTGGACCCGGCGAGCCGGATCATCCGGTCGCGCAGGTCCTCCCGCTGCATCAGCAGGAATAGCAGGACCACGAAGACGATGCCGATGGTGGCCAGGGGATGCAGGATCGGCGAGAGCAGCGTCCCCGCCATCGTCATTGGGCCCGGTGCATGCTCCTTGACCTCGACGAGGATGGCCTTCTCGGGCGGGGCCGGCCCGGCCTGCGGCGCGGATTGCGGTGTCGGCTCCGGCTTTGCCTCCTCGCGGGTCTCGCGCATCGTGCGGCCGATGCTGGCGACGTAGCCGGCGATGCGCCCGACGGGCGTGTCGTTGAGGCCCTCGACCTTGCGCTCGATGGTGCTGCGGTAGCGTGGCACGTCCTGCGCGATGTCGGCGAGCTGCACGCCGATCAGCGTCGCCAGGGCGGCGGCGGTTCCGAGCGCCAGGATCACGGACGCCGCCACCGAGAGGAAGCGGCCGAAATGCCAGCGCCGCAGCAGGTTCACCAGCGGGCCGAGCACGAAGGACAGCAGGATCGCGATGGCGATCGGGATCAGCACATCGCGCCCGACATAGAGGCCCACCATGATCAGGGCGGCCACGATCAATGGGGAGGTCAGGGCCTGGGGCGGTGTGGCGGCCGCTGCGATCCGGGTCGGCCGCGGCGTGACCAGGGACGGCTTCGGGGTCGATCTAAGGGCCATGCCGGTTCCGTTTTCCCACGCGACGCGAAGGCGCCGGCGGACGGATCCAACGGCGCCGCCTCTGGAACGGCCCGGCCGCGGGAAACGATCCCGGATGGAATACCAGTTCGTCACGGATGCGTGAGCGTTGCATGTCTCACGGGCAGCGTCGGGGTTCGGACGCCGCTCCGCCCGCTTCCCGTGCATGGCACGAAAGATCTCAAACCGGCGCGAAGCCCCGGATACGGCTGCCGCACAGCAGTGCCGCCCGGACGTTCACGTCGTCGCGGGACACGCTACACGAGAACCGGCATCGCGGCCTGATCCTCCACGCCGAAGACGCGCGTATAACGGGCGATCTCGGCCTCCGGACCGATCGCCTTCGAGGGATTGTCCGAGATCTTCACCGTGGACCGGCCATTGGCCGCGATGACCTTGCAGACGATGGAGATGGGGTCGAGGCGCCCGTCGGGCACGAGGCCGCGGAAATCGTTGGTGAGCAGGGTGCCCCAGCCGTACCCGATCCGCATGCGTCCATGGAAATGCGCGTGGATCGCCTCGATGGTGTCGATGTCGAGCCCATCGGAGAAGATCGCGAGCTTTTCGCGGGGGTCCGAGCCGCGCGCCCGCCACCAGGCGATGGCCTCCTCGCCCCCGGCGATGGGCTCCTTCGAATCGATGCGGATGCCCGTCCAGGCATTCATCCAGTCCGGGGCGTTCCTGAGGAAGCCCGTGGTGCCGTAGGTGTCGGGCAGCATCACCAGGAGGTTGCCGGCGTAATCCTGCTGCCAGTCCGCGAGCACGGCATAGGGGGCTTGGGCGAGGCCGGCATCGTCGTCGGCGAGGGCGGCGTAGACCATCGGCAGTTCGTGGGCGTTCGTGCCCACCGCCTCGACCTCGCGGCGCAGCGCGATCAGGCAGTTCGAGGTGCCGAGGAAGCGGTCGCCCAGCGCCTCGTGCATCGCATCCACGCACCAATCCTGCCAGAGGAAGCCGTGGCGGCGCCGGGTGCCGAAATCCGCTATGGAGAGGCCGGGCAGGCGCTGCAGGCGCACGATCTTCTCCCAGACCCGCGTCATCGCCCGGGCATAGAGCACCTGCAGGTCGAGCTTGCCGAGATGGCGCACGACGCCGCGCGTGCGCAGCTCGTTGAGGATCGCCAGCGCCGGCACCTCCCACATGGTTGTCTCGAGCCAGGCGCCGTGGAAAGTCAGCACGTACTGGCCGTCCCGCGCCTCGAGCTCGTATTCGGGGAGTTGGAAGCCTTCCAGCCAGTCCATGAAGTCGGCCGAGAACATCTGGCGCTGGCCGTAGAAGGTGTTGCCGCGCAGCCAAGTCGATTCCCCCCGGCTCAGCCGGATCGAGCGAGCATGGTCGAGCTGCTCGCGCAACTCGCCCGCATCGACGAAATCGGCGAGCCGCACCTGCTTCGAGCGGTTCTGGATGCCGAAGGTGACGCGGGCGTCGCGATGGCGGCGAAAGATCGTCTGCGCCATCAGGAGCTTGTAGAAATCCGTGTCGAGCAGCGAGCGGACGATCGGATCGATCTTGAAGCTGTGGTTGTACACCCGCGTGGCGAGATCGAGCATGGTTCGGATCGCGGCCCCTGGACGGGTCCCGGCGCCCGTCGGGCGGCAGAGGCGCATGGCACCGAGACCCGAGTCAATCGCCTGCGACGCGGGGGCACTGCGCATGAAAATGGCGACGCGCTCTCCAGCGCGCCGCCCGGTCTTTTCGCTCGACCCGTGCTTCAGGCGAGATCGACCTTCTTGGTCTCGGTCTTCGGCGACTCGCCCGTGAGCGCGGCCTTCACGTAGCCGTAGATGTGCAGGGCCGTGGCGTTCGGGCTGTCCCAGTACTCGCCCTTCTCGGGGTGGATGCGGATCAGCGCCACTTCCGGGTCGTCCTTGCCGTTGGGGAACCAGGTCTTCAGGCTCTCGGTCCACTTGTCGTCGATCACCGCCTGCTCGGTGACGATCTCGGCCTTGCCGGCGACCGACACGTAGGTCTGGCTCGACGGGTCGGAATAGGCGAGGTTGATCTGGTTGTCCTTGCTGATCTCGGCGGTCTTCGGCGAATGCAGCTTGGTGAAGAACCAGAGATCGCCGTTCTCGTCCGCCTCCTGGCACCACATCGGGCGGCTGTAGAGCTTCCCGTCCGGGTCGGCCGTGGTCATCATCGCGACCTTGATGTCCTTGATGAGCGCGAAGAGTTTCTTGGCGCCCTCGTGGTCGCGGTGGTTGCCCTGGTGCATGGGATCGCAGTCTCCAACTCGTCGAAAGGCTTATCCGGCGCCGTCGTGCAACGCCGGGTCGTGTGCTCAACGAGCCAGGGCGGCATTGGTTTCGGTGCGCGCCGCGGCGGCCTTGATCGAGGCCGGCTTCGCGGCGGCGATCCGCGCCGGCGGGCGGCGCATCGCGGCCAACCGCCCGAGGCGCCGCTCGTCGATCAGGGGGGCGGCCTCGCCGCCCGGGCGGATGACATGGCAGTTCCGGCCTCGCCGCTTGGCCTCGTAGAGGGCGGCATCGGCCTCGGCGAGCAGGTCCGCCGGTGCGGTAATCTGGCCGGGTGCCGAGATCGCGACACCGATGCTCACGGTGATCACGCCGAGATCGTCGTCGCGGTCGCCGTGTGGAATGGCCAGCTGGGCGATGCCGGTCCGCAGGCGCCGGACGACGCGCTCCACCGCGCGCAGGTCGCAGGCCCGCATCAGGATCGAGAATTCCTCGCCCCCGTAGCGCGCCACGAGATCGCGACCCCCGCGCGTCTCGCCCGCCAGGGCCTCGGCGATGCGGCGCAGGCAGGAATCTCCGGCGGGATGGCCGTAGGCGTCGTTGAAGCGCTTGAAGTGATCGACGTCGATCATCAGCAGGGCGGTGCCCCGCGCCTCCCCGGCCGCGGCCGTCAGGGCGGAATCGAGGGCCCGGCGGTTGGCCAGCCCCGTGAGGGCGTCGGTCTCCGACAGCACGGTGAGCACCCGGCGGTCGCGTTCGAGGCCGGCCGAGCGCAGGATCTCCCGGAGCGAGACGAGGTAGGCACGCCGGCGCACCCCCTCGATCTGGTGGTTGCCGTAGAGCACGAAGAAGCTTCCCGTCACCGTCTGGAACGCGAGGCACAGGGCGAGTTCGGGCGCGAGGTCGGAGCGAAGCCAGAGGCTGGCGAAGGAGGCCGCCGCGCCGACCCCCGTGAGCACCAGCGCGTGGGGAAAACGCAGCACCAGCATCATGGTGGCGAAGACCGTCATCAGTGGGTACTCGACATAGCAGACCGCGCTCATCGGCCCCCATTCGAGGCTGAACAGCAGGATCGGCACCGCCGTGACGAGGAGCATCGTGGCAGTGACCATGCGCTCGCGCATCCGTCCCGGCATCCGCGTCACCGCCCAGGCCAGGAGGAGGCCCAGCGGCGTCACTAGGAACAGCCGCAGCCCCAGTCCCAGGGGCAGGAGGCCGGGCATCAGCAGCGCCGTCGTCAGGTTGTAGGCGTTGTGGAAGACGAGCCCGATGAGGATCGTGCGGCGCAGGTGGTGCGCGCGCTCGCGGCCCGTATCGATCTCGTACCGCGCCGAGACGGGGCGGGAGAAACGCAGCAGCCAGGGGCTCATGGTGAGATCGCGGTCGGCGACGTCAACCTGCGGGCGCGGAGCCGTCTCCCCCGCGCGGCCCGAAACCCTACGACGAAACCAGTTGGGCAAGATGATGCCATCCTCAGTCGCTCGAGGCCGCCGCCAAGCGCCCCTCTCATGTCAGCACCGAACGTTGCAGGACGGGCAGAAGACGCAAGGCGAGCCCCATCCCTTCAAACCATGCCTACCGATCTCTGAAGGCGATCTCCGAGTGAGCGGCCCGGTGCTCCCGGGAGGCGATCGTTCCGGAGACGCCGCCGCCCGGTGCGACGCCGTGAGACCGGCCATCTCGCCACCGCATGCCCGTTGCGCGCTTGCGCTCGGGCGTGGCCTGTGCTGTCGCATGGGGCCATGTGCGAACGGGCGGCGATCCGCCGACGCGTTCGCGACGTCCTCGATCATCTGCGCGCCGAGGCCAGTCCCACCGGTCCGCCGCGGCAAGGAGCCAGGCCTTTGGCGATCACCCGTGACGATGTGCTGAAGGTGCTCTCGACCGTGACGGTCGATGCCGCCGGGACCACCCTGCCCGCCTCCGGGCGGCTGTCGCAGGTGGTGGTGGACCCGACCAACCGGGTGATGTTCTCGATCCTCATCGATCCGAGCGAGGCGGAGCGCTTCGAGCCGATCCGGCGCCGGGCCGAGGGGGCGATCCTGGCGACGCCCGGCGTCTCGGGCGTGTTCGCGAGTCTGACCTCGGAGCGCGGTCCGAACCAGCCCGCCCCCCCGCAGGCCCCCGCCCCCGGGCGCCCGGCCGCGCCGCCGCCGCGCACCGGGCCGGCACTGCCGGGCGTGCGCCACATCGTGGCGGTGGCCTCCGGCAAGGGCGGCGTCGGCAAGTCCACCACCGCCTGCAACCTCGCCCTCGCGCTCTCCGCGCAAGGGCTGAAGGTCGGGTTGCTCGATGCGGACATCTACGGCCCCTCGGTGCCCAAGCTCTTCGGCCTGTCGGGCAAGCCGCGGGTCATCGCGGAGCGGCTGCTCGCCCCGATGGAGGGCTTCGGCATCAAGGTGATGTCCATCGGCTTCCTGATCGAGGCCGAGACGGCGATGATCTGGCGCGGGCCGATGGTGCAATCGGCGATCACCCAGATGCTGCGTGAGGTCGCGTGGGGCGAACTCGACATCCTCGTGGTCGACATGCCCCCCGGCACCGGCGACGCGCAGCTCACCATGGCGCAGGCGACGCCGCTGTCCGGGGCGGTCATCGTCTCGACGCCCCAGGACCTCGCCCTCATCGACGCCCGCCGGGGCGTCACCATGTTCCGCAAGGTCGCGGTGCCGATCCTCGGCGTGATCGAGAACATGGCCACCTTCGTCTGCCCGCATTGCGGCACGGCCTCGCACATCTTCGGGCATGGCGGCGCGCGCGCGGAGGCCGAGCGCTTGGAGGTGCCGTTCCTCGGCGAGGTGCCGTTGAACATGACGATCCGCGAGACCTCCGATGCCGGGCGCCCGGTGGTGGCGGTGGACCCCGACGGGCCGCACGCCCGGGTCTATCGCGAGATCGCCGCCAAGCTCTGGGCCAACCTCACCGGCGGGCCGGCGCCCCGGGCCGCGCCCCGCATCGTCATCGAGTAGGCGCCGATGCCGCCGGTCGCAGCGCCGTCGGTGCTAGCTCCGCTGGTCCCAGTTCCGCCGGTCCTTGGCCTGATCCTGGCCGGGGGCCTGGCCCGGCGCATGGGCGGAGGCGACAAGCCCCTGCGGAACCTCGGCGGGCGCACCCTGCTCGATAGGGTGGTGTCGCGCCTGGAGCCCCAATGCGGAGGCGGCCTGATCCTGAACGCCAACGGCGATCCGCGCCGATTCCCCAATTTTCCGGGGCGGATCGTGCCGGATGGGGTTCCGGACAATCCGGGGCCCCTCGCGGGCATCCTCGCCGGGCTCGACCATGCGGCGGCCCATCACCCCGGTCTCACGCATGTGGTCAGCGTCAGCGGCGACGCGCCGTTCCTGCCCCTCGACCTCGTCGCCCGGCTCGTCGGGTCCGGTTCGGGCGCCTCCATCGTCATGGCGGCATCGGGGCCGCGCGAGCACTTCACGGTCGCGCTCTGGCCGGTGGCCCTGCGCGGGGACCTGCGCCACGCCCTCGTGGAACGGGGCGAGCGCCGGGTCGGCGCGTTCCTCAAGGCGCACGAGGCGGTGGCCGTGTCCTGGCCCGTGGAGCCGTTCGATCCCTTCCTCAACATCAATGCGCCCGAGGACCTGGCGGCGGCCGAGTCGATTCTGGCGGAGTTCGAGCGGGATTGAACGCCGCGCGTCGTCGTCCGGTCAGGCGCGCCGGGCCTGCCAGCGAGGGTAGAGGATGCCGAGGGCGAGGCCGCTGAGCACGAGCCCGGCGGCACCGATCTTCCAGGCCGGCAGCGGTTCGCCGAGCCAGAGCGCGGAGGCCCCCATGCCGAAGACCGGCACCAACAGCGCCATCGGGGTGATCAGCGCTGCGGGATGGCGCGACAACAGCCAGCCCCAGACCGCGTAGCCGAACATCGTGTTGCCGAGCGATTGCCAGACCACCGCCGCCCAGGTCGCCGCATCGGCGCGCAGGATCCCGTCGCGGATCGCGTCCCAGCCTTCGAGCAGGAACGAGAGCGCGATGAGCGGCGGGGCCGAGAACAGGCTCGCCCAGACCACGTAGGGCAGCATCGAGCGGGTGCCGCTGCGCTTGGACGCGATGTTGCCGCCGGCCCAGCTCAGCGCCGCGAGGATCACCAGCCCGAGGCCGAGCGGGGTGGTGGTGGCATCTACATGGAGTGCGATGACCCCGATGCCCGTGGCGGCGAGCGCGAGGGCGGCCCATTGGAAGCCCGGCACGCGTTCGCCGGTCAGCCGGATCGAGAGCCCGATGGTGAAGAAGACCTGGATCTGGATCACCAGCGAGGCGAGGCCCGGGGAGATCTGGCCGCGCATGGCGATGAAGAGCAGCCCGAACTGCCCAGCTCCGATCAGTATTCCGTAAGTGGCGAGATTGCGCCAGGGCACGGCGGGCCGGGGCAGCAGGAACACGCCCGGAAGGGCCGCCAGCAGAAACCGCAGGGCCGCGAAGAGCAGGGGCGGCAGGTGGTCCAGTCCGATCCGGATGACCACGAAGTTGGTGCCCCAGACCGCCACGACGGAGACGGCGAGGCAAAGATCACGCAACGAAAGTGTAGCGGCGGGCATGGGCGCGGGATTTCGGAAGGGTCAGGGTCGGGCCTTCGCAGGCCGTTGCCCTGCCGCATGTCGCCCTGGGCGCCGGCCCCGGAGACGTGCCCGCATGTGGGCGGACACGTCTCCGGTCTGAACAATCAGGCGGCGCCGACGGTCGCCTTGACGATCTTGTCGGGAGAGCGAGGCGGCTCGCCCTTGTTGAGGGTGTCGACCACGTCCATGCCTTCCACGACCTTGCCCCAGACCGTGTATTGCTTGTCGAGGAAGCGGGCATCGCCGAAGCAGATGAAGAACTGCGAGTTGGCCGAGTGCGGGAAGTTGGTGCGGGCCATCGAGCAGGTGCCCCGCACGTGCGGCTCGGCGTTGAACTCGGCGTTGAGGTCGGGGAGGTCCGAACCGCCCGAACCCGTGCCGGTCGGGTCGCCGGTCTGGGCCATGAAGCCGTCGATGACGCGGTGGAACGGCACGCCGTCGTAGAAGCCCTGCGCCGTCAGGGCCTTGAGGCGCTCGACGTGGCTCGGGGCGAGGTCGGGGCGCAGCCCGATCACGACGCGGCCCTTGGTGGTCTCCAGGATGATGGTCTCGGTCTCTGCCATGGGTCTAGACTCCTTGTCCCTTGGGTCCTTGGTAGACGAAACGGAGCGCGATGGGGCGCCCCGCGATGGCCGCGCCGAGGGCGGGCGTGATCCGGGCCGGCGTGCAGCGCCGGATCGCCGCCAGGGTCGCATCGGTGAGGATGCGATAGGCGCGGGTATCCGTTCCTTGGGTGGAGAACGTCACGCGCGGCGTGCCGATCACCGACCCGTCGCGTCGCAGGGAGAAGCGCGCGGTGATCTCGGTGCGCTCGAAGCGCGCGAGGCCCGGGGGCACCTCCCAACAGGCGGCCAGGATCGGGTAAAGTGCCTTCAGGGTGTCGGCGGCCCCGGTCTCGGCCATGCCCTGCTGAGGCACCTGGACGGTCCCCCGCAGGGTTTCCGGCAGGGTGAGCGGCCCGGTCGTGGGCGCACCCAGCGCGGAGGCGGCGACGCCGAGCGTCGTCGTGGCCAGCGCCACGACGAACCCGACGATGCGCCAGCCGCCGATCCTCAAATCACTTGGCCCCCTGCGCCATCTGCATCTTCACGATCTTGTCGGGGTTCTGCACGGCGCCGCCCGGCGCGCCGGGGGCCGCCTTCTTGATCGCGTCGACGGCCTCCATGCCCGACGAGACCAGGCCGACCACCGTGTACTGGCCGTTCAGGAAGGGCGCGTCGCCGAGGCAGATGAAGAACTGGGAATTCGCGGAATTCGGATCCGACGAGCGGGCCATGCCGAGGGTGCCGCGCCGGAACGGCGACTGCGAGAACTCGGCCGGGATGTTCGGCAGGCTCGAGCCGCCGGTGCCGTTGCCCTTCGGATCGCCGGTCTGGGCCATGAAGCCGTCCATCACCCGGTGGAACTTCAGGCCGTTGTAGAAGCCCTGCTTGATCAGGGTCTTCAGCTGCGCCACGTGCTTGGGCGCGAGATCGGGCCGCAGCTCGATGGTGACGCGCCCGTCCTTGGTATCGAGAAAGACCGTGTTCTCGTCCGCCGCGAGGGCCGCGGGCGCCGTGCCGATCAGGGCGGCGACGGCCAGGAGGGCGATCCGGCGGTTGATGCCGAGGGTGTTGCCGAACTTCATGGGCAGGCGTTCTCTTCTGCTGGTCGAAACGAAGGAATCAGGATCGGGCGAAGCGCTGCGCGAGGCGCTCGGCCACGAGGGCCGGCACGAAGGGCGAGACGTCACCACCCATCGCGGCGATCTGCCGGACGAGGGTGGCGGTGATCGGCCGGACTCCGGTGGAAGCGGGCAGGAACACGGTCTGCACCTCCGGCGCCATGGCACCGTTCATACCCGCGAGCTGCATCTCGTAATCGAGGTCGGTGCCGTCGCGCAGGCCTCGGATGAACACGGTCGCGCCGACGCGCCGCGCCGCCGTCACCGCGAGATCGTCGAAGGTGACGATGGTGAGTTCCGTGCCCTCGGCGAGCGCCAGCGGGGCGCAGGTGGCCCGCAGCAGGTCGGCGCGCTCGTCGGGCGAGAACATCGGCGCCTTGCCGGGATGCACGCCGATGGCGATGACGAGATGCGGCACGAGCCGGCAAGCCTGACGGATGACGTCGAGGTGTCCGTTCGTGACCGGGTCGAACGAGCCGGCGTAGAGGGCGGTGCGGATCATCGCGGCCCGGGGTAGAGCATTTCGCCCGGAAACGGAACCTCCGTGCCTGTCACGAAAAAGGCGGGCCCCTTTCGGGAGCCCGCCTGTCTCGAGGATGGGGCCTGTGCGCCGGCCCCGAGCGATCCTAGTACGTGCCGAACTTGTAGTTGATGCCGGCGCGGGCGATGCTGCCCTCGGTACGGAAGCGGGCGATGTAGCCGGCGCCCGGGAACACGGCGGTGTTGGTGTTGGCCACCGTGATGGCGCGCGAGCCGAGGTCGTAGCGCAGGTACTCGGCCTTGATCGTCACGGCGGAGGACTTGAAGAAGTTCAGGAACGAGTCGGTGGGCAGGGCGTACTCGATGCCGCCGCCGTAGGCGTAGCCCGTCTCGATGTTGGAGCGCGAGCCCGAATAGGCGACGGGCGCGTTGGTCCGGAAGTTCACGCTCTGGTTCACGTCGCCGTAGGCGAAGCCGCCGGTGCCATACACCAGGAACCGGTCGAAGGCGTAGCCGATCCGGCCGCGCACGGTGCCGAGGAACGACAGGTCGCTGCGGTAGGTGTTGGTCAGCGTGTTCGGGTTGAAGCGGATGTCGGTGCGGGTGCGCTGCAGGTCCGTGTAGGCCGCATCGGCCTCGACGCCGACCACGATGCCGCTGCCCGGGGTGAACTGATAGTTGTAGCCGATCTGGCCGCCGGCGGTGAAGCCTTCCTGGCGGACGTCGACGGCCGCCTGGCGGAAGCCACGGTCCACGTTCAGCTGGAGCGCGCCGATGCCGGTGGTGCGAACCGTGTCACGCTCGCTGAAGGCGTAGCCGGCGTTCACGCCGAGATAGGCGCCCGTCCAGGTGAAGACCGGAACCGGAATGAAGACCGGCGGCGCGGCGCGGCGCGGCAGGTCGGCGGCCGAGGCGGCGCCGGCGAGAAGGGCGCTGGTGGCGCCGGCGAGGAGGATCTGTCTCAGCACGATGGAGGGTCCCGGGGTGTCTCGATGAGCTTGACCACGGGATACGATGTTGCCGAATGTTGCGCTATTGCAGAACAGCAACACCCGTTCTCAATACTGATCGTTGGACTGAATAGTCTTGCACGAAATTCTCGGGTTTATCATCCCCGCGAACACGAACTCGTGATGTTCGCGGGGATCTCATAGTCTTTCTGGATTTATGATGCATCCTCGATTGCGTCGCTCTCGTCCTCGCCCTCGATGTGCTCCACCGACACCACGCGCTCGGTCTTCTCGGTGTTGAACACCGTGACGCCCTGCGAGGCGCGGCCGACGATGCGGATGTCGTCCACCGGCACCCGGATGAGCTGCCCGGCATCGGTGACCAGCATGATCTGGTCGGAGGGCTGGACCGGGAAGGAGGCGACGAGATTGCCGTTGCGGGGGTTCACCCGCATGGCGGTGATGCCTTTGCCGCCGCGGCCGGAGGTGCGGTACTCGTAGGACGAGCTGCGCTTGCCGTAGCCGCGCTCCGACAGGGTGAGCACGAACTGCTCGGCCGCCCCCATCGCGTGGTAGCGATCCAGCGAGATCGCGGCCTCCTCGCTGACGCCCTCCTCGGCCTCGGTGCCCGCCTCCTCGCCCTCGACGCCGTCACCGATGACCGCGCGACGCATCTTGAGGTAGCCCGCGCGCTCTTCCGGACTCGCCTCGAAGGCGTTGAGGATCGTCATCGAGATGACGCGGTCGTCCTTGGCGAGGCTGATGCCGCGCACGCCGGTGGAATCGCGGCCCTTGAAGACGCGCACGTCCTCGACGGGGAAGCGGATGCACTGGCCGGCCTGGGTGGTGAGCAGCACGTTCTGGTCGGCCCGGCAGATCTCCACGTGGACGATGTGGTCGCCCGCGTCGAGCTTCATGGCGATCTTGCCGGCGCGGTTCACCTGCACGAAGTCCGAGAGCTTGTTGCGCCGGACTCCCCCCGAGGCGGTGGCGAACATCACGTCCAGCGTCTCCCAGGAGGCTTCGTCCTCCGGCAGCGGCATGATGGTGGTGATGCGCTCGGTGCCCGCATCCATGGCCAGGATGTTGACGAGCGCCTTGCCGCGCGCGTTCGGAGCCGCCATCGGCAGGCGCCAGACCTTCTCCTTGTAGACCTGGCCCTGGTTCGAGAAGAACAGGATCGGCGTGTGGGTGTTGGCCACGAACAGGCGGGTGACGAAATCCTCGTCGCGGGTCGACATGCCCGAGCGGCCCTTGCCGCCCCGGCGCTGCGATCGGTAGGTCGAGAGCGGCACGCGCTTGACGTAGCCCGCATGGGATACGGTGACGACCATGTCCTCGCGCTGGATCAGGTCCTCGTCCTCGACGTTTGAATCCCAGTCGAGGATCACGGTGCGGCGCGGGGTGGCGTAGGCTTCGCGGACCTCTGCCAGCTCGTCCTTGACGATCCCCATGATGCGCAGGCGCGAGCGCAGGATGTCGAGGTAGTCGGCGATCTCGTTGGCGAGCTTCTGCAATTCGTCGCCGACCTCATCGCGGCCGAGCGCCGTGAGGCGCTGCAGGCGCAGGTCGAGGATGGCGCGGGCCTGAACGTCGGAGAGGCGGTAGGAATCGTCCGCGTTGATGCGGTGGCGCGGATCGTCGACGAGCGCGATCAGGGGCGCGATGTCAAGGGCCGGCCAATCGCGGCCCATCAACGCCTCGCGGGCGCTGTTCGGGTCGGGCGATGTCCGGATCAGGCGGATGACCTCGTCGATATTGGCCACCGCGATGGCCAGACCGCACAGGACGTGGGCGCGTTCGCGCGCCTTATTGAGGAGGAACTTCGTCCTCCGGGACACGACCTCCTCGCGGAAATCGATGAAGGCCTGGAGCAGGTCCTTCAGGTTCATCAACTCGGGACGGCCGCCGTTCAGCGCCACCATGTTGCAGCCGAACGAGCTCTGGAGCGGGGTGAAGCGGTAGAGCTGGTTCAGGACCACCTCCGCCATGGCGTCGCGCTTGATCTCGACCACGATGCGCATGCCGTCGCGGTCGGATTCGTCGCGCAGGTCGGAGATGCCTTCGACGCGCTTCTCCTTCACCAGTTCGGCGATCTTCTCCATGAGCGTCGCCTTGTTCACCTGATACGGGATCTCGGTGAAGATCAGCGCCTCGCGCTCCTTGCGCAGTTCCTCGACGTGGGATTTCGCCCGCATGATCACGGAGCCGCGCCCGGTGGCGTAGGCCTGGCGCGTGCCGGCGCGCCCCAGGATCGAGCCGCCGGTGGGGAAGTCGGGCCCCGGCACGAATTCGGTGAGTTGCTCGATGGAGAGGGCCGGATCGTCGATGAGCGCCACGCAGGCGTCGATGAGCTCGCCGAGATTGTGCGGCGGGATGTTGGTGGCCATGCCCACCGCGATGCCACCGGCGCCGTTGACCAGCAGGTTCGGGAAGCGGGCGGGCAGGACGGTCGGCTCCTCGCGCGACTCGTCGTAGTTCGGCTGGAAGTCGACGGTGTTCTTGTCGATGTCCGCGAGCAGCGCGTTGGCGGGCTTGGCCAGACGCGACTCGGTGTAGCGCATCGCCGCCGGCGGATCGCCGTCGACCGAGCCGAAATTGCCCTGCCCGTCGATGAGCATCAGGCGCATCGAGAAGTCCTGCGCCATGCGGACCAAGGCGTCGTAGATCGATTGGTCTCCGTGCGGGTGGTAGAGACCGATGACGTCGCCGACGATGCGGGCCGACTTGACGTATTTGCGCTCGGGCAGGTGCCCGCTCTCGTAGGCCGAGTAGAGGATGCGCCGATGCACGGGCTTCAGGCCGTCGCGTGCATCCGGCAGGGCCCGGCTCACGATCACGCTCATGGCGTAATCGAGGTAGGAGCGCTTCATCTCGTCGGTGATCGACACGGGCTTGATGTCGGAGGCGGGCGGAGGCGTGCCGGCGCCCGGAATGTCTTTCTCTGCCAAGGTCTTCGGTCTCTGCTGGTACGAGGCCCGGAGCGTCGGCGGTGGCGGTCAGCCAAGCCCGCTCACGGGGTTGTTGCACGCAGTCCCGGCCAGATCGCCGAGACGCGCATGATCCTGCCCAAAGCTATAGCGCATCTTGGCAGGGCAAGCCACCACGAGACCCGGTAACCCTTTGGCAAGGAACGGTTTGCGCAAGGCGCCATGAGGGCGGGCCGGGCCCTGCCGACCCTGCTTCACGCGGGCCTGCAAAAACGAACGGGCGCGACACCCGAGGTGCCGCGCCCGCATCGCTTCAGGAGGGTGGAACGACCCCTAGAACGGGATGTCGTCGTCGAGGTCGAAATTCGGCTTGGAGCCGCCACCGCCACCGCCGCCCGATGCAGGCCGGCGATCGCCACCACCGGAAGGGCGGCCACCGCCGCCGCCATACTCCCCGCCCCGGTCGCCGCCGCGTCCAGCGCCACCGCCACCGCCGCCGAAATCGCCGCCGCGGCTGATCTGGCCGCCGCCTTCCTCGTCGGCGCCCATCTCACCGCCGCCGGAGCGTCCGTCGAGGAGCGTCAGCTCGCCCCGGAAGCGCTGGAGCACAACCTCGGTGGTGTACTTCTCGACGCCGGATTGATCGGCCCATTTGCGGGTCTGGAGCTGGCCCTCGATATAGACCTTCGAGCCCTTGCGCAGGTACTGCTCGGCCACGCGGGCCAGATTCTCGTTGTAGATCACCACCGAGTGCCACTCGGTCTTTTCCTTGCGCTCGCCCGACATCTTGTCCTTCCAGGACTCCGATGTCGCGATGCGCAGGTTGACCACCGGATCACCGGAGGCGAGGCGCCGCGTCTCGGGATCGCGCCCGAGATTGCCCACCAGGATCACCTTGTTCACGCTGCCGGCCATGCCGCTCTCTCCTACCGATCGATCTCACGATGCGCCGCAGCCCCTCGGACCCTTCATCCGACCGACCGCGATGCCGCCTTTCATGAGCTTCCCGGGGGCTCGCGGCAATCGTGGTCAGACCTCTGTCCCCGTGACTCTCAGGGATCGGTGCACGTCAATGTTCTATATTTGTTCTAGATGAATCGCAAGGTGGCCGCGCGTACGACCGACCACTTTCGCGTCAGCTCACGCGCACGATCAGCTTGCCGAAGTTCCGGCCCTTGAGGAGGCCCGCGAAGGCGTCGGGCGCGTTCTCCAATCCGTCCACGATATCCTCGCGATGGACGACCACGCCGTCGCGCAGCCATCCGCCGACCTCGTCCAGGAAGCCCTGCTCCTGGGCGGCGAAGTCCCAGACGATGAAGCCCTGCAGGTGCAGGCGCTTCGACAGGATCGCCCGCATCAGGAGCGGCACGCGGTCGGGCTCCGCCGGCAGTTCGGTGGCGTTGTAGGCGGAGACGAGGCCGCAGACCGGGAGGCGCGCGAAGGTGTTGAGGAGCGGCAGCACCGCATCGAACACCGCGCCCCCGACATTCTCGAAATAGACGTCGATGCCGTTCGGGCAGGCGGCGGCCAGCGCTTCGGGGAAGTCCTCGGCGCGGTGGTCGATGGCGGCATCGAAGCCGAGGGTGTCGCGCAGATAGGCGCATTTCTCAGGCCCGCCCGCGATCCCGACCGCCCGGGCGCCCTTCCGCTTGGCGATCTGCCCGACGAGCGAGCCGACCGGGCCCGTGGCGGCCGCGACCACCACGGTCTCGCCGGCCTTCGGCTGGCCGATGTTGAGGAGGCCGGTATAGGCCGTCATGCCGGGCATGCCGAGGATACCGAGTGCCGTGGTCACGGGGGCGGCGGCCGGGTCGAGCCGGCGCAGGCCTCGCCCGTCCGAGACGGCGAAGTCCTGCCAGCCGCCGAAGCCCACCACCGTTTCGCCCACCGGAAAGTCGGGATGGTTCGAGGCGACGATTTCGGAGACGGTCGCGCCCACCATGGTGTCGCCGATGGCCACGGGCTCGGCGTAGGATTTCGCCGCGCTCATGCGTCCGCGCATGTAGGGGTCGAGGGAGAGGTAGCGGTTGGCCAGGAGCACCTCGCCGTCCTTTGCCACCGGCATCCGCGCCTCCTCAAGGCGGAAATGCGAGGCGTTCGGCTCGCCGTGCGGGCGGGCGGCGAGGACGATGCGGCGGTTCACGGTGGTCATGGGAACTCCGGGGTTGGCGTCCTGCGAGGCAGGTCGCGGGATCTGCAACAGGTGGGACGAACCCGCACGATGGCAAACCCGCCCGGGTTTCCGCCTGATCCGCACGCGCTATCTCGCGCCGGAGATCAAGCGGACAGAGGCGGGATGATGGGCGCCCTTGGTAAAGCGGCCCTCGGCTGGGCGACCGTGGCGACGCTGATCGGGATCGGCACGGCTCGGTCGGCGGAAGGGCCGCTCGCCCGCTATCGCTGGACCTCGCGCGTGCTGGTGGTCTCGGCCCCACTCGCGACCGATCCGGATCTCGCCGCGCAACGCGCCATCCTGGCCGAGGCCCGGAACGGCCTGAAGGAGCGCGACCTCGTCACCCTCGAGGCTGTGGGCGACACGGCGCAGGCCAGGCGACTGCGTGCGTCTCTCCGCTTGCCGGCGGACGCGTTCCGGGTCGTCCTGATCGGGAAGGACGGGGAGGCCAAGCGCGTCGAGGCCACGCCCCTGCCCGCCAGCGCCCTGTTCGAGACCATCGACGCCATGCCGATGCGCCGGGAGGAGAAGCGGCGCTGACGCCCTCGGAATCTCCAAACGAAAAGGGGCCGCCCGCGGCGACCCCCTTCCGATTGTCCGGATCTGGTATGACCCGCTTAGTTGCAGCGTTCGACGAGCACCCGGCGGTATCCGTAGGGTGTCCAACGCACGCGCGGGACGGTGTAGCAGCCGCCGCCGTAGCCGTAATCGTAGGCGCCGTAGCCGACGGGGGCATAGCCACCGCCGTAGCCATAGCCGTAACCCGGGCCGTAGCCGCCGTAGAGACCGCCCGCCGCGAGGCCGAGGCCCACACCGAGGCCGAGACCGCCGAGGCCGTAGCCATAACCACGCCCGTAGCCGCGACCATACCCGCCGCGATAGCCGCCGTACCCGCCCCGGTATCCACCGAAGCCGGCATTGCGGAAGCCGCCGCCGCCAAAGCCACCGCGGAAGCCGCCGCCGCCGAAACCGCCACCATGGAACCCGCCACCGCGAAAGCCACCGCCGCCAAAGCCGCGTGCATCGGCCGAGGCCGGGATCATCGCGAGAGCGCCGACCATGGCCGCGGAGGCCAGAAGTATCCGTTTCATCACATCGTCTCCAAGAGAAGCCGTAATGTCCCCGTCAGCGCAGAAACGCCGTGGCACCAAAAAGGGTTCAGGGGCGTTTTGTCTCTCCCGCTTTCGTGATCGAGCCCTTCGTCGGTGCGCTCGGAGAGCTGCCCTTGAAATCGCCCCGTGTTTCGGGCGAGGAAGCGGACCCCGCCGCGGCGATCCTTCCGGCGCGTGCAGCGACAGGCGATGCGGATGATGATGGTGCAGGATGTCGCGCAAGCTCAGCTTTGGCTGAGGCGTTTTCCGATCCGGGCCCTGCTCCGAGCCGGCCTCCTCGGCCTCGCGCTCACCGGACCTGTGAGCGCCGCCGGACCTGCAAACGCCGCTCCGGCCCCCGCTCCCTGCCGCGCCGTCCAGGCCGAGGGCGAGGCCTATACGGTCTGCACGGTGGACCTGCGCCGCGAGCGGGTGCGGGTGTTCTGGCTCGGGGCCGATGGCCTGCCCTATTCCTCGCTCTCGACGCTGGCCGAGAAGCAGGGCGCCAGCCTGCGCTTTGCGATGAATGCCGGCATGTACGACAAGGGCCAGGCCCCGGTCGGGCTCTACATCGAGGACGGGCGCGAGCTGAAGGGGGTCTCCACCGCCAACGGTCCGGGCAATTTCCACCTCAAGCCGAACGGCATCTTCTGGGTAAAGGGCGAGCGGGCCGGCGTGATGGAGACGGGGCGCTACCTGCGCGCGGCGCCCAAGCCCGATTTCGCCACGCAATCGGGCCCGATGCTGGTGGTGGACGGCCATATCCACCCCAAGATCTCCGCCGACGGGCCGAGCCAGAAGATCCGCAACGGCGTCGGTGTGCGCGACGACGGCCGCACCGCCGTGTTCGCGATCTCGGAGCGTGCCGTGAGCTTCGGCGCCTTCGCCCGCCTGTTCAAGGACACGCTGGGCTGCCGGAACGCGCTGTTCCTCGACGGCAGCGTGTCGAGCCTCTACGCGCCGTCGATGAATCGCACGGACCTCAGCCGGCCGCTGGGCCCGATGATCGGGGCGGTCGCGCGCTGAAGCGATGTCTGGAGCGCAGCGTCTCCACGCGAGCCGGCAGCCACCTCACTTGAACGTGCTCCGACGCCTCACGCGTCGTTCTCGCGACCGAAGACTTCCCCCTCCTCCGCCAGCCGGGCATCGGCCTCGTCGCTCCTGAGAATCTGAAGGGCGTGCAACTCCTTCAGGAGCCCGCGCAGGCGGATGTTCGCCTCGGTGCAATCCGACGGCTCGGCACTGTCGGCGCCGCAGCCCGAGATGGTCTCGGCGGTCTGAAGGTCGACGGCGGCCCGGTCGGTGGCGCTCAGGCCGGCGAGATCCCCGAAGCCGAGTTCCAGCGCGATCAGTTCCGCGATCTCGCGCCTCTTGTCCTCAAGCTCGGCCATGCTCCGCTCTCCCGTCCGCCGCGCCACCCGGCTACAGAACGGTGAGGGCCCCCAGGTCGATCCAGGCTTCCTGCTCGTCGCCGTCGACATCCCCGTCGACGAACCAGCGGCACAGGGCGCGGTCGCCCTCCACGGCCATGACGGTGAGGGTCGCCTCGTTGTCGTCGCAGGCGACGTAGTCACCGGCCTTGACGGTCGCGGCCTGTCCACTGCCCGGATGGTCCGGGGCTGCTGTCTGTCCATCCATCAGGTCACGCTCGCTTCGCCCGCTTGCCGAAGGCGACCGAGAGCCGCGCCCGCACGCCCTCGGGGATCTCGGTCAAGGATTCTACCCGCACGGCCGGCATCTCGCTGCCGATCGTGCTCTTCGGATCGAAGTCGAAGCGCAGGTGGCGCAGGCCCAGTTCGAGGCCCGTGACCCCGTCCGATTGCGTCAGGTCCTCGCCGAAGACCTCGATCAGAGGCCCGTCGGGGTCGCCCTTCTCGATCTGGACGATGAAGTAGCCCGCCGGCTCCTCCTCGTCGTCGGCGCCCGAGATCAGGGTGATGCCGTTCTCGATGTCGAGGCGGACCCGCTCCACCGTGAAGGTCGTGACGTCGTCGTCCATGCAGCGTGTCTCGCGCGAAACGCCCGCCGCGGCGGGGTGGGTGAAGGGAACCGGTCGCTGGTCGGGCGTTGCGTGAGGCGCGGTCAGCGCTGCCCGTGCTTGGTGTCGGTGAAAAGGTCCTTGAACTGGCGCGGCTGCGAGCGCCAATACTGCTTCGGCGCGCGCACCTGCGCGCCGAGTTCGGCCGCCGCGTGCCAGGGCCAGCGCGGATTGTAGAGAAGGGCACGCGCCAGCGAGATCGCGTCGGCCTCGCCCTTCCGCAGGATCGACTCGGCGTGGGCCGCCTCGGTGATCAGCCCGACCGCGATCGTGGTCAACCCGGTCTCGGCCTTGATCCGCTCGGCGAAGGGCACTTGGTAGCCGGCCGCGAGCGGGATCTGCTGGCGCGTGGAGAGCCCGCCGGTGGAAACGTGGATCGCGGCCGCGCCCCGGCGCTTGAGGGCGTGGGTCAGTTCCACCGTCTCCTCGAGGGTCCAGCCGCCCTCGACCCAGTCGGTGGCCGAGACGCGCATCCAGACCGGCTTGCCCGCCGGGACCGCCTCGCGCACCGCCTCGAAGCATTCCAGCGGAAACCGCATCCGGTTGGCGAGCGGGCCGCCGTACTGGTCGGTGCGCTGGTTGGAGAGCGGCGACAGGAACTGGTGCAGCAGGTAGCCGTGCGCCCCGTGCAGCTCGAACCCGTCGATGCCGAGGGTCAGCGCCCGCCGCGCCGTGGCGACGAAGCCGTCGCGGATCCGCTTCAGGCCTTCGGAATCGAGGGCGTGGGGTGCCGCCTCGCCCTCCCCGTGCGCCAGGGCGGAGGGTGCCTCCGTGCGCCAGCCGTCGGGGGCTTCGGGGTCGATCTGGGCGCCGCCGTCCCAGGGGACGCGGCTCGAGGCCTTGCGGCCCGCATGGTTGATCTGGATCGCGATCGGCACCGGCGCGTAGCCGCGCACCGCGTCGAGGACGCGGCCGAGCGCCCGCTCGGTCTCGTCGGAATAGAGCCCGAGATCGCCGGGCGAGATCCGGGCTTCCGGCGAGATCGCTGTCGCCTCCAGGGTGAGGAGGCCCGCCCCCGACATCGCCATCTGCGCCAGATGCATGAGGTGCCAGTCACCAGCCTGGCCGGCATGGGCCGAGTACTGGCACATCGGGGCGACGATGATGCGGTTCTCGAGGGTGAGGTTGTCGAGGCGCAGGGGCTCGAACAGGCGGGCGTTCATGCGATGCGGGACTCCGGCGTGGCGATGCTCCGCGCATAGGTGGCGCGTCGGAGGCCGCTTGGCTACCGGCGTTTTGCGCTACCCCGCCCCGATCCCCCTGCCCTTCAGGCTGGCGCCGATCTCGTCGAGGACGCCGGCATCGTCGATGGTGGGCGGGGTGGTCCAGGGCTCGCCGTCGGCGATGCGCTTCATGGTGCCGCGCAGGATCTTGCCCGAGCGGGTCTTGGGCAGGCGCTGGACGGTGAGCGCGAGCTTGAAGGCCGCCACGGGGCCGATCTGCTCGCGCACCAGCGCCACCAACTCGCCCTCGATGGCCTGCGTCGGCCGCTCGACGCCGGATTTCAGCACCACGAAGCCGCAGGGCTGCTCGCCCTTGAGGGCGTCGCGGATGCCGATCACAGCGCATTCGGCGACGTCCGGGTGGCTGGCCAGCACCGCCTCCATGCCGCCGGTGGAGAGCCGGTGGCCGGCCACGTTGATGATGTCGTCGGTGCGTCCCAGCACGGTGACATAGCCTTCCTCATCGACGATCCCCGCGTCCGAGGTGTCGTACCAGCCCGGATACGTGGTGAGGTAGCTCGTACGGAAGCGCTCGTCCGAGCCCCACAGGGTGGGAAGGCAGCCCGGCGGCAGGGGCAGTCGCAACGCGATGGTGCCCATGGTGCCGGCGGGCACCGGTTTGCCGGCCTCGTCGAGCACCTTCAGGTCGTAGCCCGGCATCGGCACGCAGGCGCTGCCGTGCTTGACCGGCAGCTGGCCGAGCCCGACCGGATTGCCCGCGATGGCCCATCCGGTCTCGGTCTGCCACCAATGGTCGATGACCGGACGCCCGAGCGCCCGTTCGGCCCAGGCCACGGAATCGGGATCCGCCCGTTCGCCGGCCAGGAACAGGGATCGGAAGGCGGACAGGTCGTAATCGCCGACCCGCTCGGCGCGCGGGTCCTCCTTCTTGATCGCCCGCAGGGCGGTGGGCGCCGTGAACAGGCAGGCGACGCCGTATTCCGTGACCACCCGCCAGAGGGCGCCGGCATCGGGCGTTCCCACCGGCTTGCCCTCGTAGAGCACCGTGGTGCAGCCGTGCAGCAGCGGCGCGTAGACGATGTAGGAATGGCCCACCACCCAGCCGATGTCGGAGGCGCAGAAATAGGTCTCGCCGGGCTGGACGTCGTAGAGGCTGGGCATCGACCATTTGAGCGCGACGCAGTAGCCGCCGGTATCCCGCACCACGCCCTTGGGATTTCCCGTCGTGCCGGAGGTGTAGAGGATGTAGAGCGGATCGGTGGCGGCCACCGCCACGCAGTCGGCCCGGGTCCCCTCGACTTGCGCCCGTGCCACCGTCTCGGCCCAATCGCGGTCGCGCCCCGCCACGAGGTCGGCGCGCGCCTGCGGCCGTTGCAGGACGAGACAGGCCTCGGGCTTGTGCGCTGAGGCCGCGATGGCGGCGTCGAGGAGCGGCTTGTAGGCCACGACCCGGCTCGGCTCGATGCCGCAGGAGGCGGCGAGCACCACCTTCGGGGCGGCGTCCTGGATGCGGATCGCGAGTTCGTTGGCGGCGAACCCGCCGAACACCACGGAATGGACCGCCCCGAGCCGGGCGCAGGCGAGCATCCCGAACAGGGCTTCGGGCACCATCGGCATGTAGATTACGACCCGGTCGCCCCGCCCGACGCCGAAATCGCGTAGCACGCCGGCGAGCGTCGCCACCGCGTCGCGCAGGTCCGCGTAGGTGATCCGGCGCTTCGTGGCGGTGACGGGCGAATCGTACAGGATCGCGGCCTGCTCGCCGCGCCCGGCCGCCACGTGGCGGTCCACCGCGTTGTGGCAGGCGTTCAGCGAGCCGTCGGGAAACCAGCGGCCATAGCTGCCGGCCGAAGGATCGAAGGCCCTGGTCGGCGGGCGCGTCCAGTCGATCGCCCGGGCGGCATCGAGCCAGAACGCCTCCGGATCGCCGAGCGAGGCCGCATGGATCGCGGCGTAGGGGCCGGGCTGGGGATGCGGGGCGTGGGGCGTGGCGTCCATGGCGTTTCCTCGCGGGAACCGATCGTGCGTGCCGGTTTACCCGCAGTCTACGCGCGTTTCGCGCGGCCGGGGATTCCTGTCGGGCCGATCGGGACGAAGGCCCGCGTCATGGCCGAAAATGAAAACCGCCGCCCTGGAGACCAGTGGCGGCGGCGAACACTCAGAGACTTAGGAAGGGGGCAGGACAGCCGCTAGTGCAGCGAGTCGGTGTCTCGTCGCAGGCGGTTCATCTCGTCCTTGAGGTGCAGCTTGCGTCTCTTGAGTTCTGCGATGCGCAGATCGTTCGCCGATGGGCGGAGGACGGCGTCGTGGATTTCCCGCTCGAGGGCTTCGTGCTTGCGGGCGAGCTGGGTCAGGTGCGTCTGCAGTGACATGAGCTGTGTCTCCTGTCTCGTTTCGACGGGTTTAGACTGGCACATGATCAGCCGGCTGTCGAAGCCTATCGGCGGCCATGCTTGACGGATGTTTGAGCAGGCGGATGTTTGTGCAGGAGGTGCTCCGGGTTCTTGCCCAGGCACCCGGCCTGTCGCATGGTCTGGCCCGAAGGCGTCCCGGGACATCAGGTGCGATGGCGGTCCAATTCGACAACGATGAAGCGGGGGAGCCGACCGACGAGTTGGCGCGGCTGAAGCAGGAGCATCGCGACCTCGACGGCGCCATCGACGCGCTGGAACTCGGCGTGGTCGCCGACCAGTTGCAGATCCAGCGCCTGAAGAAGCGCAAGCTCTCCCTGCGCGACCGCATCTCGTACATCGAGGACCAGATCACCCCCGACATCATCGCCTGAGGGCGACGCGGTCTAGGGGTATCGACCCTCGGCACGCCTTGCGGGGGCGCCACCGCTTTTGTATTCGGCGTTTTCCGTGAGCTCGGCGCGTCGCCCGGCTGATTTGCGCGTGACCGCGAAGGGATGTGACGACGATGGCGGGAGCCTCCCCGGTCGCGATCATCATGGGCAGCCAGTCCGACTGGGCGACCATGCGGCATGCCGCCGAGACGCTCGACGCGCTCGGCGTCGCCCATGACGACCGCATCGTCTCGGCCCATCGCACGCCCGACCGCCTCGTCGCCTTCGCCAAGGGCGCCAAGGCGGAGGGGTTTCGGGTCGTGATCGCGGGCGCGGGCGGTGCCGCCCACCTGCCCGGCATGACGGCGGCGATGACCCCGCTGCCCGTCCTCGGCGTCCCCGTCGAATCGAAGGCCCTCTCGGGTCAGGACAGCCTGCTCTCCATCGTGCAGATGCCCGCCGGCATTCCGGTCGGCACCCTCGCCATCGGGCGGGCGGGCGCGGTCAACGCCGCCCTCCTGGCCGCCGCCATCCTGGCCCTGACCGATGCGGACCTCGCCGCACGGCTCGAATCCTGGCGCGCCGCGCAGACCGCGAGCGTCGCCGAAACCCCGCGAAGCGACCTGCCTTGACCTCAAATCCCAACATCCGGCCCGGCGCGACCCTCGGCATCGTGGGCGGCGGCCAGCTCGGCCGCATGATCGCGCTGGCGGCGGCGAATTATGGCCTCAAGGTCCACGTCTTCGCCCCCGACGCGGACAGCCCCGCTTTCGACGTCTCGGCCGAGAAGACGGTCGCGGCCTATGACGACGTCGCGGCCCTGGCGCGCTTTGCCGCCGGCGTCGACGTGGTCACCTACGAGTTCGAGAACATTCCGGCCGAGGCCGCCGAGGCGCTCGCCGCCAAGGCGCCGCTCCACCCGAACGCCGCCGCCCTGGCGACCACACAGGACCGGCTCGCCGAGAAGGCCTTCATCAACCATCTCGGCATCGAGACCGCCCCGTTCCGCGCCGTCGATACGGCCGAGGACCTTAACCGCGCGCTCGCCGAGATCGGCCGGCCGGCGGTGCTGAAGACCCGCCGCTTCGGCTATGACGGCAAGGGCCAGCGCATGATCCGGGCCGAGGGCGCGGTGGATCCCGCGGCGATCCTGGCCGAGTTCGGGGGGGCGCCCTGCATCCTCGAAGGATTCGTGCCTTTCGAGGCCGAGGTGTCGGTGGTGGCGGCGCGCGGGGCCGACGGGGCGTTCGCGGCCTACGACCCCTGCGCCAACGAGCACCGCGACCACATCCTCGCGGTCACCCGCGTGCCCGCCCCCGGCATCGCGCCCCAGACCGAGGCGGCCGCCATCGGCATCGCCCGGCGCATCGCCGAGGCGCTCGACTATGTCGGGGTCCTCGCCGTGGAGATGTTCCTGGTGCCGCAGGCGGACGGCCCGGCTCGGGTCGTCGTCAACGAGATCGCCCCGCGCGTCCACAATTCGGGGCACTGGACCATCGAGGGTGCGACGACCTCGCAATTCGCCCAGCATGTCCGGGCGGTCTGCGGCTGGCCGCTCGGGGATCCGTCCAGGGTCGGGGGCATGGCGGTCGAGATGCACAACCTCATCGGCGGCGAGGTCGACGACTGGGCCGCGATCCTCGCCCGCCCGGGGGCGCATCTGCATCTCTACGGCAAGGGCGCAGCGCGGCCGGGCCGCAAGATGGGCCACGTCACCCATCTGGTACCGAAGGCCTGAGCCGCGCAAAAACAGCGGCCTATTTGCGACACCACAGGCCTGTGAACCGGTCCGGCGATCCTTTCGGAGCCGGGTCCCGCGACGGGCCATACCTTCGCCACATCGAACCGCTTGAGCGGACCCTGTCGCCGATCTTTAAGCGCGCATTCACCGCGAGGCGGGATTGTGCCGGCGCGGGCCCCGGAAAACCGAGGTTTCGCGGGCCGACGACATCGATCGAGGGGGCGGCGTCGTGCGCGGCGCCGGGGGGAGCGAAGACCATGACGGTTGTGAAGCTGCGGGCATCGAAGGCGGGGCTGATCGGGGCCACGGCGCTCGTGGCGGCCGCGTTGGCCGGTTGCGAGACCTATGGCGGCGGTGCGACCGCGTCGCGCCAGTTCGCCGTGCTCGAATCCGATGCCACGGGCGCCACCAATGTCAACATCGCCTCCCTCAGCGAGGTGATCCAGCGCAACCCGAACGACGCGGCGGCCTATGTCACGCGCGGCTCGGCCTACGCCCGGGCGGGTCAGTTCAACGACGCCATCGGCGACTTCACCAAGGCGGTGCAGATCGATCCGAATTCGGCCTCGGCCTACAACAATCGCGCGCTCGCCAACCGCCAGATCGGCCGCAACGACGCCGCGCTCCAGGATTTCTCGAAGGCCATCGCGGCCGATCCGAACTACGGGCCCGCCTATATCGGTCGCGCCAACGTGCTGCGCGCGCAGGGCGATCTCGACGGGGCCGGCAGCGACCTCAACCAGGCGATCCGCCTCGCCCCGGAATCGGCCGAGGCCTACCATGCGCGCGGTCTGGTACGTCAGAAGCAGGGCCAGAACACGCAGGCCATCGGGGATTTCGATGCCGCTATCGACCGCAACCCCTTCGTCGCCGCACCCTACGCGGCGCGTGGCCAGAGCCTGATCGCCACCAACCAGTTCGACAAGGCGATCGAGGACTACAACGCGGCCCTCAACGTGAACAACAAGGACGCGACCTCCTGGGCCTATCGTGGCCTCGCCTACGAGAAGTCGAACCGCAAGAAGGAAGCGATGGAGAGCTACCAGCGTGCCGCGCAGCTGGAGCCGGGCAACCCCATCGCCAAGCAGGGCCTCGGCCGCGTCCAGGGCGGCGTCGGCTCGCTGTTCAACTGAAGCGACCCGGGGCCGTCCGATGACGGCCTCGCCGGGATCGGACCTGTCCGACCGCCGTCAGGCGTCGACCCGGCGGTGCTCGCAGAGCATGCGCCGCACCGTGCCGGTGGCCGAGCGGTAGACCACCGTCTCCGTCTCGATCATGCCCGGCTTGAAGCGGACACCCCGGAGCAGGGCGCCATCGGTGACGCCGGTGGCCGCCACGATGACGTCGCCGCGCGCCATGTCGTTCAACTCGTATTTCCGGTTCGGATCGCTGATGCCCATCCGCGCGGCGCGCTCGCGCTTGTCGTGGCTGTCGAGGATCAGGCGGCCCTGCATGTGGCCGCCGATGCAGCGGAGCACCCCGGCCGCGATCACGCCCTCCGGGGCCGCGCCGATGCCGAGATAGATGTCGGCGCCGGTGGCATCCGCGTTGGCGGTGTGGATGATGCCCGCGATGTCGCCGTCGGAGATCAGGCGGATGCCGGCGCCGGTCTCGCGCACGGCGGCCACGAGTTGCATGTGGCGCGGCCGGTCGAGGATGATCGCGGTGATCTGGGCCGGGTCGACGCCCTTGTGCCGGGCCAGCGCCGCGATGTTGTCGGCGGGGCTGGCATCGAGATCGACGAGGCCCGCCGGGTAGCCGGGGCCGATGGCGATCTTCTGCATGTAGACGTCGGGGGCGGCGAGCAGCGAGCCGGCTTCCGCCAGCGCCGTGACCGCGATGGCGCCGGGCATGTCCTTGGCGCAGAGCGTCGTGCCCTCGAGGGGGTCGACGGCGATGTCGACCTTCGGGCCCTCGCCGGTGCCTAGGCGCTCGCCGATGTAGAGCATCGGCGCGTTGTCGCGCTCGCCCTCCCCGATGACCACGGTGCCGTCGATCGGAAGCAGGTTCAGTTCGAGCCGCATGGCGTCGACGGCGGCCTGATCGGCCTCCTTCTCGCGTCCCTGCCCGCGCAGGCGCGCGGCGGCGATGGCCGCGCGCTCGGTCACGCGCGCGAGTTCGAGAGTCAGGGACCGGGCCACCGAGGTGCGCGCGTCCAAATTGCCACCGGACATGAAAACCTTGTGTCCCTACGCTGACGGTTCGGTGGGTTCTATGAACTAAAATGCGCGGGAAAAACGGAGTTTCGTCGATTTTCCGCACTTTTCTTCATCGATCCGAGGATCGCCGACATCGTGGAGGGATGCCTTACTCGCGCTCGATCCGGATCACCTGGGGCGTTTCGGCCAGCAGGCCGTCGGCCGCGATGGCGTCGAGCGCCGCCCGGATGGTGCCCTCGGTGGCCGCATAGGTGATCAGGACCAACGGCACCGGCTGGCCCGAGCGGCCATGCGGGTCCTTCGAGGCGGCGCTCTCTGAGCGGCGCTGAAGGATGCTCTCGATGGAGATCTCGCGCTCGGCCATGCGGGTGGCGACACCGGCGGCGACGCCCGGACGGTCGTGCACCGTGAGGCGGATGTAGTAGCCGCCCTCGTGCCGCTGCATCGCGACGCGCTGCGGCGGGCTCAACGTCGCCGAGGGGCGGCCGAAGGTCGGGCGCCGGGTACCGGCGGCGATGTCGGTGATGTCGCCCACCACCGCCGAGGCCGTGGCCTCGCCCCCGGCGCCGGGGCCGATCAGTGTGAGTTCGCCGACCGCGTCCGCGTCGATGGTCACCGCGTTGGTGACACCCATGACCTGGGCGATGGCGGAGGATTTCGGCACCATGGTCGGGTGCACCCGCTGCTCGATGCCGCCGGCCGCCGCCTGGGCGACGCCCAGCAGCTTGATCCGGAAGCCGAGCTCCTCCGCCATGGTCAGATCGAGGGGCTGGATCGCCGAGATGCCCTCCACCGAGACGCCTTCGGCGTCGATCTCCGTGCCGAAGGCGAGGCTCGTCAGGATGGCGAGCTTGTGGGCGGTGTCGAATCCCTCGACGTCGAAGGTCGGGTCGGCCTCGGCATAGCCGAGGGCCTGCGCGTCCTTGAGACAGGCCTCGAAGGTCAGGCCCTCGCGCTCCATCCGCGTCAGGATGTAATTGCAGGTGCCGTTCATGATCCCGTAGACGCGGGAGACCGTGTTGCCGGTGAGCCCCTCGCGCAGGGCCTTGATCACCGGGATGCCGCCGGCGACGGAGGCCTCGTATGCCAGGGCTACGCCATGCGCCTCGGCCTGCCGCGCGAGCGCCGCGCCATGCTTGGCGAGCAGCGCTTTGTTGGCGGTGACCACGTGCTTGCCGGCACCGAGCGCCGCCTCGACCGTCGCCTTGGCCGCTCCTTCCGCGCCGCCGATGAGTTCGATCACGCAATCCACGTCCGCCGATGTCGCCAGGGCGACGGGATCGTCGAACCAGGTCACGCCGGTCAGGTCGAGGCCCCGGTCGCGGCCCTTGTCGCGCGACGAGACGGCGGTGACGCGGATCGTCCGCCCACTGGTCTGGCCGAGGGCCTCGGCCCGGCGGGCGACCATGCGGACGACGGCGGCGCCGACGGTGCCGAGGCCGGCAACGCCGAGGCGAAGGCTCTGTGTCATGACGTGTTCCGTGAATCTGCCGGGCCGTGAAGCTGCCGCGTCCGGCGGCGGTCCCGTCCGGTGCGGGTCGTCGCGTCGATCGGCGCAAGCGAATGCCGTGCGACGCGGCTCGATCTTCTGCAACGAATCCCCGAAGCGCGCAACAAAACGGCCTGGCTTCAGCGGGCGATCGGTGACGGAATGCGCCGCCGGTACTCCGCCGCGATGCGGATGAGCGCGTAGAGCACGCCCGCGTTGAGAATGTGCCAGAGGGCGTGGGTGCCGAGCGGCCAGACCGGGCAGACAGCCCGGTCCAGGGTCCGGACGGCCAGCGAGAGCGCGAACAGCGCCGCGACCCCGAGGAGGCCGCGCCCGGCCCGTGCCCGCGCCGGGCCGAGGTCGCAACCCTGCGGCTGCAGCAGGCCGGCGGCGACCCCCACCAGCGCCAGGATCGCCGGAACGTAGGCGATCGAGCCGTTGGTGAGCGCGTCCGTCGCGCGGCCCAGCACGATGTCGAGGGCCGGCTCCAGGCCGAGGTTGAGCATGGCAAAGCCCAGGGTGGCGCCGATCGCCGCCGCGAGACCGAGGCCGAAGTAGCGCCGCATCGCCAGGAGGACGTAGCCGTAGATGAACAGCGCGATCGGGATCACGTCGGCCAGCAGCGACCATCGCACCGCCAAGGTGTGGAACAGGAACGATCCGACGCCCACCACGGCCACCAGGGCGCTCAGCGCGAGGGCTGGCCCGTCGAAGCGATCGCCTTGGCGCAGGCGCCATGCCGCGAGCCCGGCGGCCACCAGGAAGGCGGCGTTCGAGAGGGCGTTGACCGGCTCGGCCCAGAACCCGGTGTCACTCCGTTCGCAATAGGCGCAGATCGGTGCCAGCCAATCGGTCATCCGGGGAATTCCTCGTGGGGGTTCCTCGATCGAGACTTCGGCGAACATCCCCCGGCGCGACGCCTTGCCAGCCCGCCACGAAGGTCCGATGACGGGCCAACCTCTGTTCGGCCCGCCTTCTCCTCGTGCGGTGCCCCGGACATCTCGCGCGCCAGGACCCCTTGCCCATGCGGATCGCCACCTGGAACGTCAACTCGATCAAGCAGCGCGTCGGACACCTGCTCGGGTTCCTCGACGAGGCCAAGCCCGACGTGGTTTGCCTGCAGGAGCTGAAATGCCAGGACGAGGGCTTCCCCCGGGCCGAGATCGAGGCGGCCGGCTACGCCGTCGAGACGCTCGGCCAGAAGGCCTATAACGGCGTCGCGCTGCTGGTGCGCGCGCCCCTTTCGATGAGCGAGATCCGGCGTGGCTTGCCCGGCGACGACAGCGACGAGCAGTCCCGCTACATCGAGGCGCTGATTTCCGGCGAGGGGTCGAGGCCGGTCCGCGTCGCTTCCATCTACCTGCCCAACGGCAATCCGGTGGACAGCCCGAAATACCCCTACAAGCTCGGCTTCCTGGAGCGGCTGCGGCTCCACGCCCGGGCCCTGCGCGAGGCCGAGGAGGCCCTGGTCCTGGCCGGCGACTACAACGTCATTCCGGAACCCGAGGACGCGTCCGACCCGGAGCCCTGGCGCGCCGACGCCCTGTTCCTGCCGCAAAGCCGAGCCGCCTTCCGCGCGATCCTGGCGGAGGGGTTCACCGACGCCTTGCGGGCCTGCGACCCGAGGCCCGGCATCTACAGCTTCTGGGACTATCAGGCCGGCGCCTGGAACCGGAATGCCGGCATCCGCATCGATCACCTGCTGCTCTCGCCCCAGGCCGCCGACCGGCTGGTCTCGGCCTCGGTGCAGAAACACCTGCGCGGCCTGGAGAAACCCTCCGACCATGTGCCGGTGACCGTGGAACTCGCCGACGCGTGAGCGAACGAACCGCTCTGTCGCGGGTTGGGGGAACGCTGTTCCACCAACACGGAGTCATACGCACGTGAAACTCTACGGCACCGGTTATTCGCCCTACGTCCGCAAGGTCCTCGTCGCCCTGGCCGAGAAGGGCCAGGCGGTCGAGCACATCCCGCTGTTCTTCCACGACAAGGACCCGGCCTTCCAGGCGGCGAGCCCCCTCGGCAAGATCCCGGCCTTCGAGGACGAGGGATACCGCCTCGCGGATTCCTCGGCGATCCTGTTCTACCTCGAGGCGAAGTTCCCCGACCCGGTCCTGATCCCCACCGAGGCCAAGGCCCGGGGCCGCGCGATCTGGTTCGACAAGTACGGCGACACGGAGATGTTCGACAGCATCATCAAGCCGTTCGCGAACCGCGTGGTGAAGCCTCAGCTCCTGGGCCAGCCCGGAGACGAGGCCGCGATCACCAAGGCGCTCACCGAGGAGCTGCCGAAGATCTACGATTACCTGGAGGCCCAGATCTCAGGCGCGTACCTCGTCGGGGACGCGTTCAGCATCGCCGACATCTCCGTGGTCACGGGCTTCCACAACCTGCACCTGGCCGGTGAGTCGGTCGATGCCGGACACTGGCCCAAGCTCGCGAAATACGTCGCCGGCATTCTCGCACGCCCGTCCTTCGCGACTGCCCTGGCGGCGCGCACGAGCGTCGGCTGAGGCGTCAAACGAACCCGCCTCGCGCCGAGGCGGGTTCAGCGTCGGCGGCGCGCCGAGCCGGTGACCTGCGCGGTGGTTTGAGAGGCCTGCGCCAGGGCGGCGGCGCGGTCTTCCTCGCTCGCGGAGGCCCAGGCCTTGTCGTAGAGGGCGGCGATCCACT
>NZ_JAQGKL010000275.1 GCF_028290105.1 Methylobacterium sp.
CCGTCCGTTCTGGACCAACTCGCTGACATTGCCGGCGCACAAGGCTCGGTCCTCATCACGGCGGATCTCCAGGCTTATCGCTGGATCAACTCCGCCAGCCTCGATCAGGTCATGGAAGACTTCGCGTCCGGCGGCTGGGCGCGTGCCGGCGAGCGGACCGCGCGGCTTCTCGGCGCGCGCCACGCGGGCTTCGTCATCGAGGAGGATGTCTACACGCCGGAGGAACTCGCCGAAGACGTCCTGATCCAGCAGTTCCTGCGACCACGCGGACTTGGCTGGGGTACGGCCACCGCGTTTCCGCTCTCGACCGGCGATACGCTGATCTTCAGCATCGAGCGCCGGTTCGCGGATGGACCGGTGCCCCGCGCCGCCACCGTCGCCCTCGATGCGCAACGGCCCCATCTCGGGCGCGCGGCCCTGCTCTCGGCCCGGCTGAAGCTGGAGCGGGCGCACGCCTCTGTGCAGACGCTGGAGATGCTGGGACTTCCGGCAGCGATCCTGGCGGGGAGCGGAAAGCTCCACTACCGCAACGCCGGTTTCGCCGGCCTCGTGCCGCGCGTGGTCCGCGACCAGCGCGAGCGAATCACCCTCGCGCATCCAGGCGCCGACGCGCTGCTGGCGGATGCGATCGCGGCCCGCGCCGGAGCATCCGCCCGCTCCATCGCCGTCCCGGCCGACAACGAGAACCCGGCCCTGGTGATGCATCTCCTGCCGATGCGCGGCTCGGCGCAGGACGTCTTCGGCGGAGGAACGATGTTGATGGTCGCGACCCCCGTGATGCCGCGCCCGGTCCCCGGCACCGAGTTGCTGTCGGGCCTGTTCGACCTGACGGCGGCGGAGGCGCGCATCGCCCGCGGCATCGCCGATGGCGCCACCATCGCGATCCTCGCCACGCAGCAGAATGTTAGCCTGGAGACCATCCGCAGTCAGGTGAAGGCGATCTTCGCCAAGACCGGTGTGACCCGTCAGGTCGATCTTGCGCGGCTGATCTCGGGCTTCAGCCTGATTCGTTGAGCCGTGCGGAACCGCGCCCTCATTGCGCGCGCGCGTGCCCCCGTGCTTCGCCGCCGCTCAACGCCCGGAACAAGATCACGTTGGACAGGTCGACCTGCGCATCGCGCCAGTCGGGCGGACCCGGATCCTTCACCGGTTCCGTCCCCGATGGGAAAGGTCCCACCAAGCAGGCGATCATCCGCTCGCTCGTGCCACGCTGAAGGTATCGCGCGATACGCCGACGCATCCATGGCGCCATCGTGAACCTGGCTTGCATGATCGCCCCCTCGTGCAATTTCTCAGCGACATGAGAGCGCACCCGTGGGCCTGCTTCATCCCCCGTTTGGGGGAAAGTAAGCTCCCCTTCGGTGACATTCGGCAACATGTCCGGCGCAGTTCAGAAGCGGAAGATCGAACCGGCTTGGTCGAGGGCAGCCTTCTTGGCCGCCCGCGTTGCCTCGATCCGAGCGATCTCCCCGGTCAGCAGGGCGATGCGGGCATCGAGTTCGTCGAGGGAAAGCGTGTCGAGCGCCTCGCCGATTCGGTGCGTGACCGTGTCCCGTGGGCGGTTCTCATCCTCGTCACGCATGCCTGCCCCCTCTCATCCGATCACAGCCAGGAAGTCCCGGATTCCAAAGACCCGACGCCGAGATGTCGAGCCAGCGTCGCCCCGATATCCGCAAAGGTCTCGCGGCACCCGAGTGGGCCCGCCGCCATGCCCGGCCCGAACGCCAGGACCGGCACCTGCTCGCGCGTATGCTCGGTCCCGCCCCAGGTCGGATCGTTGCCGTGATCGGCGGTGATGACGCAAAGATCGCCCTGTCGCAGGCTGGCCTGAATCTCCGGTAGCCGCTTGTCGAAGGCTTCGAGTTCGGCGGCGTAGCCCGGAACGTCGCGTCGGTGCCCATACTCGGTGTCGAAATCCACGAGGTTGAGGAAGACGAGGCCCCCATCCGGCAGGTTCGCGAAGGCGTCGAGTGCCGCGCTGAGGCAGGCGGCGTTGCCGTCCGGCTTGATCTCCCGACCGGTCGCCCGGTGCGCGAAGATATCGCCGATCTTGCCGACGCTCACCACGCTGCGGCCGGCGGCGTCGAGGACGTCGAGAAGGGTGCGGCCCGGCGGCTCGACCGCGTAATCCTTGCGGTTCGCCGTGCGCCGGAAACCGGTCTCGGCATCGCCCACGAAGGGGCGGGCGATCACCCGCCCGACCCGGTAGGGATCGCAGAGCGCGCGGGCGACGCGGCATGTCGCGTAGAGTCGCTCCAGGCCGAAATGCCGCTCATGCGCGGCAATCTGGAAGACGCTGTCGGCCGAGGTGTAGCAAATCGGACGGCCCGTCCGGACGTGCTCCGCGCCGAGCCGGTCGATGATGGCGGTTCCGGCCGCGTGGCTGTTTCCGAGGATGCCGGGCAGTCGAGCCTGCTCGATCAACGCCTCCGTCAAGGCGACAGGGAAGGTCGGGACCGCGACGGGGAAGTGGCCCCAGGGGTCGAGGACCGGCACGCCGGTGATTTCCCAATGGCCGGACGGCGTATCCTTCCCCGCCGCACGCTCGATTGCGTGGCCGTAGGCGCCCTCCAGGGCTACGTCGCTCGCGAGACCGGGCGGGATGCATCCCGTGGCGCCTCGCGCCGCGCGCCCGAGGCCGAGGCGCGCCAGATACGGCAGCGACAGGGGGCCGGCGCGCAGGCCGGGCCGGTCGCCGCGACCCTCCGCGCAGGTCTGCGCGATGTGGCCGAGGGTATCGGCGCCCGCATCGCCGTAGCGTTCGGCATCGGGTGCACCGCCGATGCCGACGGAATCCAGCACGATGAGGAGCGCGCGCGCCATGGCCCCTCCCCTCAGGCCGGAATGGGATCGGCGACGGCGTCGCTCTGGAGATCGAAGGCGGCGGCGAAGAGGGCCTGCGTGTAGGCGGTCTGCGGCGCGGCGAAGATCGCGTCGGCCGACCCCTCTTCGACCACGCGGCCGTTCTGCATGACGAGGACGTAGTTCGCCAGCGCCCGCACCACCTTGAGGTCGTGGCTGATGAACAGGTAGGCGAGGCCGCGCTCGCGCTGGAGGTCGCGCAGGAGGGTGACGATCTGCGCCTGCACGGAGCGGTCGAGGGCGGATGTCGGCTCGTCGAGGACGACGAATTTGGGCTTGAGGACGATGGCGCGCGCGATGGCGATGCGCTGGCGCTGGCCGCCGGAAAATTCGTGTGGGTAGCGGTTCATGGTGGCCGGATCGAGCCCGACATCGGTGAGCGCCTTGGCGACCACCGCGTGCCGCTCGGCCCGGGTCCGCACCGCGCCCTGGACCACCAGCCCCTCCGCGACGATGTCGGCGATGGTCATGCGCGGCGACAGCGAGCCGTAGGGATCCTGGAAGACCACCTGCATGTCGCGCCGGAACGGACGCATGGCGGCCGGCGGCAGGCCGGCGATGGACGAGCCGAGGAAGACGATGGGGCCTTCGCAGCCGGTGAGGCGCAGGAGCGCCAGTCCCAGAGTCGTCTTGCCCGAGCCGGACTCGCCGACCACGCCCACGGTCTCGCCCGCGCGGACCGACAGGCTGACGCCGTCCACCGCCTTCACGTGGCTGGTGGTCCGGCGCAGCCAGCCCTCGCGGATCGGGAACCAGACCTTGAGCGGACCGGCCTCCAGCAGGCGCGGCGCGTCCGCCGCCACAGGGTTGGCGCGCCCCTTCGGCTCGGAGGCGAGGAGGCGCCGGGTGTACTCGTGCTGCGGCCGGGCGAAGATCTCGGCCACGGGCCCTGCCTCGACGATCCGGCCGGCGAGCATGACGCAGACGTTGTCGGCGATGCGCTGGACGATGCCCAGATCGTGAGTAATGAACAGCATCGCCATGCCGAGCCGCTTCTGCAGGTCGGCGAGCAGGGTGAGGATCTGCGCCTGCACCGTCACGTCGAGGGCGGTGGTGGGCTCGTCGGCCACGAGCAGGTCCGGCTCGCAGGCGAGCGCCATGGCGATCATCACGCGCTGGCGCTGACCCCCAGACAATTCGTGCGGATAGGCGTTGAGGCGGCGCTCCGCGTCACGCAGGCCGACGAGTTCGAGGAGCTCGAGGATGCGCGCCCGCGCCTTGCGGCCGGACAGCCCGCGATGCACCTCCAGCACCTCGCCGATCTGCCGCTGGATGGTATGCAGCGGATTGAGCGAGGTCATCGGCTCCTGGAACACCATGGTGTTGTCGGCGCCGCGAATGCCGCGCAGGTCCCGCTCCGGCAGCGCCAGCAGGTCCCGGCCCTTGAACAGGATGCGCCCGCCCGGATGGGTGGCGCCGGCATCCAGCAGCCGCAGGATCGAGAGCGCGGTCACCGACTTGCCGGACCCGGACTCGCCGACGAGCGCCAGGGTCTCCCCCGCTCGGATCGTGAAGCTCACCCGGTCCACGGCCCGGGTCTCGCGCTCCCGCGATCGGAAGGCGACGGACAGGTCCTGAACGTCGAGGAGCGTTTCGGGCATCGAATCCTGTCTGCGGGCGGGGCTGACAATCTGGCCAACGGTTATAGCGCGCGTGTCCGCGATCGGCGAACGCCGTTCTGCGCGTCGGCGACCCTTTGTCATTGATCGGCCGTCGGCACGCTCTACAACCGCCGGGTGATCGCGTCTCCCCGAGCCTGTTCCGCCTATCTGCCCGGCCTCGCGCTCGCTTGCGCGATGCTGCTTGCGCCGAGACCGGCCTTGGCGGCGGCCGAGGGGGCGACCGAGACCGTCGAGCAAGCGCTCTGCCGCTTGATCGAGGGCTCGGCCAAGGCGCGCGGGTTGCCCGTGCCGTTCCTGACGCGGCTGATCTGGCGCGAGAGCGCGTTTCGCGTCGGTGCGGTCAGCCCCGTGGGCGCGCAGGGCGTCGCGCAATTCATGCCCGGCACGGCCCGCGAGCGTGGGCTGACCGATCCGTTCGACCCCGAGCAGGCGATCCCGCACGCGGCGCATCTGCTCGCCGACCTCAACCGGCAATTCGGCAATCTCGGGCTGGCGGC
>NZ_JAQGKL010000128.1 GCF_028290105.1 Methylobacterium sp.
GATCGAGGCCGCGCGGCGGGGCGAAGGCTGACGCGCCGCCGTATGCGGAATCCGCCGCGAAGAGCGCGATCCCGGCGCCCCTAGCGGTAGCCGGCGGCCTGCAGTTCGAACAGTTCGGCATAGCGCCCGCCGAGTGCCTGCAGGTCGGCGTGGCTCCCGGATTCGATGACCCGGCCGCCCTCCAGCACGAGGATGCGGTCGGCCATGCGCACGGTGGAGAAGCGGTGCGAGATCAGCACCGCCGAGCGGCCCTGGCTCAGGTCGCGAAAGCGCTGGAAGACCTCGAACTCGGCCCGCGCGTCGAGGGCGGCGGTGGGCTCGTCGAGGATCAGGATCTCGGCCTCGCGCATGTAGGCGCGGGCGATGGCGATCTTCTGCCACTCGCCCCCCGAGAGGTCGACGCCGTCGGCGAAGCGCTTGCCCAGCGGCTGCTCGTAGCCCAGCGGCAGCCGATCGATGACCGCATCCGCGAGGCTGCGATGCGCCGCGCGGGTGATCCGGCCGGTGTCGTCCCGCGCCTGAATGCGCCCCACCGCGACGTTCTCGGACGCGGTGAAGCTGAAGCGCACGAAATCCTGGAAGATCACGCCGATGCGGGCGCGTAGATCTTCGAGATCGTAAGCGCCGAGCGGCACCCCATCGAGGAGCACGCGCCCCTCGGTGGGATCGTAGAGCCGGGTGAGCAGCTTGACGATGGTGGTCTTGCCGGCGCCGTTCTCGCCCACCAGTGCCAGCACCTCGCCCGCCGCGAGTTGGAAGCTCAACTCCCGCACCGCCCAGATCTCGGTGCCGGGGTAGCGGAAGCCCACGGCCTCGAAGACGATGCCGGTCCGGATCGGGCGCGGCACGGGCAGCGGGTTCTCGGGCGAGCGGATCGCCGGCACCACGGCGAAGAATGAGAACAGGTCGTCGAGATACTGCGCCTGGGCGGCGATCTGCGAGAAGCCGAGCAGGAGTCCCTCGATCAGGCCGCGCAGGCGCTGGAAGGAGCCCGCCAGGAAGGCGAGGTCGCCTATGGAGAACTGGCCCGCCACCGTGCGCCAGACGATGGTCGCATAGGCGAGGTAATAGGCCAGGGTGCCCAGCGCCGCGAAGGCGCCGCCCCAGCCGGCGCGGCGAAGGGCGAGTGCGCGGTTGTCGGCGACGAGCTTCGTGGCGAGGCCCTGGTAACGCTCGGCGATGTAGCCGTTCAAGCCGAACAGCTTGACCTCCTTGGCGGATTCGACGCTGGCGCCCAGGAAGCGCAGGTAGTCGATCTGGCGCCGCTCGGGGGTGCGGTTCCAGGCGAGCCGGTAGCCCTCGCGGTTGAAGTAGGTCTCGTTGAGGAAGGCCGGGACCAGGGCCGCGGCCAGGAGCAGGATCAGCCAGGGCGCGAAGGCGACGAGGCCGAGGGCGAAGGCGACGAGGGTGATGAGATCCTGCCCCTGCCCGAAGAACTGGAACAGCAGGTTGGACCGGCCTGTGACCTGGCGGCGGGCCCGTTCCAGGCGGTCCTGCTGCGCGCTGTCCTCGAACTGTTCGAGGTCGAGGTCGGCGGCGTGGCGCATCAGCTTCAGGGTCGCGGCGTTGCCGTAGAGGTCGGCCACGAGCCCATCCACCAGGGTGCTGGCCCGCCCGAGGAGGTCGGCGAGGATCGCGAGCCCGAACTCGGCGCCCACCAGCAGGGCGAGGTGGCCGAGGGCCGGGTCGGCGAGCCAGGTCTCCGGGCCGAGGCCGGCGAGATGCGGCCGCGCGTGCTCGGCGACGATCGCGTCGAGGATGAGCTTGGCGAGGTAGAGCATCAACACCGGCAGGCTGGCGCGCACGAGGCGCAGGCACAGGCTGAGGATCAGGAGGCGGGGGCTCGCCGCATGGACGAGGCGGAACAGCGCGGGGACGTGGCGCAGGGCGCCGAGGCGCTCGGCCGCCCGGGCGGCCAGGGGGGAGAGGAGGGAGGGCATCGGCCGGGACCATGACGGCGGCGGCCCGCGGCGTCGATCCCATCCCGGGCGGCGCCCATGTCGCAGTGCCACTGGGCAAGCTCTTGAGGACAGTCCATCCTGCGGCGAGACTTCGCTTTGTTACGTATGTTAAACTTTGTCCACGTTCACAGGCTCGGGGCCGCCATCAATGCTTAGCGGTTCAGCGATCCTTCGGGTGGGCGTCCTCCTCGTGGTGGCGGCGGTGCTCGCGGGATTGGTGCAGATGCTGCGCCCGCATGGCGGCGACCCGGTGGAGGCGCCCGTGTTGAAACCGGTTCCCGAGACCGGAAAGGCCGGATCGCAGCTGGCCCTCCCGCCCCTGGTGACGCGGCCGGCCGCGCCGGTTCCGCAACCCGCGCCCCAAGCCGTTGTCCCGCAGCCCCCCGCGCCGCAGATCCCCGCCCCTCAGACCCCGGCGCCGTCATCGCAGGCTGCCGCGCCCGTCCAGGTCCCGCCGGCGCCTACGCCGGAGCCGGCGCGTCCCCCCCTCGACCTCGCCCGCCCGGCCGCCCCGATGACCGGCGACGAGGCCGTCGACAACGCGGCCGAGACCGCCGGTCCGCGCGGCGTCGCCGTCGTCGACCTCAACACCGGAAGCGTGGCGGACCTCAACGGACTGAAGGGTGGCGGCATGATCGGGCGGGCCATCGTGCAGAAGCGGCCCTACGCCTCGGTGGGCGAACTGCTCTCGAAGCGGGTTCTCAGCCGCGCCGTCTACGAGCGCATCAAGGATCAGGTGACCGTGCGCTGAGGCCCGTTTCGGGTAGCGCCGGGCGCGCCGCCTGCCTACAATGCGTCTCCAGGAAGCCGGAAAGTCGCTTCGATCACCAGGGACGGGCCATGTTCGCGCAATCCGGTGGCGTTACCTTTCGCGAGGATCTCGGCGTCGAGGAGACCACCGAGACCGACAACATCGTCCGCTGGGACGGCGACAAGCTCTACGTGGAGCACGACATCTACCACAACGGGCAGCTGGTCCATCGCAAGTACCGCAAGAACGTCACCGAGGCCGTGGCCCGGGCGCTCCAGACGCTGGTCAACCGGGCGCAGCAATAGCGGGCGCGCCTGCGCCCGGCGGGGCTCCGAGGGTCGGTCATCCGGGGCCGCCGATGGCGCAGGACCTTTGGCGGCCACGACCTGTTCGCGAAGCCGTCCGGTGTCGCGCTACGTCCCGATCCAGTCGTGCCCCGCCACCATGGCCTCCACGGAGCGGGTCCAGGTGCCGGGCTGGTCGGTGGAGCCGGTGCCCAGCGCGCACTGGACCATGACGCTGTCGCTCCAGCGGCCGTATTTGTAGCCCACCGCCGGCAGCAGCCCGACGCGCACGAAGCCACAGGCCTCGTGCAGGCGCAGGGAGGCCTCGTTCTTCGCGTCGATGTAGCCGATCATCTGACGGTAACCGCCGGCCGCGCAGGCCTCGATCAGGGCCGGCAGCAGGCGGCGGCCAATGCCGGCGTTCAGATGCGCGTGATGCACGTAGATCGAGTGCTTGAGGGTGTAGCGATAGGCCGGGCGCTTGCGGAACGGAACCGCGTAGGCGTAGCCCGCCACGACGCCGTCGCGGTCGGCGACGAGGTGCGGCAGGCGCTTCTTGCGCATGGCCTTGCGGCGCTTCTTGAGGTCGTCCGGATGGAGCGGATCCTCCTCGAAATCCCCGACGTCGCCGACGCCACGCCGGATGTGGTGGGCGTAGATGTCCACCATGTCCGGCACGTCGGCATCCGAGGAGGGCCGGATGACGATGTCGGGGTCGCTCTCGGTCGCGCCCGCCATCAGCGGGTCTCGCGCATGACGTAGGTGTGGAACCGGATCGTCCCGTCCGGGTCGACGTCGCGGAAGACGCCCTGGATCTCGGCCTCGAAGCCCGGGAACAGGTTCGCGGAGCGCTCGAACATCTTGAAGTAGTCCAGCATGGGTTTGGCCCGCTCGTCCAATCGCTCGCCCGGCAGCACCGTGCCGATGCCCGGCGGGTAGACCAGAAGCAAGGTCGTCGCCACACGGCCTTCCGCTTCCGCGATCGGCACGTAATCGACGTTGTTGCGGGTGAGCTGCTGCACCGCTTCCTTGGGGGTCATCACCATCTCGGGCAGGTGGCCCGGCTCGAACTGCTTGCGTTGGAGCGTGCTGGTGCCGGCCTCGCGGTGGAAGGCGTGGAAATCCGCACAGAGGTCGCGCAGGCGCACGCCCTTGTAGCGGTTGGGCCGGCGCCGCACGAATTCCGGCATCGCCTCCTCCAGGGGCACGTTGTCGTCGTGCAGGCGTTTGAAGGCGACGAGCCCGGAGATCAACGTGCCGGCTTTCGAGGATTCGACGCCCGGGGTGAGCAGGAAGAGCAGCGAGTTGAGGTCGTTCTTCTCCGGCACGATGCGGTTCTCGCGCAGGTACTGCGCCACGATCGGGGCCGGGACGCCGTGATCGGCGTACTCGCCCGTGTGCCGGTTGAAGCCTGGGGTGAGCACGGTGAGTTTGTTGGGGTCGGTCATGGCGTAGTCCGCCGCCACGTGGGTGAAGCCGTGCCAGTCGGCACCCGGCGTCAGCTCCCAATACTTCGCGTTGCTGGCGAGTTCGTCGGTCGACAGGCTCTCCCACGCCACCTTGCCGTCCGGCCCCTTCACGGTGTCGGGCACGAAGGGGTCGAAGAACCAGCGGCGCAGCGGATCGCCCTCCTTCTCCTCGAACTCGCGGCGGATGGCGCGGACCTTCTTGCGCCACTCGATGCCCAGCCGAATGGTGTCGTCCCACAGGACCACGCCCGAGCGGCCCTTCATCATCTGCGCGCCGACGTCGAGGGAGGCGAACAGGGGGTAGAACGGCGAGGTCGAGGCGTGGACGAGGAAGGTCTCGTTGAAGCGCCGGTGTTCGATGCGCCGGGTCTGGCCCCGGATGTGGCTATCCTTGGTGTGGATCTGCGAGGCCTGGGAGAAGCTCGCCAACTGCTTGTGGGTCGATTGGGTGGCGATGATGCCCGGCGAGGTCTCGTCGAGGCCCTTGAGGCCCATGGCGAAGCGGCCGGCGAAGAGGGGGTGGAACTTCATGAAGCCCGCCCAGGCCTCGTCGAACAGGATGTAGTCGCAGAGGTGCCCGATCCGATCGAGGATCATCTGCGCGTTATAGATCGTGCCGTCGTAGGTGCACTGCTCCACCACCGCGACGCGGAACGGGCGCTCGCGCTTCCAGGCGTCCTTGTCGGTGATCAGCGGGTTGTCGCGGATCTTGCGGCGGATGGCCTTCTCGTCGAGGGCCTCGTGGTACATCGGGCCGATCAGGCCGTAGGCGTTGCGGTCGGTCTCGATGAAGACGGGGATCGCGCCGCCGAGGAAGAGCGCGCCGTGATGCGCGGCCTTGTGGTTGTTGCGGTCGAACAGCACGAGGTCGCCCTCCGCCACCAGGGCCGAGAGCACGATCTTGTTGGAGGCCGAGGTGCCGTTGAGGACGAAGTAGGTCTTCTCCGCTCCGAAGATGACGGCGGCCTCCTTCTGCGCCTTCAGGGCGGGGCCTTCGTGGACCAGCAGATCGCCGAGATCGAGGACCGAATTGTCGAGGTCGTCGCGAAAGATCGCCTCGCCGAGGTGTTCGACGAAGATCCGTCCGATGGGCGAACGGTTGTAGAAGATGCCGCCGTTGTGGCCCGGGCAGGTCCAGAGCTGGTTGCCCTGCTCCGCGTAGTCCACGAGGGCCCCGAAGAACGGCGTCTTGAGGGTCTCGGCGTATTGCTTCACCCGGCTGACCAGGCCGCGGGCGATGTATTCGGGGGTTTCTTCGGCGAGGAAGATGTAGCCGTCGATGAAGTCCAGCACCTCGACGGGGATGTCCTCCAGGCGCTTGCGGCGGACCATGATGACGATGGGCATTTCCAGCCCGCGCTTGCGCATCAGGTTGATCAGGGCCGCCGCCTTGCCGTCGAGGCCGCGCTTGCCCCAATCGACCACCATGCAGCCGATGGCGGCATCGGTCTGGACCGCGATGGCCGCGTCCTCGACGCGCCGGGCCCGCACCACCTCGAAGCCGAGCTTCTCGACCGAGCCGATGATCTGCTGGACGCGCACGCCCTCGAGATCGTCCGGATCGAAGTTGGGCGCGCACATCAGGACCGTGAAGCGGCGGAAGAAGTCCATGCGGGGTAAGGCTCCGGAATTGGGTCGGCGCACCGTTCGCGACGGGACGTGACGCTTCGATGACGAACGCGCGCGGATCGCGGTGTTTTCAGGACGCCCCCGCGCGAAAGAACGCCGGCTTACGATCCGGCGCGGCGTTTGACGAGCCCGAGGTGGCGGATCACGCCGTAGACCGCCAGCGCCGCAAGCGCGCAGATCCCGAGCGCCAGGAACGAGCCGTTCTCGAAATCACCGAGGAACAACCCCTTGGTGTTCATGCCGAACACGCCGGTTACCAGGGTCGGCGGCAGGAACAGGGCGGTGAGGATCGACAGGGTGAAGAGTTGGCGGTTGGTCTCGGCCGCCCTGCGCCCGGCGATCTCGTCCTGTAGCAGGCGGCTGCGCTCGGACAGGACCAGCATGTCGCGGTGAAGCGAATCGAGGCGCTGGACCACGCGGGCGGCCATGCTCACCACCGCCTCGGGCAGGGCGTCGTCGTCCTCTTCGGTCTCGGATTCGAGGCGGTGGAAGACCGCGCTCAAACCCGCGAGCTGCCGGTGCTGGCGCACCGCCTGCCGGCGGATCGGCGCGAGCGGGCGGGGATCGTCGCGCTGGTCCTCGTCGAGCATCCGGTCCTCGATGGCGTCGAGCTCGTCCGAGAAGCGCCGGGCCGAGGCGTCCAGCGAAGCGGCGACGCCCGTGACGAAGATCTCGAGGAGTCCCGCCGGCGAGGCCACCGGCCGCCCGGCCAGCACCGCGTCGCGCGCAGCCTCGGCGGCCGCGGTGGCGTGGCGACGCCCGCTGACCAGACGATGCTCTCCCAGGACACAATGCAGGCGTCCCGCCGGCTCCTCCCCGACCCGGCCGCCGAATTCCCGTTCGCGGTCGGCGATGACGAGGCCGAGGCTCGTGCCCTCGATCACCACCCGCTGGTGGCCGTCGCGGGCGAAGGTGGCGGCGGCGAGCGTAGGCGGCCCGAAGCGTCCGGCGGCGATCAGGCCTTCGAGGCGCGCGTCGACGAGATCGAGATGCAGCCAGAGAAAACCCTCGTCTCCGCTGCTCGCCTCCGGCAGGTCGTCCCCCGGCGCCAGAAGCCGGCCGTATCCTCGCGCGTCGAACTGCATCGCGAAGAGCAGGCACGGCAGGGCGGTGGTGTCGGTGAGGAAGCGCTGCATCCGGGCCCGGCCTGGTTGCCGGCAAAGTGCCGGCGATCAGGGCGCTGGATCGCAAGCGCCCGCGACACTGTCATGACGCCGGGGACCCGACCCGGAGCGGACACGCTGCTTGCGCCGTGATCGAGCCAAGCGGCCGGTCGTGGATGACGCGGACTCCACACGCGACAACCCGCGCGGCATCGGGCTTGCTCCGCTCGAGCCAAAACAGCGGGGCGGCATGGTCGAGAAGCTTTTTCACGCGGGCGCGAGCCTCGCTCTTCTCTTGGCCATCGGCGTGCTGTTCTCGACGAACCGCCGGGCGATTTCGCCTCGCGTCGTGCTCTCCGCCCTGGCGCTCCAGGTGGCGCTGGGCGCCCTGGTCCTGTTCGTGCCGGTGGGGCGCGCGGGCCTCGCAGCGGCAGCGTCCTTCGTCCAGACGGTGCTGAACTACGGCGATCGTGGCACCGCCTTCCTGTTCGGCGGGCTCGTGGAGCCGCGCATGTTCGAACTGTTCGGCGGCAGCGGCTTCATCCTGGCCCTGCGCATCCTGCCGCAGATCCTCTACGTCTCGGCGCTGATCGCGGTGCTCTACCATGTCGGGGTGATGCAGGCGGCGGCTCGCTTCGTCGGGGCCGTGCTGCGGCGGGTGCTCGGAACCTCGCCCATCGAGACCTTCTCGGCCGTGATCACCATCGCCATCGGCCAGAGCGAGATCGCCATCGCGCTGCGGCCATTCCTGGCGGTCCTGACCTCGGCCGAACTCTTCGCCGTGATGTCGAGCGGGGCCGCCTCCACGGCGGGCACGATCCTCGCCGGCTACGCGGCGCTCGGCGTGCCCATGGAGTACCTGCTGGCGGCCAGCGTCATGGCGATCCCGGGCGGGCTCCTCTACGC
>NZ_JAQGKL010000139.1 GCF_028290105.1 Methylobacterium sp.
AGCACAAACCGCCGCCGCTGCTCGTCGGCGTCGGTCAACTCGCCGAAGGCGTTGGCGAGTTCGACGCCGCAGGCATAGAGCTCGAAGCGCTCGGCCACGCGCGGGTCGCGCGGGCTGGGACGCGCGAGGGCGGCCTCGCTGACGGGATACTCGCACAGGATAGTCGGCCGGCCGAGGCCGAGATGCGGCTCGATCCAGGCGACGAGGACACGGCTGAACAGGTCGGCCCAGGTGTCGTCCGCCGCCACCCGCAATCCGGCTCCCGTCACGGCGGCGGCCAGGGCGTCCCGGTCGGTGCCGCCCGCGGGGTCAATAGTGGCGAGGAGGTCGATGCCAGCGCGCTCGGCGAAGGCCTCGGCCAGGGTGACCCGCTCGAATTCCGCGAACGGGTCGGAGTCCCGCCCGCGATGACGCAGGACGCGGGTACCGGCCGTCTCGGCGGCGAGCGCCAGAAGCGTCGCGCAGTCGCCCATCAGCTCGGTGTAGTCGGCACCCGCCCGGTACCATTCGAGCATGGTGAATTCCGGATGATGCAGGGGGCCGCGCTCGCGATTCCGGTAGACGCGGGCAAAGCTGACAATCAGCGGTTCACCGGCGGCGAGGAGCTTCTTGCAGGCAAATTCCGGCGAGGTGTGCAGGTAGAGGGGCTGGCGGGTGCCGTCGGTGCCCAGCGCCTCGGTGGCGAAGGCCGAGAGATGGGCCTCGTTGCCCGGTGAGACCTGCAAAGCGGCGGCCTCGACCTCGACGAACGCGCCTTGCGCGAAATGCGCCCGGAACGCCGCCACGATGCGGTTGCGCGTCATCAGGGCCGGGCGCCGGTCGGCGTGCCGGTGCGGACTCCACCAGGGGGAAGGGACGTTCATGCGCGGGGCCGGGTTGTGGACATGACGGCCGGGATCTCGTGGCCTCGGGGGCGCGGGCTCGCGCTGCGACTGGCAACGGGGGCCCGGATAGGTTAGTGGCGGGACCAAGATGTCGCCCCCGCGGATGAGACCGTGTTGGGGCGGCGTATCCGTTTTTCTCTACGAACACAGCAGGACCAGACCCCGTGAAGGTGATCGCCTCTACGCTCCGCAAGGGCAACGTCGTCGACAAGGACGGCAAGCTCTACGTCATCCTGACGGTCGAGAACATCCACCCCGGCAAGGGGACTCCGGTGACGCAGCTCGACATGCGCCGCATCACCGACGGCGTGAAGGTGTCCGAGCGCTACCGCACCACCGAATCGGTCGAGCGCGCCTTCGTCGAGGACCGGGAGCACACCTTCCTCTACGAGGACGGCGAGGGCTACCACTTCATGAACCCCGAGAACTACGACCAGGTCGCGATCCCGAAGGACGTCGTCGGCTCCGCCGCACCCTACCTTCAGGAAGGTATGGCCGTGATGGTGTCGAGCCACAACGACGTGGCGCTCACCCTCGAACTGCCGCAGCGCGTCGTCCTCGAAGTGACCGAGACCGAGCCGGCGATGAAAGGCCAAACGGCCTCCTCGTCCTACAAGCCCGCGATCCTCTCCAACGGCGTGCGCACCACCGTGCCGCCGCACATCGCGGTCGGCACCCGCGTGGTGATCATGACCGAGGACGGCTCCTACGTCGAACGCGCCAAGGACTGAACTCGTCCGGGAACGGCGGCCTGCCTCACGGGGCGGGGGCCGTTCCCTCCGCGGCCTCGTAGCAGCCCTGCGAGAGGCCCTGCGCCCGCAGGCGCTCCTCGGGGCTGAAGCTGCGAGGCTTGTCGGCCCAGAGGCCCTCCCGGCGGAACGCGTCCGAGACACAGGCCGCCGCCGCGGCGCAGGCCGCGGGCTCACCGCCCGTCGCGACACAGTTACGAACGTAGAGCGACCGGAATTCCGCGACCCCCGCTTGCGGGTGCGGCCCGATCAGACTGACGAGGCCGGTCAGCAGCGCCATCAGCACGGGCTGGTGAATGAGATAGATCGCGAGGCTGTGCCGGCCGGCGAAGGTCAACCCACGCGCCAGCCGTCCGCGTGCGGTCCGGCCAGCCAGCGTCGTACGGGCGAAGGCCGGCAGGCCAGTGCGGGCGAGCGCGACACCGACCAGGATCAGGCCGAACCAGGGGAACAGCGGCACGTAGTCGTTGGTCTGCGGCATCGTACGGCCGAGGCCGAGAAAAGACAGGCTCGGCGCATCGAGCCATTCGGCGCCGACAACGCGCGGCGCGGCCAGGATGGCGAGCGCGGCGGCCACCGCGACGAAGACGGGCAGAACCCGCACGAAGGGCAGGGCCAGCACGCTCCCCAGCGCGATACAATGCAGGATGCCGAAGAAGATGTAGCTCGAAGGATCGGTCACCCACGTGGCGAGCGTGACGAGCCCCGCCGCACCGGCGATCCGCGCCAATCGCAGGCCGAAGCGGCGCGGCGCGAAGCGGGCCCCGTTCATCAGCACGAGGCCGATGCCCACCAGAATCAGGAAGCTCCCGGCGATCCCGTGCGCCGCCATCCGTCCGGGCGGCGTCAGCGCGTAGTTCTCCGGCGTCAACCGCAGGGCGCCGAGATCCCAGGTGGCGTGGTAGGCCGCCATCGCCACGAGTGCGACACCCCGGGCCGCGTCGATGACGTCGAAGCGTGAGCGGACAGGTGCGGGTCGGGAAGGCGGGATCGTCATGCGCCGAGCCCGTAGCACCGATCCGCCGCGCCCGCGACGCGGGGTGCAGCAGCGGACGCCGTCCCATTCCGCTCAAGTGCTCAACCAAACGTGAACGCGCTCGGCCGAGCGCGGAAAATAGCGGGCACCCATCAGAGTTTGCCCCGACCTGCACCCGCTAATGCTGTTGCCCGCGAACCCCCGTGCCGAACAATGCGGCAGCGAAGGCCACCCGCGACCGTCAAACGGGCTTCCGCAGAGTCATGACTTTGTTAATCTCTCGTGCGGGTCGCTTGGCGTGATTCGGTGTGGGTTGCTTACATGTCGGACGATTTCGATTCAGGCCCGTTCGGGCGGCGCATGTCGGGCGAGTCGGAAGACAACCGCGCTGGTGAAGGCTTGGCGGCGGAGGCCCAGCGCCCCCTCGATCTCATCGAAGTCGCGGGCCGCATCAAATGGTTCGATGTCGCCAAGGGCTTCGGCTTCATGGTGCCGGACGACGGCTCGGCCGACGTGCTGGTGCACATCACCTGCCTGCGCCGCGACGGTCACCAGAGCGCGAGCGAAGGGGCGCGCATCGTCGTGGAGGCGACGGAACGGCCGCGCGGCTGGCAGGCCTTTCGGGTCCTGTCCCTCGACCAATCGACGGCGACGCACCCTTCCGAATTGCCGCTGCCGCGCACCCACGTCCAGGTCACCCCGACGAGCGGCCTCGAGACCGCCGTGGTGAAGTGGTTCAACCGCCTGCGCGGGTTTGGTTTCTTGAGCCGGGGCGACGGCACGCCGGACATCTTCGTGCATATGGAGACGCTTCGTCGCTACGGGATCGCCGAACTCAAACCCGGCGAGATGGTTCTCGTCCGCTACGGCGACGGTTCGAAGGGCAAGATGGCCGCCGAAGTCAGGCTCCTCGACGGGGCGTTGCCCGCCTCACATTGACGGATGGTCCGGTGGTTTCTCGACGCATGATCGACTGGCGCGACGGCTTTCGCGCCCTCCTCACCCTGGTCTTTATCGGCCTGGCTCTCGGGCAGGCCGCCGCGCAGGACGCCGCCTCCGGCCCGACCGAGCCCCTGAGCATCGTCGGCCGAGACGGGCGGCACATCTTCGCCGTCGAGGTGATGCGGAACGATGCGGATCGCGCCCGCGGCCTGATGTACCGCCGCGCCATGGCGCCCGATCACGGCATGCTGTTCGACTTTCAGGCCAGCGCTCCAGTCGCGATGTGGATGAAGAACACCTACCTGCCCCTCGATATGCTCTTCATCCGCGCCGACGGGAGCATCGCGAAGATCGCCGCCGACACGGAGCCACTGTCCACGAAGGTGATCCCGTCGAACGAGCCGGTCCTTTCCGTGCTGGAGTTGAACGCCGGGACCGCGGCCCGCCTCAAGCTGCATGCCGGAGACCGGGTTGAGCATCCGATGTTCGGCGCGAAGGCCCGCTGAGGCGGCGCGTACAAACGAACACATCGAGAACAGAGGCTTGACCCCTGTGTCGTTTCGGATCACTGTTCCCTTAATGTTCTGAACCGCCCCGAGAATGCCTCGTGCAGACCCGGCGGCGTCGACGAGGGGACATCATGTTCGACCAGCATCCGAGCGACGCCTGCGAGGCCACGGGCCACCTGTTCCGGAACGCCGATTGGCGCGTTCTCGACGATGGCTTGGAGCATTGCGCCACCGGTTACTTCATCGCACGCGAGACGATCGCGATGCGCCGGGGCGAGTTCTGGGAATGGCCGCTGCATCTGGCGGAGAAGAGCTGGTGCACGCCGCGCAGCTTCCGGCAGGCTTTCCTGATGGCGGTGCAGGCCTTCGGTGCGGTCGCCGATGAGAGTCTGGCGCGATCCTTCGCGGTCGGGTTCGGACTCGTCGCGGGATCCAGCGCGAGGGCAGCGGCGGACGGCATCGAGGATTTCGTGGCCCTCGGCGATATCGTTCGTCCGAAGCCCGTGGGGCCGGTCTCCGCACGCAAGCGCAACGCCGGGAACGAGGCGCGCACCGTCATGCGCCGCTTCGGCACATCCCTGCCGCAGCGGGCGGGGGATGCTATCCGGCAGCGCGCTGCGCTCTGAGGAGGCTTCCGGATCCTGGCGTTGTGATCTGAGGATCGGAATCGGTCCGTCGACGGGAAGCCGTGCAGGATGGTCACGGCGTTCCGGTGCCCTAAGTGCCCTGGACCAGTTCCGAAGCATCCCGGGATCAGCATGTCGAAGACGCCGGACGACCATTCCGTTTCGCTCGAGGGCCTCGACGGATTGCTGACACCGCCGTTCTCGCGACGCGGTTTCGTGATGACGAGCCTGATGACCGGCCTTACCCTGGCGACCACTTCGGTTGAGGCGCAGGTCATCCACACGGATACCGAGGGGCTGGTCGCCGGCGAGGTCAAGATTCCGGCCGGCGATGGACCGATGCCGGGATATCGGGCGATGCCGACGGGTGACGGACCGTTTCCCCTCATCCTCGTTATCGAGGAAATTTTCGGCGTCCACGACTACATCAAGGACATCTGCCGGCGGCTCGCGAAGGCGGGCTATTGCGCCGTCGCCCCTGAACTCTACGCGCGTCAGGGCGACCTCTCGACGATGACGGACGCCAAGGTCATCATTCGCGACGTCATCTCGAAGACCCCGGACGCACAGTGGATCGCCGATCTCGACGCGGCCGCCTCCTGGGCCGTATCCGCCTCGAACGGTGACGCCGCCCGCATCGGCACGATGGGCTGGTGTCGCGGCGGACGCGGCATCTGGCTCTATGCCGCACATCGCAGGGATCTGAAGGCCGGCGTGGCCTGGTACGGCCCGGTCGCCGGTGAACGCACCGAGATTCAGCCGCGCACCGGTCTCGACGTTGCCGGCGAGATCCATGCGCCCCTCCTCGCGCTCTATGGCGGTGCCGATACCGGCATCGCCGTGAAGGACGTGGAGGCCGCCCGGGACAAGGCGAAGGACGCGGGGAAGTCTGTCGAACTCGTCGTCTACCCGGAAGCGCCGCACGGCTTCCACGCGGATTACCGGCCGAGCTATCGCCCCACCGAGGCGAAGGATGGCTGGGCCCGGGCCCTATCCTTTCTGAAAGCACACGGTGTTGGCTAAATCCTTGCCGAAAGCGTGACCTTTAAAGCACATCCAGGTCGTCGCGATACTTATCATCGTCCCATCGTCCGATTGACCACATTGACACTTCGATGCCCGCGTGGCGCAACGATGTCAGCGGCCCGCCGTTCTGGCCTCAAGAGCGTTCCGGACCCATGAGTGCTGTGACTTCCTCGGACGCACGCCCCGTGATCCTCGTCGTCGAGGACGAGCCCGACGAGCGTTTCCTCGCGGCCGAAATGCTGGAGGAGACCGGCTTTCGCGTCATCGAGGCCGAGACGGCCGAACGCGCCCTCGCCATCCTCAACGACCGGGCTGACGAGGTCAGCGTCGTCTTCTCCGACGTCCGGACACCCGGACCGATCGGTGGCTTCGAGCTGGCGCGGATCATCGGCGTGACGTGGCCCAGGGTGCGTGTGCTGCTGACCTCCGGCGACGCCGGAGACCAGCCGAGTGACCTGCGCATGTCCGCGACCTTTATCCCCAAACCCTGGCGCGCCGCCGATATCCTCGCCTGGGTGGAGGAAGCAGCCGGCCGCCCCGACGGTGGGAAGTCCGGTCCAGACGTCATCGGCACCCGGTGAGGGGCGCCTAAAGTATTATCATTCATCAATGGAAACATAAGGGCTCGGGCTCGTTGAACCGTCTGAGCAATTGAGAGGCCTCGCAATGGCCTGTGAGCCTACCATGAAGCCGATGAGCGCAGCGCGCACCCAAGTCGCCGATGATTCCTGGTCGTCCCTGACGGTTCTGTCCGAGCGGCGAATGCTGTCCACGCTCGGCGGCGATTTGCGGAACGTCTATGAAGACGTCACCAGCGCCACGCAGCCCCGCGATCTCATGCGCCTCGCCGCGATGATCGACGAGCGGTTGGGCCAATCGAACACCTGAAACCGGTATCGCGCGGCTGAGTGCGGCGGGAATACCGCATTCAGCCGGCCGCCAATGCCGTATGATCGTCCGTATCGTCGAGTCCATCTGCCGGGGGGTCAGCCTTCGGCCGCATCGGATTGGTCAATCGGATTCCTCATGCGCTTGAACTTTCGTCCCGGTCTCGTGGCCTGTGGCGTCGCCGCCCTGCTGGCGACCGCGTCCTCCGTGCTCGCGGCCGCGCCGCCGGTCCAGCCGGCGAGTGGTCCGGGTGGGTTCGGCGATCGTTCGGTATCGGTCACCAAGCGCGCCCTGGGCAAAGCTGGCGCAGGGAGTTTCGTGTTCCACGTGGCAGGGGCCGCGCCGGCCGAGGGACGGCCCGTCGTCGTCTTCCTCCACGCTTGGGGGGCTCCGAATCCGCAGGCCTATGGCGGCTGGATCGATCATCTGGCCCGCACCGGGGCGCTGGTGATCTTTCCGCGGTTCCAGGATTTGAACCGTACCCGCCCGGCCGACGCCAGTGCCACCGCCGAACGCCTTCTGAAGTCGGCCCTGTCGGACCTGAGTGCCGACCCGGAGGCGAAGCCGGATCCGAAGCGCGTCGCTATCATCGGGCATTTGGCCGGCGCGCCGATCGCGGCCAACATCGCGGCGGATGCCGTCGAGCAAGGCTTGCCGGTGCCGCGCCTCGTCTTCACGGTCATGCCCGGCGGCATAGCCAGCGACGCGCGGGCGCGCGGTGTGGTGCTCCGCGACCTATCCCGGATCGCCCCCGAAACCCTGGTGATTACGGTGATCGGTGACCGCGATGCGCGCGCGGCCGACCTCGCCGCCCGACGCCTCCTGCGGGAGACCAGTGGCGTGTCGAGCGAGCGCAAGCTGTTCCTGCGCGCGCTCTCCGACGACCATGGCTTTCCGGCGCTGACCGCGACCCTGGCCTCGCCGGCCTCCGTCGACCCGGCCTATGACGGCGGCGCGATCAAGGTGCCGCCTGAGCCCCCGCGCGACCCGAAGCAGCCGGCCGCACCCTTCAAGTGGACGCCCGACATGGCACTGACGGGCGAGCAGTCCACGCTGGTCTCGCAGATAAACAATGCCCGCGCCGACAGCCTCGATTTCCTCGCCTATTGGAAGACCTTCGATCTCGCCGCGGCGGCCGCATTCGCGGGCAACGATGCGAGCACCCTTAAGAGCAATCCGCGCTTCAGCGACATGGAGCGCTGGGCGGATGGCTGGCCGGTCAAGCGCCTCGTCGTCGAGACCCCGCGCGCCACGAGTGCCCCGGTCGCGAGCAGCCCGGCCCCGGCTCCTGTACGCGCGAAACCAACGAGTTCACGCCGCCCCTGAGACAGGGCCAAGACGCGTCCCCGAGCCGGATCGCCTAAACCGGATCGCCCGAGTTGGATTGATCGTGATGAAGCTGTTTCACTCCCATTTTTCGCCCTTCGCCCGCAAGGTCATGGTCGTCGCCTTCGAGGTCGGCCTGACTGATGCTCTCGAACTGCTCCCGACCGCCGCGCACCCAGTCAAGCGCGACGAGACGATCCTCGCCCGCCATCCCCTGGCGCAGGTACCGACCCTCATCGACGATGCGGGTCACGCCATCGCCGACAGCCGCGTCATCTGCGAATATCTCGATACGCGGGCGGCCGGCGGCCTCTTTCCGGCGGCCGGTCCGGCGCGTTGGACGGCGCTCAACGACCAGTCCACCGCCGATGGCATGCTCGATGCCGCTCTCCTGATCCGCTACGAATTGACCGCCCGCCCCGAAGCCGAACGTTCCGCTGCGTGGATCGCGGGCCAGACCGCAAAGATCCAGAGCGGACTCGCGAGCTTCGAGGGCAGCGCGGGTCAGCTCGGACACCGTGTCGACATCGGCACCATCGCGCTTGGCTGTGCACTCGGCTACCTCGATCTGCGCTTCTCGGAACTGGCTTGGCGCGCGACGCATCCGGCGCTCACGACGTGGTACGAAGCCTTCGCGGCGCGGCCCGCGATGATGGCGACCCGGCCGCCCGCCGCCTGACGGCACGATTCTTTGGCGCGAGGGTTGCGAGGCCCCAGTCCGGGTTCACCGGACGCAGCGCCATGCCCGTATTCGTCGCCGCCCTTGTCGCCGCCACGGTCTTCTGCACCAGCGTCCTGGTCCTGAACGGACTGACGCTGCTGGCGCTTCGCCTCCACCTCGCTCCGGCCGATATGGGTGAGAACGGGCTCGCCCAGTACGGCTTGGCCCTCGTCGCGGCGGGTTTCCTGTGGCGAAGAGCCGGGCGCCGCAACGCCGGCCGGGGCTCACAATGCGATTTCCGCGCGAAGAGCATGCGCGAGGTCGAGCGCCGATGTCGGCATGTTGAAAACGTGGCGATCCCAAGGCAGCGCCAGGAACCGTATCCGTAGCGTGACGTTATGCTGTCATGAGGTCGCAGCCGATGCTGCACCGTACTTGATGAAGGGTTGAGTCACATGCTCGGATGGGCCGTAACGTTCCTGGTCGTCGCCCTCGTCGCGGCGCTGCTCGGCTTCGGTGGCATTGCCGGTACGGCGATGGAAGCTGCCAAGCTCGTCTTCTTCGTAGCGATCGTGCTCTTCGCCATCTCGGCCGTCATTGGCCTGATGCGCGGCCGCTCGCCGACCTTGTAAACGACTTGGCGCCTGGATCGGCGTTCGAGTGAGAGATTAAATCAGGGCCGCGCGTCGATGACGAGCGGCCCTCGTGCATTGCAGGCGGCAAAGACGCGGACCCTCCAAAAGCACTGGGTCTTAGATATCCGAGGCGTCGTTCGGAGCGGAAGCGTCGAGCTTGGCGATGAGGTCGCGAAACCGATCCGGCACTGGCTGCTGGACGATCGTATCGTACATCGCGCGCAGGTGGAGCCCGATCCGCTTCTGCGTGTGATCACTCAAACCCTGCACCGCGGCCACATCGTCAGCCTTCGGGTGCAGCCCCTCGGGGGAGGGGCCGGTGCCCGATCCGTGTTCGTCCATACTGAAGTCCCCTTGGATGTCGACAAGCGACATCGCCGCGATTGTTTTGCGGCTTGACATAGGCCATGGCTGCTCCTGCAACGCTGGTATAAACAATCGGTTCCCGGCCGGCGGAACGGAGCCCCGCACGCCGCGTTGTGGCGGAGGCGCCGGGCAGAACGGCAAAGCCAAGGGGATATAATGTCGACAGCTCAACTCGTCGTTCAGCATCTGCCGTACCTGCGCCGTTACGCGCGGGCGCTGACCGGCAGCCAGGTTGCTGGCGACGCCTACGTGGCGGCCACACTGGAAACGCTGGTGAACGAGCCCGAGACGCTCGGCCGTAGCTCGAACGTCAAGGCTGACCTCTTCCGGGTCTTCACGCGCATCTGGAATTCCCTCTCGGTCAACGGCCAGAGCGAGCAGGTTCAGCACGACCTGCCGGCCGAAGTGCGCCTCGGGCAGATCACGCCGCTGCCGCGCCAAGCCTTCCTGCTCTCCTGCCTCGAGGGCTTCTCGGAGGAGGACGCGGCGATCATCCTCGATGTCGACGTCGGACAGGTTCGCGACCTCGTCGACGAGGCGGGCCGTGAACTCGCCGCCGACATGGCGACCGACATCCTCATCATCGAGGACGAGCCGCTGATCGCGATGGACCTCGAAGCGCTGGTGGAAGGTCTCGGCCACAACGTCATCGGCGTCGCCCGCACGCGCACGGAAGCCATCAAGATAGCGTCCGAGGGCACGCGCCCCGGCCTGATCCTGGCGGACATCCAGCTCGCTGACGGCAGCTCGGGCCTCGACGCGGTCAACGATCTCCTGAAGACCTTCGAGGTGCCGGTGATCTTCATCACCGCCTATCCAGAGCGCTTCCTTACCGGCGAGCGTCCCGAGCCGGCCTTCCTGATCGCAAAGCCCTTCCAGCCCGCGAATGTGTCCGCGGTGATCAGCCAGGCACTGTTCTTCCAGCAAAGCGCCCGTCGTCGGGAGCCGAAGTCTGCCTGAATGGGAAGCCGGCCTGCACGAGGCGCGGTCTGACGAGCCGTACGCTCGGTATTTCCGAACCTAACGACGAGAACGACCCCGGCCCGGAGCCGGGGTTTTTCTTTGCCCGCGCCGGAGACCGGCCCCGATCTTTAAGGCAAGAAAAAACGGGCCGGAATGATCCGACCCGTGTGAAGGTTCCGGCCAATGCACAAGGGGAATGCGGGGGAGGACCAGGCGGCCGGGTGCCTACACAACGGCGAACGCCGACAGGAGTTCCGGATTCCGAGAACTGCGCGATCTTTTTTGTAGGCAGTGACGGAATCGCCACATTCTGTGACGTCGAAATCACGCCGAGTGTTCGATCGAGACAATGCGTGAGATTGTGTTAACGACCGGAAATCCAGATCAAAATGGTTAAGGAACCGTTTTGTTGGCGTCGCGTTGATGTGACAACCTGTCAAGCTCCTATCGGAGATCACGACGATGTCTCGGTCTGGCTTCTTCCTCAGCGTGAGTGGACCGGCCGCCATCTTGACGCTTCTCGTCCATCCGACGATCCGGCAGACGGCCGACCACTGGGTGCCGAGCAGGCCCTCGACAATCGTCGTCGCTTCGGACGCCGTCACAATTCCCGCGATAGGTGGCGTCGTTCAGCTCGCCTCGGTGCCGAACATTCCCTCCCAGGCCGCGCCTTCCATGCCGAGTAGCCGACAGACGGCGAGCGAAAAAGACGCGCCTCGGATGCGCAAGCCTCTGCAGGAAGGTTGTGAGCGGTCCATCAGCTCACTCGCTGGCCCGGAGGCGCGCCGGATGGTTGCCGGTCGCTGCATGACCTGACTGCGTCAAGCCCGTGAGCCACTAAGTCGCCAATAAGAAAGCCCCGCTGTTCGTCAGCGGGGCTTTCTTATTGGCGATTTCGTTATAGGCAAAAGGTCGCGCGGCCGGTGAGGCCGCGCGTCGAACCAACTACTCGTCGCCCGGACGTCCCGAGCCGCTCGACTGGCCACCCTTGCGGCCTGCATTCGAAGCAAGCTCACGATCCTGAGAGAAGGAGCGCTTCTCGGCCGGGACGCTGCGCCCGCCCTTGCTCGCGATCTCTCGCTGCCGCTCGAGGTCCATGGAAGCGAAACCTCGCTTCGAGGTGGAATTTCCTGATGCCATCAGCGCCTCCTCAGCATTGCTTTCACTGGATGGACAACCTTTGCCAATATCGATGGTTCCTCGTCTCGTCCGAGCGACAGCAAACCACCGTCCGACGATTGCGCATTAATTGAAGCTTAACCGTTGGAACGCCGGCGGATCTGCTGGCGTCGATCGATGATCCCGAAGCGTGAATGGTCCGGGCAGGGGCGAGGCCTGGACAAAGCCGCGCCGACCCGCATTGGATGCACCGGATCGTGCGGTGCCCGGAGGGACGTCGCGCCACTGGAGCCCGCCCCATGACCCTCGACACCGAGGTTTCCTCGCTACGCCAGGTTCCGCTGTTCCGCGGCGTCGAACCCTCTCGCCTGAAGCTTCTCGCCTTCACGAGCGAGCGCGTGCATTTCGAGGCCGGCCAGCAATTGTTCGCGCGCGGAGACGCGGCGGATGCCGCCTACCTGCTGCTCAATGGCAGCGCGGAGGTGTCCATCGACGGCCCGCAGGGCCCGTTTCGGCTTGCCCTGCTCGGGGCGAATGCCCTGGTGGGCGAAATGGGTATCCTCGCCGACCAGCCGCGTTCGGCGACCGTCGCGGCCGTCGATCCCGCCATGGCCCTGCGCATCGACCGGGCGGTGTTCCTCGAACTGCTCACGCAGTTTCCCCAGATCGCCATCGCGGTGATGCGCGAACTTGCCCTGCGTCTCGAACAGACCAACCAGCAACTCGCGCAGAGCCGGGGCTGAGCCACTCACGCCTCCGGGTAGGTGATGAACTCCATCAGGGAGCCGTCCGGATCGCGAAAGTAGACGCTGATCCCGGGTCCCGCCGCGCCGTGGCGCTCCACAGGGCCGAGTTCGACCGGCACGCCCTGGGCGGCGAGGTGCGCGGCCGCCGCCTCGATCGGGCCTGACCAGCGAAAGCAGAGATCGCTGTTGCCCGGCATCACCGGTCGTTCGGCGAGCGGGGTCGCGGTCACGCCGGGGCCATGGACGTTCAGCTGCACGCCGCCGAACCGATAGGCGAAGCCCGCCCCGCGCGGGATGATCTCCGCCTGCAGGACATCGCGGTAGAAGGCGTTGGAGCGCTCCCAATCGCTCACATGGATCACGCAATGGTCGAGGTGAATCGCGGGCGCGAGATCGGCGAGCGGTGCCTCGACGTCGAGCGTGGGAAGCGTCTGGGTATCGGCCATCGTGGATCTTCGCCCTGATGGATCAAGGCCCGGCGGAACCGGGGAGCCGGATCGATCATGGGGTCGCGGTTTTCGCGACGCAATGGCGCGCCGCCGCGCAGGTGCGGCAGGATCAAGGCAGGCGAGCGGTGACGCGGCGCCGGACCTGCGGCTCGAAAGACACAACGTCGGCGGTACGGGGAGGCTAGTCAGGGGAGAGCCGTCGTCCGACGGATCGAATCGTGGAGCCGCCATGCCGTCCCGCCGCCTTGCCCTCGGCCTGATCCTGCTGGCGCCCCTCGCCGCCTGTCAGTCCCGCGGGCCCCAGTCCGTGGCGCAGGACGACGAGGCGGCCTGGTATGTCGGCACGATGCCGGACAAGCCCTATGACGTCCCCCTCGTCGACAAGACACGGCTCGACCCGAAATACCGCCGGCAGATCGTGCGCTACACGGGGCCCGAGAAGCCCGGCACCATCGTAGTGGACATCGACGCCCGCCAGCTCGCCCTGGTGCAGGAGGACGGCACCGCCGTGCAGTACGGCGTCGGCGTCGGCAAGCTCGGCTTCTCGTGGAAGGGGGAGGCGCGGGTCGGCCGCAAGGGGACCTGGCCCGATTGGCGCCCGACCACCACCATGGTCTCGCTCAACCCGGACCTGCCGCGCACTTTGAAGGGCGGCGTCGACAATCCGCTCGGCGCCCGCGCGCTCTACCTCTACCAGGGCTCTCGCGACATCCTGTTTCGGATTCACGGGACGAACGAACCGTGGAGCATCGGTGAGCAGATGTCGTCGGGATGCGTGCGCATGCTCAACGAAGACATCGTCGATCTCTACGAGCGTGTTCCCGTGGGAACGACGGTGCTCGTGAAAAGAAACGGTCGCTACCGCGGCTAGCGCGGACGCCGGAGAAGCGAACGGCACACCTCCCAGGTTAACATTTGCTCGCCGACGGGATGCCGGCAAGGAGACGCGATGACCATCACCATTTCCAGCCTTCAACCGATCATTGCGTTGGCGGCCGGCATACTGATCCTGATCGTACCGCGACTGTTGAACTTCATCGTGGCGATCTACCTTATCCTTGTCGGACTGATCGGCTTGGGTGTCTTTCGCGCCCTGTCTTAGGTCTGCGGCGAGCGGTGACAGGGAACCGAAACCGTTACATCGTTCCGGCCCGGCCGCTCCGTTCATCTTGCGTTGCAGCATGAGATGGTCCAACCCGCCGTGTTAGGCATGGGGCGCGTTTCACTCCTGCAAGCGGACGGATGCAAATGGGCAAGTGGGTCTACTCCTTCGGTGACGGCAAGGCCGAGGGCCAGTCGTCCATGCGCAACCTGCTCGGCGGAAAGGGCGCGAACCTCGCGGAGATGTCGAATCTCGGACTGCCGGTGCCCCCCGGCTTCACGATCACGACCGAGGTCTGCACCTATTATTACGATCATGGGCAGCAGTACCCGGCCGAACTGAAGGCCGAGGTCCAGGCCGCCCTCGACGCGGTCGGCGCCCTGACCGCGCGCGGCTTCGGCGACCCGCAGAACCCGCTGCTCGTCTCGGTCCGCTCGGGCGCCCTCGCCTCGATGCCGGGCATGATGGACACCGTCCTCAACCTCGGCCTGAACGATGTCACCGTCGAGGCCCTGGCCCAGGGCGCGGGCGATCCGCGCTTCGCCTACGATTCCTACCGCCGCTTCATCACCATGTACTCGAACGTCGTTCTCGGCGTGGAGCATCACGCCTTCGAGGAGGCGCTGGAGCACTACAAGGAACAGAAGGGCGTCAGCCTCGACACCGAGCTCGGGGCCGAGGACTGGAAGGCGCTCGTCACCAAGTACAAGGCCATCGTGAAGGCAGAGCATGGCTCCGACTTCCCGCAGGCCCCCGAGGATCAGCTCTGGGGCGCCATCGGGGCGGTGTTCGATTCCTGGATGATCCCGCGCGCCAAGAAGTATCGCGAGCTCAACGGCATCCCGGAGAGCTGGGGCACCGCCGTCAACGTCCAGGCCATGGTGTTCGGCAACATGGGCGATACCTCCGCGACCGGCGTCGCCTTCACCCGCAACCCGTCCACTGGTGAGCGTGCCCTCTACGGCGAGTTCCTGATCAACGCGCAGGGCGAGGACGTGGTGGCTGGCATCCGCACCCCGCAGGACATCACCGAGAAGGCCCGCATCGAGGCCAAATCCGATCGGCCTTCCATGGAACTGGCGATGCCGGATTCCTATGCCGAGCTGGTGCGGATCTACGGTCTCCTCGAGACCCATTACCGCGACATGCAGGACATGGAATTCACCATCGAGAGCGGCAAGCTCTGGATGCTCCAGACCCGCAACGGCAAGCGCACCGCCAAAGCGGCCCTGCGCATCGCCGTCGACCTCGCGGCGGAAGGGCTGATCACCGAGGAGGAGGCCATCGGCCGCGTCGAGCCGGCAGCCCTCGACCAGCTCTTGCATCCGACCATCGACCCCAAGGCTGAGCGCAAGGTCATCGCCTCGGGCCTGCCCGCCTCGCCGGGCGCGGCGACCGGCGAGATCGTGTTCAATTCCGAGGACGCCGAGGCCGCCCGCAAGGCGGAGCGCAAGTGTATCCTGGTGCGCGTGGAGACCTCGCCCGAGGACATTCACGGCATGCACGCCTCGGAGGGCATCCTGACGACGCGCGGCGGCATGACCAGCCATGCGGCCGTCGTGGCGCGCGGCATGGGCAAGCCCTGCGTCTCCGGCGTCGGCTCGATCCGGGTCGACTACAAGGCCGGCACCCTGTCGGTGGCCGGCACCGTGCTGAAAGCCGGCGACAAGATCACCATCGACGGCTCGACCGGCCAGGTCCTCCTCGGCGAGGTGGCGATGCTGGAGCCGTCCCTGTCGGGCGAGTTCGCCACCCTGATGGGCTGGGCCGACAAGGTGCGCACCATGAAGGTCCGCACCAACGCCGACACCCCCACCGATGCGCGTGCCGCCCGCAACTTCGGCGCCGAGGGCATCGG
>NZ_JAQGKL010000152.1 GCF_028290105.1 Methylobacterium sp.
ACGCGGGTCGATCACCACCATGTGCATGCGCGAGGCGGCCACGGAGGCGAAGAAGAAGGCCGCGGCCGGGATCACCGGAGCCTCTCCCGCGCGGGCGGGGGCACCCGGCCCGTATTCGCCATCACGCGGGACGTCCGGCATCTCAGTCATATCCGCGCAATCGGAGGGGCGGGCCCGACTCGGCGGGCACTAACATTCTTTAAACGCTCCGCGCCGTCATGGTTTCCTCGGCGGAGGGGATCTTCGTGGTGCCGGTTCGTCGTTCGCCCGCCATCGGCTCATCGCCGCGCGCCGGCCGGCGCACGGCGATGAGGAGTTCAGCGCTGCTCGGTCTCGAAGCGCACGCTGTTGACGTTGGCCCGCTCGAACGCCTGCATGACGTGCTGGTAGGAGCGCTCCATGTCGGTGGCGTCGACGCCGTCCACCTCCTCGGGTTTGAGCACGAACATCAGCATCGAACGGCCGGTGACGTCGTAGGTCGCGCCGATCGGCTTGCTCACGACGTCCTGACTGTCGGGCAGGTTGGTGTCGAGGAGGCGCGTCCAGCCGACGCCTCCCACCGACTCGGGCAGCGTGAACGTCACGAGGTCGTGGTAGGCGTTGTAGAGGAGCAGTAGGGTCGCGTCCCCGCCGCGCTGGTGGATGCCGGAGGCCTGGGCGCGGCCATCGAGGAGGACCGCGATGGAGCGGGCGTCCCCTTGGGTCCAGTTCTCGGGGAGCATCTCGCCGCCATCGGGACGCAGCCAGGTCACGTCCTTGACGCCGAATTCCTCGTCGTAGGCCCCCGTCAGGAAGCGTCCCCGCGTCAGGATCGGCAAGGCCTCGCGCAGCAGGGTCAGGCGCTGCGTGAACTCGGCCAGATCCCGCTCCTCCGGGCCGATCGCCTCCCAGTCGAGCCAGGAGATCTCGTTGTCCTGGCAATAGGCGTTGTTGTTGCCGTTCTGGGTCCGGGCGAATTCGTCACCGGCGAGCAGCATCGGCGTGCCACGCGAGAGGAACAGCGTCGCCAGCATGTTGCGCATCTGGCGAAGCCGCACCGCGCGGATCTCCGGATCGTCCGTAGGACCTTCGGCACCGTAATTGTTCGACAGGTTGTGCGAGTGACCGTCGCGGTTGTTCTCGCCGTTATCCATGTTGTGCTTCTCGTTGTACGACACGGTGTCGTTCAGCGTGAAGCCGTCATGGGCGGTGAGGAAGTTGACGGACGCCCAGGGCTTGCGCCCGCGCGCGTTGAATTTGTCGGCCGAGCCCGTGAGACGGGCGGCAAGGTCGGGCAGCATGCCCTCGTCGCCGCGCCAATAGCTGCGCACGTCGTCCCGGAACCGGTCGTTCCACTCGGCCCAGCCCGGCGGGAAGCCGCCGACCTGGTAGCCGCCCGGACCGCAATCCCACGGCTCGGCGATGAGCTTGACCCCGTTCAGCACCGGATCCTGCCGGCAGGTGTCGAGGAAGCCACCGCCCTCGTCGAAGCCGTGCGGCTCGCGCCCAAGGATGGTCGCGAGATCGAAGCGGAAGCCGTCGACCCGCATCTCGGTGGCCCAGTAGCGCAGGCTGTCGGTCACGAGCTGCAGCACGCGCGGATGCGACAGGTTGAAGGTGTTCCCCGTGCCCGTGTCGTTGATGTAGTAGCGCGGCTCCTTGGGCATCAGCCGGTAGTAGGAGGCGTTGTCGACGCCCTTGAACGACAGGGTCGGGCCTTTTTCGTTCCCCTCGGCGGTGTGGTTGTAGACCACGTCGAGGATGACCTCGAGGCCGGCGCCGTGCATGCGCGCCACCATCTCCTTGAACTCGGAGAAGGCGAAGTCCGGCACGGCTGAATAGCGCCGGGCGGGCGTGAAGAACGAGATGGTGTTGTAGCCCCAGTAATTCACCAGCCCCTTCTCCTGCAGGTAATCGTCCTGCACGAAGGCGTGGACGGGCAGGAGCTCGACCGACGTGACGCCGAGACTCTTGATGTAGTCGAGCACCGCCGGGGTGCCGAGGCCCGCATAGGTGCCGCGCAGCTTCTCGGGCACGGCCGGGTGCAGCTTGGTGAAGCCCTTCACGTGGGTTTCGTAGAAGATCGTCTTCTCCCACGGCACGTGCGGCTTGCGATCGCGGCCCCAGGTGAAGGCCGGGTCGATCACGCGGCTGCGCCGGGTGAAGGGCGCGGAATCGCGGCTGTCGAAGGTCAGGTCGTCGCCCGTCTCCATCTGGTAGCCGAACAGGGCCGGGTTCCAGGTGATCGAGCCGACGAGCCCCTTGGCGTAGGGGTCGATCAGCAGCTTGTTCGGGTTGAAGCGATGGCCGGCTTTCGGCTCGTAGGGACCGTGGACGCGGTAGCCGTAGATCGTGCCGGGGCGGGCATCGGGTAGGTAACCGTGCCAGATCTCGTCGGTGTATTCGGGCAGTTCGATCCGCTCGATCTCGTTCTCGCCGGCATCGTCGAACAAACAGAGTTCGACCTTGGTGGCGTTTGCGGAGAACAGCGCGAAGTTCACGCCGAGACCGTCCCAGTTCGCGCCCAGCGGATAAGGCGAGCCTTCCTTGATCCGCGAACGTTTGGCGCGGCCCTGCGGGGCCGCGCGATCCGCGGGCTTCGTCGTGTCGCTCATGGTCGCTCCGAAGGCGTTTCAATGCATGCGTCGGCCCGGACGCCGGGAGACGTCCTGGCTCTGAAAACCTCGACAGGAACGCTCACGCTTCGTGGGAAGGTCCGCCGACGCGAAAATCTTTTTGCGTCGCGGAAGTTCGGATCGGTCCTTCCGCAGGGATCAGGCCGCCGCTTCGCCTGCGGCCATGGATGCCGGCGCCGCGCGATGCGCGGCCCCGGCGGCGCTGCGCCGCACGGCGTGCTGGCAGAGCGGGAACGCGAGTGCCGCGAGTCCGAGCCCCGCGACGCAATCGGCGAGATAATGGGCGCCGTGCGTGACCGCCGAGACCGTCATCGCGCCGTTGAGGAGGAGCATCGGCGCCCGCGTCCAGCGGAGCGGCCAGAGTGCCGCCACCGCCAGGTAGGCCGCTGCGCAGTGGAAGGACGGGAAGCTGATCAGTCCGAAGAGTTTCATGGCGTCGAGGGTGCGCAGCGAACCGTCACGCACGGGAAGGTACTGGGAGAGCGGCGTCGCGCCGGGCGTCGCCGCCGCCACCGCCTGGAAGCCTTCGCTGCTCGCCATGCCGGCGCAGGGCCACAGGGCGCTCACGAGACAGGCCACGATCTCGCAGATGATGAGGGCTGCCAGCAGCGCCTCGATCCGGCGCACACGACCTGTGGCGAGGAGAACGGCCGGGATGATCGCGAACTGGATGGGCAGAGAGGCATAAGCCTGCGCAAGTAGCTTCTCGAGGATCGGGAACGCCAGCACGGATTGGCGGAAGGCGAGCCAGTCGAAGCCCAGCGCGCGATCGAGTCCGAGGAAGACGCCGTCGGCCAGGGGCAGGTTCGTGGCGAGGACGGTGTAGGACAGCACGACGGCGGCCAGGGATTGCAGGCCGAACAGGACGTAGAGGAGGCAGCCGAGCGTCAGGGCAGGCACGCGCCGCGCGAGATCGCTGTCTCGCATCAGGAACAGGATCACGCCCGTCGCCACCGCGCAGGCGATCAGCGCGGGCGGAACCGCCACGCTGAAGCCGAAGTACCGGACGGTGACGGCCGAGGCGGTGAACAGCAGGCCGCAGAGCGCCCAGCTGAAGGGCGTCAGCCCGGTCGCGTCGGGCGGAGTGATGAACCGGCGGGCGGGGGCCAGGAGCATGGGCGAAGGTCCGGGAAACGCGTCGACTCGGTCCAGCGTC
>NZ_JAQGKL010000282.1 GCF_028290105.1 Methylobacterium sp.
CCACCCATGATGAAGCCGCTCCCGTGAAGCTCCTGCTCGTCGAGGACGACGCGGCCCTGGCCGCCGAGATCGCCAAGGCGCTGCGGGCCGAGAACTTCGCCCTCGACCATGCGGAGAACGGCGAGGACGCCCAGCATCTCGGCGAGACCGAGACCTACGATGCCGTGGTGCTCGACCTCGGCCTGCCCAAGCGCGACGGCCTTTCGGTGCTCCAGGCCTGGCGGGGCGCGGGGCTGACCCTGCCGGTCCTCATCCTCACGGCGCGGGACGGCTGGAGCGACAAGGTCGCGGGCTTCAAGGCCGGCGCCGACGACTTCCTCGTGAAGCCGTTCCGGGTGGAGGAACTCGTCATCCGCCTGCGCGCTCTGGTGCGCCGGGCGACCGCGCACGGGGTGTCCCGCGTCACCTGCGGCCCTCTCAACTACGAGGCCGGCCTCGGCACCTTCGAGCGCGACGGTCTGCCCCTGAAGCTGACCGGCCTCGAATGGCGGGTGCTCTCCTGCCTGATCCTGCGCAAGGATGGGGTGGTGCCGCGCGGTCAGCTCATCGAGCGGGTCTACGATGGCGACGCCGAGGTCGATTCGAACTCCGTCGAGGTCATCATCACGCGCCTGCGTCGCAAGATCGCCCCGGCCCGGATCGAGGGCGTGCGCGGCCACGGCTACCGGCTGCTGCCGGGCGATCCCGCCTGATGCCCCCGTCACCTCCGCGCGGGCCGGGGCACCCGGCTCCGGACGCGAAGCCGACCCGAGACGTGAAGCCGGCGTCCGATCGAAAGTCGAAGCGCGTCGGATTCCTCCATCTCGGCTCCCTGCAGCGGCGCCTGCTGCTCGCTGCCCTCGTCTTCGTCACCGTAGCGCTCGTGGTCGCCGGTGTGGCGATCGGGCTGATCCTGTCTCGCTTCGTCCGGGCGCAGCTCGACAGCCGCCTCGACAGCCAGCTCGTCGCCATCGCGGCGAGCCTGGAGCGCGGCCCCGTCGACACCCTGCGTCTCGGCCGCAACCTCGACGGTCCGCCCTTCGACCGCGACCGGTCCGGCTGGTACTGGCAGGTGCGGCAGGGCAGCCACGTGCTGCGTTCGGGCTCCCTCGAAGGCCGCGACCTGACGCTGCCCGACCCACTCCCTCGCAGCCGCGATCCCGAACGGCCACGCCCCGCCGACGGCACCGGGCCGTGGGGCGATGCGCTGATCCTGCGCATCCTCGTCCTGCCGCAGGAGGGAGGCAGCCCACCCGCCATCCTCGTCGCCTCGGCGCCCGCCCGCGCTCTGCACGGACCGTTGCGCGAAGCGGGACTCGCCCTGGCGGCGATCCTCGGCGTCCTCGGTTTCTGCCTCCTCGCGGGGACGGTGGCGCAGGTCCGCCTGGGCTTGCGCCCGCTGGAGCGCCTGCGGCGCGATCTGGCGGAGGTGCGGGCCGGTCGCCGCCTCCGGGTTCCGGGCAAGCAGCCCGCCGAGATCCGCCCCCTCGTGTCGGAGGTGAACGCGCTCCTCGACCAGAACGCCGCCAACCTCGAACGGGCGCGCACGCATGTGGCCAACCTCGCCCACGGTCTGAAGACGCCGCTCGCCACCCTCACCCTCGCGCTCGCCGATCGCGACCCCGACGGGACCCTCTCGAACCTGGTCTCCGGCATGGACCGGCGGGTACGCCATCACCTGCGCCGGGCCAGGGCCGCCGCCCTCGGGGGCGCCACCCGCGCCCGCACCGAACTCGCCGGGCCCGTCGCCGACCTGCGCACCACCTTCGACCGCCTCTACGCGGGCAAAGGATTGGCCATAGATCTCGCGGTGCCAGCCGGCCTCGCGGTGGCGTGCGACGCGCAGGACATCGACGAGATGCTCGGCAACCTCATCGACAATGCCTGCCAGTGGGGCACCGGGCGGGTCCGCGTCTCGGCCCGGTCGGACGGGGCCGCGGTCGTGGTCACGGTGGAGGACGATGGTCCGGGCCTCGACGCGGTGGCCGCCGCCCGCGCCCTGCGTCCCGGCGGCCGCCTCGACGAGCGTGTGCCGGGCCACGGTTTCGGCCTCTCGATCACGACCGAACTCGCCGAACTCTACGGCGGCGCGCTCGATCTCGGCCGCTCGGATCTCGGCGGCCTGAGCGCCCGGCTGACGCTGCCGGCCTGAGAGGCGACCTCGCGCGTCGCGTGGCACATAAATAAAAGTGAAAGGCTCTTAGCCCATCGTCTTGGACAGAACGGGATCTCTCCCGGCTTCCGGCGAGATCCGCCGCAGAGGAAACGGCTTCTTCTGGAATCCGTCCGTCCGGGCGGGTTTGAATGGATCGCCGAAATCGGATCGCGAAAATCGGATCCACCGGAAAGGGATGACGTGCCGAGCTCCAGTGTCGAGGCGCAGCGTCTGGCGATCCTGAACGACCTTCGGTTGCTAGAATGCACGCCGGAGCCGCATCTCGACGCGGTGTGCCGGACCGCGTGCGCGCTGTTCGATGTTCCGATCGCCCTGGTGAACCTCGCGGGAGCCGACACCTACACGCTCAAAGCCCGCTGCGGCGTCGCCGAGGGCGGGACGCTGCCACGGGCCGGCGCCTTCTGCGATCGCACCATCCTGGGGACGCCCGGCACGGTCTTGGCGGTGGCGGACCTTCTGTCCGATGCGGAATTCGCCGGCAGCCCCCTCGTCACCGGGGCGCCGCATGCCCGCTTCTATGCCGGCGTGCCGCTCGTCCTGTCGGACGGCGTTTCGCTCGGCACCCTCTGCCTCATCGACCGGGTCCCGCGCCACGATTTCGACGCGGCCTGCGCCGAGCGGTTACGCGACCTCGGCACCGTCGTCGAGGCGCATCTGCGTCTCACCGCCGCGCAGCGTGCCCACGAGATCGAGCGCTCGGAGCGCCAACGGGCCGAGGAGCACCTCGCCGCCAAGGCGGCCGACCTCAAGCTCGTCGTCGGTGCCCAGCGCATGACGGAATCCGTCGCGCATCTCGGCCACTGGCGCATCCATCCCGAATCCCGCCTCGTAACCTGGTCCGAGGGTGTCTCGCGCGTCTTCGGCCGGCCGATGCCGCCGGGCGGCGCGATCCCCCTCGACCAGCATCTGACCTATTACCATCCCGAGGATCGCGCGGGCGTGGGAGCGCGGATCGCGCTGGCGCTGGCGGGCGAGGGTCCCGAGGCCTCGGCCTATCAGGGACGGGCGCGCATCCTGCGGCCGGATGGCAGCCTGCGCCACGTCATCGTCCAGGGTGCGGCCGAGCGGGACGCCGGCGGCCGGCTCCTGGCGCTCTACGGCCTCGTCCTCGACGTCACCGATCTGGCGGCATCCGAGGCGCAGCTGCGCGACAAGGACCTCAGCCTGCGCGCGACCCTGGAGAACATGGACCAGGGCCTCGTCATGCTCGACGCGGAAGGGTGCGTGCGCCTGTTCAACCCGCGTGCGCGCCAGCTCCTCGATCTGCCGGACGATGTGCTGAACGAGAATGCGCGCCTCGGCCGGATTCTCGCCTTTCAGGCCCGGCGCGGGGAGTTCGCCGCCCTCCCCCACGGGCCGCGTCTGCGCGACGCCGCCGGGCGCTGGGTTCCCTTGCGCTTCGACTGGCCGCGCCCGGACGGCACCACCCTCGAAGTGCGCGCCGTGCCGCTGCCGGATGGTGGCGGCGTCGTTCATACCTTCACCGACGTGACGGAGCACCGGGCGGCCGAGGCCCGGACCCAGGCGGGCGAGCGCCGCTACCGTCTGCTGGCGGATTCGGTCTCCGACATGATCGTGCGCCGGGGCATCAACGATCAGCGCAGCTACGTCTCCCCCGCGTCGCACGATCTCCTGGGCTACACGCCGCAGGAGTTCCTGGCCTTTCCGTTGCGGGACCTGCTTCACCCCGAGGACGTCGCGGCGACGATGGCCTTCGTCGCGGCATTCCGCGCCGGCCGGGTCGAGCAGGACCGGATCACGCACCGCCTGCGCCACCGGGACGGGCACTGGGTCTGGGTCGAGGCACGAACCCGCCTCGTGCGCGACGCGGCCGGGCTGCCGAGCGAGACGATCACCGCGGCGCGCGACATCAGCGAGCGGATCGCCGTCGAGGAAGCCCTGCGCATGGGCGAGTCCCGCTATCGCGCCCTTGCCGATTCCCTGCCCCAGCTCGTCTGGGTCATGTCCCTGCGCGACGGGGAGGCGACCTACGTCAACCAGCGGTTCGACAGCTATTACGGCCCGATCGGGTCGTCACGGATGGCGCGCCTGGCGCGCAACCACCCCGACGACGCCGAACGGATGGAGCGCGTCTTCACCGAGGCTCGCCGCCGGGGCGAACCCTACGAGCTCGAAGGGCGCCTGCGCCGGCACGACGGCGCCTATCGCTGGCACAAGCTGGTGATGCTGCCGATCCTGGAGGGTGGCGAACTCGTCGGCATGCTGGGGACCGCCCTCGATATCGACGACCTCGTGGCCGCACGCATGACCCTGGAGGAGACGACCAACCTGCTCCGCCTCGCCCAGGAATCCGCCGGGGCCGGGCTCTGGTCGTGGGACCTGAAGAGGGGCACGGTCCGCCACTCCGTCGACAGCGCGCGGATGTACGGTCTTCCCATCGGCTCCGGCCTGACCGCCGACGGGCAGGTCGAGGTCGGCGTGGCGGAGTGGGACAGCCGGATCGACCCGGCCGATCTCGACAGCATCTACGCCCACGTTCAGCGAGCCATGGCCGCGGGCACCACCTACAACTGCGAGTTCCGCCTCGTCACGCCCCCGGGGGAGGCGCCGCGCTGGCTGCAATCCTTCGCCCGCGTGGTTTCCGAGCCGGAGACCAACGAGGCCGTCAAGGTCGTCGGCCTCACCATGGACGTTACCGAGCGCAAGGTGGCCGAGGGCCGGATCGCCCACATGGCGCTGCATGACGGCCTGACCGGCCTGCCCAACCGCATCCTGTTCATGGACCGTCTCAACCACGAGATCGCGCGCGCCGGGCGGCATCCCTGCCGCTTCGCGGTCCTGGCCTGCGACCTCGACCGCTTCAAGGCCGTCAACGACAGCCTCGGTCACCCGGCCGGGGACGCCCTCCTGCGGGTCGTCACCGAGCGCCTGCGCGGCGTGGTCCGCGAGGGAGACACGGTCGCGCGCCTCGGCGGCGACGAGTTCGCCATCATCCTCGCCGGGCTCGACGACCCCGCGGATGCCAGCCTCGTGGCCCGGCGCGTCATCGAGGCCGTGGAGCAGCCGGTGGACCTCGACGGCCACAGGGTCGGCATCGGGGCCAGCGTCGGCATCGGCATCGGTGCGCGGGACGGGATCGACGCCGACACCCTGTTTCGCAACGCCGACATCGCCCTCTACCGGGCCAAGGCCGCGGGTCGGAACACCTTCCGGTTCTATGAGGCCGGGATGGATAGCCTCGTCACCCAGCGCAACCTCCTCGAACTGGAGATGCGCGAGGCGGTGCGGGCCGGCGGCTTCAGCCTGAACTACCAGCCGGTGATGCATCTCGCCACGGAGACGGTCCGGGGCTTCGAGGCGCTCCTGCGCTGGAACCATCCCGTGCGCGGCAGCATCGCGCCGGGCGAGTTCATCCCGCTGGCCGAGGAGACCGGCCTGATCGGACCCCTCGGAACCTGGGCCCTGCGCGCGGCCTGCATCGAGGCGGCATCCTGGCCCGGCGAATTGCGGATCGCCGTGAACGTCTCGGCGGTCCAGTTCCTTCAGGGCACCCTGGAACAGGGCGTCGTGGCGGCTCTGGCCGCCTCCGGCCTGCCGGCATGGCGCCTCGAGCTCGAGATCACCGAGAGCGTGCTGATGCAGGACGCGGAGGCGGTGGTGGCCTGCCTGCATCGCCTGCGCGCGATGGGGGTTCGCATCGCCCTCGACGATTTCGGCACCGGCTATTCCAGTTTGAGTTATCTGCGCCGGTTTCCCTTCGACCGGATCAAGATCGACCGGTCCTTCATCCGCGAGATCGCCGATCCCGGCACCGCCGCGATCGTGCGCGCGGTCGTCGGACTGGGAGCCCATCTCGGCACCAGCATCACCGCCGAGGGGATCGAGACCGAGGCGCAGCTCGAGCAGGTGCGCCGCGAGGGCTGCACGGAGGTGCAGGGATTTCTCTTCAGCCGGCCGCTGCCGAGCGCCGAAGCCAGGGCCTTCCTCGCGCTCCGCCGCAGCGCCGCCTGAACTCTGGACGCTCTCGCACGAAGCCCTGTCGTGAATTCGTCATCCGGGGAGTTGACGGGTCGGATGGTGGTCCGTATACGGCTGCACATCGGCGGCGGCCAGCGGGTCTGGCGGTGCTGCTGGTCATCAAGCGACGGGATGGCGGGTGTCTCTGGCCTTTGGCTGGGGGTGCTGCAT
>NZ_JAQGKL010000173.1 GCF_028290105.1 Methylobacterium sp.
ATCTTCGGCCGCGCCACGCCGGTCGAGCTGGAATACGGCCAAGTCGAGAAGATCTGATCGTCTCGTCTTTCTCCGTTCGTCATCATCGACGGATCAGCCCTTTCCGTTCGGTGTCACGCCGAACGTGAGGCCACCGTTGTCCGCAGCGGTGTCACACGCGGGAGGCCCGCCCGGTTCGCCGCCGGGGTCCACGGTCCGCACCGCGACCTGCAACCGCCCGCTCCATCCGCGCTGAGGCCAGCCGGGTGCCGGGCATTCTTTGGGAGCAGTCCCTATGGCAAAGAAGATCACGGGCTACGTGAAGCTTCAGGTTCCGGCCGGCGCCGCGAACCCGTCGCCGCCCATCGGCCCCGCGCTCGGTCAGCGCGGCCTCAACATCATGGAATTCTGCAAGGCCTTCAACGCGAAGACCTCCCAGATCGAGAAGGGCACCCCGATCCCGGTCGTCATCACGGCGTACCAGGACCGCTCCTTCACCTTCGAGATGAAGCAGCCGCCGGTCACCTTCTTCCTCAAGAAGGCCGCCGGCCTGAAGATCGGCAAGAAGCCGGCTTCCGGCTCCAAGACCCCGGGCAAGCCCGGCTCGAACGTCGGCAAGGTGACCGAAGCGCAGCTGCGCGAGATCGCCGAGAAGAAGATGCCCGACCTGAACTGCGACTCGGTTGACGCCGCCGTCGCCATGATCCGTGGCTCCGCGCGGGCCATGGGCCTCGACGTCGTCGCTTAAGGGGAGGGCACAATGGCACACGAAGGCAAGCGCATCCGCGCCGCCCGCGAGGGCATCGACGCACTCAAGCTCTACTCCATCGACGAGGCGATCAAGCTCGTGAAGGAGAAGGCCAGCGCCAAGTTCGACGAGACCGTCGAGATCTCGATGAATCTCGGCGTCGACCCGCGCCACGCCGACCAGATGGTCCGCGGCGTCTGCAACCTGCCCAACGGTTCCGGCCGCACGGTGCGGGTGGCGGTGTTCGCCCGCGGCGCCAAGGCCGACGAGGCTAGGGCCGCCGGTGCCGACATCGTCGGCGCCGAGGACCTCCTCGAGATCGTCCAGGGCGGCAAGATCGAGTTCGATCGCTGCATCGCGACCCCCGACCTGATGCCGCTCGTCGGCCGTCTCGGCAAGGTGCTCGGCCCACGCGGCCTGATGCCGAACCCGAAGGTCGGCACCGTGACCATGGACGTGAAGTCCGCGGTGGCCGGCGCCAAGGGTGGCTCGGTGGAGTTCCGCGTCGAGAAGGCCGGCATCATCCACGCAGGCATCGGCAAGGTCTCGTTCGACGCCGACAAGCTCGTCGAGAACATCAAGGCGTTCGCGGACGCGGTCTCCAAGGCCAAGCCTGCCGGCGCCAAGGGCCAGTACGTCCAGCGCGTCGCGGTGACCTCCTCGATGGGTCCGGGCGTCCGCGTCGAGCCCTCGACGGTGCTCACCGTCTGATTCCCACCTCTATTGACATGACATAGGGGAACGCCCGGCCTCGCGGCCGGGCGTTTTCGTTTGACGATACGCTTGCAGGCGCTTCGCCGACCGGGCCGCACGCAGGTCTGGACGCCCCGAGCGAAATCCGGTCGCACTGCGACGGTTCGTAGAAGATGCGGCGCGCGGTCTGGGACCAGGCTGGACGATCGGATCGATCAGCCCGCGACACGGCCGGCCGATCAAACACGCGTGAGGAAACCTCGTCGACCGCTTGGTGCGCCTGGACGCCCCGAACCCCCGGCCCAAGAATTTGACACGCGAGGGTGACGCCGCCGCGGATGCCTGTGCTAGGGATGTTGTCATGCGATGCACCCTCTCCGTCATCTCGAAGCGACGCATTCTGTGCGTGTTTCCCGCCTACACCCCGTCCTTCGGGACCTTCTCTCACGCCTACCCCCTGATGGGCGGCGTGAAGGCCTTCATGCCCCCGCAAGGGCTCCTCTTGATCGCGGCCTACATGCCCGAGACCTGGGAGTACCGCTTCATCGACGAGAACATCGTCCGGGCGGGGCCAGCGGACTTCGCCTGGGCCGACGCGGTATTCGTGTCGGGCATGCACATCCAGGCGCCGCAGATCCGGGACATCTACGCCCGGGCGCATGCCGCCGGTAAGGTCACGGCGCTCGGCGGACCCTCGGTGTCGGGCTCGCCGGAACAGTACCCGGAATTCGACTACCTCCATCTCGGCGAGATCGGTGACGCCACCGACGAACTCGTGGCGATCCTCGACCGCGACGTCTCGATCCCGGCGACACAGGTCCGCCTGGAGACGAAGGAGCGCCTGCCGCTTTCCGACTTCCCGGCGCCGGCCTACGAGGCGGCGCCCCTGAAGCGCTACCTCATCGGTTCGCTGCAATTTTCGTCGGGCTGCCCCTATCGCTGCGAGTTCTGCGACATCCCGCAGCTCTACGGCCGCCAGCCGCGCCTGAAGAGCCCGGAGCAGATGCTCGGCGAACTCGACGCGATCATCGCCCAGCCGGGACACCCGGCCGTGGTCTACTTCGTCGACGACAACTTCATCGGCAACCGCAAGGCCACGAAGGACATGCTGCCCCACCTCGTGGCGTGGCAGAAGAAGAACGACTACCCGCTCCAGTTCGCCTGCGAGGCGACCCTGAACATGGCCAAGCAGCCCGACATCCTCGAGCTGATGCGCCAGGCGAACTTCATGACCGTCTTCGTCGGTATCGAGACCCCGGAGGAGGACGCGCTCGCCGGCATCGACAAGAAGCACAACGCGGCCGTGCCGATGTACGAGGCGATCGAGATCCTGAACAGCTTCGGCCTGGAAGTCACCTCGGGCATCATCCTGGGCCTCGACACGGATTCCGACCAGTCCGAGCAGAAGCTCATCGACTTCATCGACAAGTCGGCGGTGCCGGTGCTGACGATGAACCTGCTCCAGGCTCTGCCCAAGACGCCGCTCTGGGACCGGCTGACCCGCGAGGGACGCCTCACCCACGACGCGGCCCTCGAATCCAACGTCTTGTTCAAGCGCCCGCACGACGACGTCGTGGCGAGCTGGCGCCGGGCCATCGCGCATGCCTACGAGCCCGCGAACCTGTTCGAGCGCTTCAAGTATCAGGTCGAGCGCACCTACCCGCATCGCATCAAGACGCCGGTGCGGGGCAAGCTGACCAGGACCAACCTGCGTCGCGGCCTGATCCTCGGCTTCAACATCGCGGTCCGCGTCGGCTTGCTGTCGGATTACCGCGGCGTGTTCTGGAAAGCGGCGGGCCACGCCCTGCGGCGCGGGCAGATCGAGGCGGTGTTCAACATGGGCTTCGTTGCCCATCACCTCATCCGCTTCACCCGCGAGGCCCTGCGCGGCGAGCACAACGCCTCGTTCTACGCGGCCAAGGCCGACCAGAAGCGGGAGGCACGCGAGCCCTGGTGGCGGGCCGCGCGGAAATTCCTGCCGACGTGACAAAGGCTTACGACGCGCATCGGACACGCCGGAACATGCCCGAAGTCGTCAAGGGAAAACTGCGGCCTGCGACGCATTTCTTGCGTCGAGGCACTTGGCAGGCTGCTTGCTAGGCTCTATAGACCGCTTCAACGTTTTCATACATGAGAAAGGAATCGGCCGATCGGTCGCATTCCGATTGAGAGATCGCCCGGGCAACCGGGTGGTGATGGCCGGAAGGCTTTGAGGGGCGAGAAGCCCTTTAGGGCTTCATCCGGCCATGTCCTGTCCGAGACTGCAGGCGCCGGATCTCCGGCTTAATCGTCAAAGCCTGCACAGACTGGGAAGACCGAATTTCCAGAACCCTCATCCGGTTCGCATCTCGCGAGCAGGCCGAGGCATCGGTTTGAACCATCTCACCCGTGTCGTCCACCCGTTCCGGGGGGCGCCAGGGGACAGGGCCGTGAAGCGTCGCCTAGGACGTTCCGGCTTCTTGTTAAGCCGAGTTCCGTCCCGGGCGGCATGTGCAACCGGCGGACCCATTCTCGGGTTCCGCCAACCGGAGAGAGCCCCAGTGGACAGGACAGCCAAAGCTGATCTCGTCTCGACGCTCAACGGCGTGTTCGCGAACACGTCCGTCGTCGTCGTGGCCCACTACAAAGGCCTCACGGTCGCCGACATGCAGAAGCTGCGCGCGCAGATGAAGCAGGCCGGTGCCACCGTGAAGGTCACCAAGAACCGCCTCGCCAACATCGCTCTCGATGGCACGGACGTCGCCTCCATCAAGCCCCTCCTGAAGGGTCCGACCCTGCTCGCCTATTCGAGCGATCCGGTCGCGGCCGCCAAGGTTGCGGTGGACTTCGCCAAGGCCAACGACAAGCTCGTGATCCTCGGCGGCGCCATGGGCACGACAGCCCTGAACCCGGACGGCGTGAAGGCACTTGCCTCGCTCCCGTCCCTCGACGAACTGCGCGCCAAGATCGTGGGCCTCATCCAGGCTCCCGCGACCAAGATCGCCCAGGTCGTCAACGCACCGGCGGCCAAGCTCGCCCGCGTGTTCGGGGCCTATGCCACCAAGGACGAGGCTCAGAGCGAAGCGGCCTGAGGCCGCATCGCCCTTTTCAACCCATCCGTTCAAACCGATCTCTGAAGGAATATTCACATGGCTGATCTCGCCAAGCTCGTCGACGACCTGTCCTCGCTGACCGTTCTCGAGGCTGCTGACCTCGCCAAGCTGCTCGAAGAGAAGTGGGGCGTCTCCGCCGCCGCCGCCGTCGCCGTTTCCGCCGGCCCGGCCGCCGGTCCTGCCGCCGCCGTCGAGGAGCAGACCGAGTTCACGGTCATGCTCACCGCCGCCGGCGACAAGAAGATCGAGGTCATCAAGGAGGTCCGCGCGATCACCGGACTCGGCCTCAAGGAAGCCAAGGACCTCGTCGAGGGTGCTCCGAAGGCCGTCAAGGAGTCCGTCAACAAGGAAGAGGCCGAGAAGCTCAAGGGCCAGCTCGAGAAGGCTGGCGCCAAGGTCGAGCTCAAGTAAGACTCTTCGGTGGGCCACACAGGTCCATCACTTTCCGTCAGGTCCATCCGGGCCTGACGGCACCGAAGGCCCGCGGGTTCACGCCCGTGGGCCACGGTCGCTTTAGGCGACCCGACCGGCCCACGCGAGGGCCAAAAGATTTTCAGTTCGGGTGGGCGTCGTTCGGCGGGACGAGCCCAGAGCCTGGTTGCGGGAGGCAGACGCCTTCCCCGGGCGCCCGGTACGCGGGACGTAGGAGCGAGGTCACCCATGGCCAACACGCTGGTCGGTCGCAAGCGGATTCGCAAGTTCTTCGGCAAGATCAAGGAAGTGGCTGAGATGCCGAACCTCATCGAGGTTCAAAAGGCATCCTACGACCAGTTCCTGATCATGGACGAGCCGGAAGGCGGGCGGGGCGACGAAGGCCTCCAGACCGTGTTCAAGTCCGTCTTCCCGATCTCGGACTTCTCGTCCACGGCGCTCCTCGAGTTCGTGAAGTACACGTTCGAGCAGCCGAAATACGATGTCGACGAGTGCCGCCAGCGCGGCATCACCTATGCGGCCCCGCTCAAGGTCACGCTGCGCCTCATCGTGTTCGATGTGGACCCGGATACCGGCGCGAAGTCCGTCAAGGATATCAAGGAGCAGGACGTCTACATGGGCGACATGCCCCTGATGACGGAGAACGGCACCTTCATCGTCAACGGCACCGAGCGCGTCATCGTCTCCCAGATGCACCGGTCGCCCGGCGTGTTCTTCGATCACGACAAGGGCAAGACCCATTCCTCGGGCAAGCTCCTGTTCGCCGCCCGCATCATCCCCTACCGTGGCTCCTGGCTCGACGTCGAGTTCGACGCCAAGGACATCGTGCACGTCCGCATCGACCGGAAGCGCAAGCTGCCCGTGACCTCGCTGCTGTTCGCGCTCGGCCTCGATGGCGAGGAAATCCTTTCGACCTTCTACAACCGAGTGATCTACGATCGCGACGGTGCCGAATGGCGCGTGCCCTACGACGCCGACCGCCTGAAGGGTTTCAAGGCATCCGTCGACCTCGTCGACGCGGAGTCCGGCGAAGTCGTGCTCGAGGCAGGCAAAAAGCTGAACGCCCGCAACGCCCGGCAGATCGCCGAGCGCGGCGTTAACTTCCTGAAGGCCACCGACGAGGACCTGATCGGCCAGTACATTGCCGAGGACCTCGTCAACCCGAAGACCGGCGAGATTTGGGCCGAGGCCGGCGACGAGATCTCAGACAAGCTGCTGAAGAGCCTGGAGGAGGTCGGCGTCGCCGAGCTTCCGGTGCTCGACATCGACCACATCAATGTCGGCCCCTACATCCGCAACACCCTAGCGGTCGACAAGAATTCCGGCCGCGAAGGCGCGCTGTTCGACATCTACCGCGTCATGCGCCCCGGCGAGCCACCGACGCTCGACACGGCGGAGGCGATGTTCCACTCGCTGTTCTTCGAT
>NZ_JAQGKL010000176.1 GCF_028290105.1 Methylobacterium sp.
AGGGGCGGGCGGTCCGCCTCGCCGTTGAGCGCCATCAGGCCGGCCTCGCCCTGCACCACGATGTCGTATCCGGGCCGCGCCGCCTCCGGCCCGTCGGAGGCGTAGCCGGAGATCGAGCAATAGATCAGGCCCGGGTTCTCGGCGCTGAGGGCCGCGTAGCCGAGGCCCAGGCGGTCGGCGCCGCCGGTCTTGAAGTTCTGCACCACCACGTCGCTGGTCCGCGCGAGCGCCCGCGCGGTGGCGAGCCCCTCCGCCGTGGTGAGGTCGAGGGCGATGGAGCGCTTGTTGCGGTTGGCGCTGTCGAAATACGAGGTGTTGGTCGCCCCCGTGGGCAGTCCCCAGTCGCGCGTGTCGTCGCCGCCCTGCGGATGCTCGACCTTGATCACCTCGGCGCCGAGATCCCCTAAGCACATGGCGGCCCACGGGCCGGCGAGCACCCGCGAGAGATCGAGCACGCGGATGCCGGCGAGCGGCAGGCAACGGGACAGGGGGTCGGAAGCCTCTTCGCGCGCGCTCGTGTCGCCCATGGCCGGTTCTCCGCGTCCCGCCCGCCGCCCGTCTTCGCGGGGCTGACGTCTTTCTTCGTGAGGTTGACGTCATGGCGCGCTTGGCGGGCCGGGGCAACGTCACGGGTCTCTCGCGGCGGATCTCCGGCGGCTGGTCTCCCCGGCCGGGCCTGTTAGGATCGCCGGCAACGGGCGAGGAAACCGCCCAAGACCGTCCGGAGGACAGACCCATGAACGCCCCGACGCGCCCGCCCGGCTCCGCCGCGCCCACCGCCCCCGCCTCCGCGCACTTCGCCTGGGACGATCCCTTCCTCCTCGCGGATCAGCTCACCGGGGACGAGCGCGCCATCCACGAGGCGGCGCAAGCCTTCGCGCGGGAGGAATTGCTGCCCGGCATCGTCGAGGCCTACGCGGGGGAGACCAGCAATCCCGGCCTGTTCGCCAAGATGGGCGAGCGCGGGCTGCTCGGGGTGACGCTCCCCGAGGAATACGGCGGGGCGGGTGCGTCCTATGTGGCCTACGGCCTCGTGGCGCGGGCCGTGGAGGCGGTGGATTCCGGCTACCGCTCGATGATGAGCGTGCAATCCTCCCTCGTGATGTACCCGATCCACGCCTACGGCTCGGAAGACCAGCGCCGCAAATTCCTGCCCCGGCTCGCGTCGGGCGAATGGATCGGCTGCTTCGGCCTCACCGAGCCCGATGCCGGCTCCGACCCCGCCGGCATGAAGACCCGGGCGGAGAAGATCGACGGCGGCTACCGCCTGTCGGGGGCCAAGATGTGGATCTCGAACGCCCCCTTCGCCGACGTCTTCGTGGTCTGGGCGAAATCCGACGCGCACGAGGGCGCGATCCGGGGCTTCGTCCTGGAGAAGGGCATGAAGGGCCTCTCCGCCCCGACCCTGAAGGGCAAGCTCTCGTTGCGCGCCTCCACCACGGGCGAGATCGTGATGGCGGACGTGGAGGTGCCCGAAGACGCGCTGCTGCCCAACGTCTCGGGGTTGAAGGGGCCGTTCGGCTGCCTCAACCGGGCGCGCTACGGCATCGCCTGGGGCGCCATGGGCGCCGCCGAGGATTGCTGGCACCGGGCCCGCGCCTACACCCTGGAGCGCAAGCAGTTCGGGCGGCCCCTCGCCCAGACCCAGCTCGTCCAGAAGAAGCTCGCCGACATGCAGACCGAGATCGCGCTCGGCTTCCAGGCCGCGCTCCGGGTCGGGCGCCTGTTCGACGCGGGGAAGATGGCGCCCGAGATGATCTCGCTGATCAAGCGCAACAATTGCGGCAAGGCCCTCGACATCGCCCGCACCGCCCGCGACATGCACGGCGGCAACGGCATCATGGGCGAGTACCACGTCATGCGCCACGCCCAGAACCTCGAGACGGTGAACACCTACGAGGGCACGCACGACGTCCACGCGCTGATTTTGGGGCGGGCGCAGACGGGGTTGCAGGCGTTTTTCTGAAGGCGAGCCGACCCGCCGGGTTCAGAACGTCCCCTTCCGAAGTTCGTCCCCGAGCAAGGTAGCCCCGTTGAGCGCATCCGACACCGACCGTCCCCTGGTCGTCCTCACCAACCCGATCCACGCGGAGGCGGTGGCCCTTCTGGCGCCGCAGGCGCGCGTGGTGACTGCCCCGGACACGGCCCCCGCGACCCTGCGGGATTTGGCGCGCGAGGCGGCGGGGCTGATCGTGCGGGCGCAGCTGCCCGACGACATCCTCGACCACGCGCCGCGCCTGCGCGGCATCGTGCGCCACGGCGTCGGGCTCGATTTCGTGCCGCTGGAGGCCGCCACCGCGCGCGGCATCCCGGTGGCGAACCTGCCCGGCAGCAACACGCAGGCGGTGGCCGAATACGTCTTCGCGGCCCTGTTCCACCTGCGCCGCCGCCTCGGCCCCCTCGACGGCGCCTTGCGCGGGGCCGGCTGGGGTCCCGCCAAGTCCCTGGCGAGCGATCTCGCCGAGATCGGCGGCACGACGATCGGCATCCTGGGCACCGGCGAGATCGGGCGGCGCGTCGCCCGCATCGCGCGGGCCGGCTTCGGCATGCGGGTGCTCGGCCATTCCCGCAGCGCCCGGACCGAGGACGGCCTGTTCGAGGCGGTGGATCGCGCCGCGCTGTTCGCGCAGAGCGACGCCGTGGTGGTGGCTTGCCCACTGACGCCCGAGACGCGGGGCCTCGTCGACGAGACCCTCATCGGCCGGATGCGGCCGGACGCGGTGCTGATCAACGTCGCGCGGGGCCCCATCGTGCGGGCCGAGGCCCTGGCCGCCGCCCTGAGGGCTGGAACCATCGGCGGCGCGGCCCTCGACGTCTTCGATGTGCAGCCGCTGCCCGAGGACCACCCGTATTTCGCCTGTCCCAACCTGCTCCTGACCCCGCATGTGGCCGGCACCAGCGCCGAGAGCCTTCGGGTGATGGGGCTCGGGGCCGCCGAGGAGATGCTGCGCATCCTGCGCGGCGAGCCGCCCCGCAACCTCGTCAACCCGGCCGCCCTGGCGGTGCGCTGATTTCCGCCCGGCGGCCCCCGCCGTCAGACCCTCTGAGGACACCATGGCTCTCACCAGCGCGATCAAGGGGGTGATCCCCATCGCTCCCACACCGTTCCACCCCGACGGCCGGGTCGACGAGACCTCCCTCGACCGGATGTGCGATTTCTTCGCGGGCGCCGGCATCGACGGCCTGACCATCCTGGGCCAGCTCGGCGAGGCGCCGAAGCTCGACCATGCGGAGGCGGTCGCCATCGCCAGGCGGGTCGTCGGGCGCACGGACGTCCCCGTGCTCGTGGGCGTCTCGGCCCCGGGCTTTGCCGCCATGCGGGCCCTCGCCCGCGAGGTGATGGAGCTGGGGGCCGCCGGCGTCATGATCGCGCCGCCCAACACCCTGCGCACGGACGATCAGGTGGTGGCCTATTACCGCAACGCCGCCGAGGCCATCGGCGCGGACGTGCCCTTCGTGATCCAGGATTACCCGCTGACCTTCTCGGTGGTGATGACGCCCGCCGTCATCCGCCGGATCGTCACGGAGAACCCCTCCTGCGTCATGCTCAAGCACGAGGACTGGCCGGGGCTCGACAAGATCACGACCCTGCGGGGTTTCGAGGCTGACGGCTCCATGCGCCACATCGCGATCCTCACCGGCAATGGCGGGCTCTTCCTCGATTTCGAGATGGAGCGCGGGGCGGACGGCGCCAATACCGGCTACGCCTTCCCCGAGATGCTGGTGGACGTGGTGCGAATGTCGGCGGCGGGGGAGCGCGACGCGGCCCACGACCTCTTCGACGCGCACCTGCCGTATCTGCGCTACGAGCAGCAGCAGGGCCCGCTCGGGCTGGCGGTGCGCAAGTACGTCTTCCAGCGTCGCGGGATCTTCGCCTCCGACGCCCAGCGCAAGCCGGCCGCCGCCCTGTCGGCGCAGGGCAAGGCGGACGTCGACTACCTCCTGTCGCGCATCGCCCGCGTCGACCCCCGCGCCCGCGTGGCATCCTGAGAACGGAATCGGACCGATCATGAGCAAGGGTCTGCGCAAGGGCCTCACCAGCTACGGCGATGCGGGCTTCTCCCTGTTCCTGCGCAAGGCCTTCATCAAGGCGGCGGGCTACTCGGACGACGCCCTCGACCGGCCGATCGTCGGCATCACCAACACGGCGAGCGACTACAACCCCTGCCACGGCAACGCGCCGGCCCTGATCGAGGCGGCCAAGCGCGGGGTGATGCTGGCCGGCGGCCTGCCCATGGTGTTCCCGACGATCTCGATCCACGAGAGCTTCGCGCACCCGACCTCGATGTACCTGCGCAACCTCATGGCGATGGACACCGAGGAGATGCTGCGGGCCCAGCCCATGGACGCGGTCCTCGTCATCGGCGGCTGCGACAAGACCCTGCCGGCGCAGGTGATGGCGGCGGCGAGCGTGGACCTGCCCACCGTGGTCATCCCGGTCGGCCCCATGGTGGTGGGCCACCACAAGGGCGAGGTGCTCGGCGCCTGCACCGATTGCCGCCGCCTCTGGAGCGCGCACCGGGCCGGCGAGATCGACGAGGCCGAGATCGAGCGGGTCAACAGCCGGCTCGCCCCCTCGGTGGGCACCTGCATGGTGATGGGCACGGCGAGCACCATGGCCTGCGTGATCGAGGCCTTGGGCCTTTCCCTGCCCATGAGCGCCACCGTGCCGGCGCCGCACGCCGAGCGCATCCGCATCGCCGAGTTGAGCGGGCGCCGCGCCGCCGAGATGGCGGTCTCGGGGGGCCCACGCCCGAGCGAACTCCTGACGCCGGCGGCCTTCCGCAACGCGCAGGTGGTCCTGCAGGCGATCGGCGGATCGACCAACGGCCTGATCCACCTGACCGCCATCGCCAACCGGACCGCCTGCCGAATCGACCTCGACGCCTTCGACAGCCTGGGGCGGGACGTGCCCGTGCTGATCGACCTCAAGCCCTCGGGGCAGCACTACATGGAGCATTTCCACCATGCGGGCGGGATGCCGGCCCTGCTGCGCAACCTCGGCGATCTCATCGACCGCGACGCCCTGACGGTGGCGGGCGGGACGCTCCGCGACGTGGTGGCCGTTGCCGAGGACGTGCCGGGCCAGAGCGTGATCCGCTCCGTCGACGACCCGATCAAGCCCGTCGGCGCCATGGCGGTCCTGCGCGGCAACCTCGCCCCGCGCGGCGCGCTGATCAAGCACAGCGCCGCGAGTCCCGCCCTGCTGCAGCATACCGGCCGGGCCGTGGTCTTCACGTCCGTCGAGGACATGACGACCCGGATCGACGATCCCGGCCTCGACGTGGCGCCGGGCGACGTGCTCGTCCTCCAGAACGCCGGGCCGAAGGGGGCGCCGGGCATGCCGGAGGCGGGCTACCTGCCGATTCCGAAGAAGCTCCTGGCGCGGGGCATCAAGGACATGGTGCGGATCTCGGACGCCCGCATGAGCGGCACGGCCTTCGGCACCATCGTGCTGCACATCACGCCGGAATCGGCCGTCGGCGGCCCCCTCGCCCTGGTCCGGACGGGGGACACCATCCGCCTCGACACGGCGGGGCGGCGCATCGACGTGCTGGTGGACGCGGCGGAGATGGAGCGCCGCCGCGCCGCCCTCGCCCCCGCGCTCCGGCCGGATTGGGCGAAGCGCGGCTACGCGCGCCTCTTCCACGACACCGTGCTGCAGGCGGACGAGGGCTGCGACTTCGATTTTCTGCAGGCCGAACCGACTTTGCAGGCCGAACCGACTTCGAAGTCCTGAGCATACGGGCGCGCGAAGGCGCGCAAATCCGGTAGAGACCGGGCACCTGCCCGCACCGCACACGAGGCCCGCCGATGACCGACGCCTTCGACCCCCGGCCCGCCGCCGACCTGCTCCACGCGGCCTACCGCGAGGGCCGGCAACTCGCCGAACTCCCCGAGGCCGTCCGCCCGCGCACGATGGCCGAGGGCTACGCCATCCAGGACCGGCTGCTCGACGCCATCGGCGACGAATTCGCCGGCTGGAAGCTCGCCATCGGCAGCCACAAGGGCAAGCGCAGCTCGGGCGTCGGTCGCTCCATCGCCGGGCGCGTGCTGAAGGGGCAGCTTCACGCGGATGGCGCGGAAATCCGGATGCCGCATGCCGGGGCGGTGACCGTCGAGTTCGAGATCGCCTACGTCATCGGGCGCGACATCGCCCCCGACGCGCCGGTGGCCGCAGCCGCGAGCGTCGTCGCCGAGACCCGCGTCGCGTTCGAGCTCGTGCTGTCGCGCTTCCTCGACCGGCGCGCCGTCGGCTGGCCGAGCTTCTGCGCCGACAATTCCGCCTTCCAGTCCCTGGTGATCGGGCCGGCGATCGGATCGGGCGACCTCGCCGCATTGGCCGACAGCCTCGTGGTGGCGGTCGACGGGGTCGAGCGGGTCCGCGCCGTGACGGGCGAGGACGAGACCGACCCGCTGGCGGCGCTGACCGATCTCCTCGCCGTGGCCCGCGAGCGCGGCGTGACGATCCCCGCCGGCAGCATCGTCTCCACCGGCACGCTGTCGGTGCCCTTCGATCTCACGGGGCCCGCGACGATCACGGCGCGGTTCGCGGGCCGGACC
>NZ_JAQGKL010000197.1 GCF_028290105.1 Methylobacterium sp.
AGATGGGGGGCGACGAGGAGCACGATGCCGCCCGCGATGGCGATCGGCGCCCGGCGGATCGCGATGAGGTAGAGGCCCATGCCGGTGGCCGCCGCCGTCATCACCCACCAGAACTGGCGCTCGGCGAGGGGGGCGGCCTCCATGCCGGGGAGTTCGGGCGGCAGGCCGAGGGCGGGCGCCAGCGCCACCGCGAGGAAGCCCGCGATGGCAAAGCGCAGGCTGGTCTCAGGGGTCGGCTCGCGGTTGCAGGCGGCGAGCACGGCGCCCAGCAGCAGCGCGTAGCCGACGCCGCCCACCAGGGTGGCGAGGGCCGTGAAGGCCATGCGGGGCAGGCCGGGGCCGGGCTGCCAGTCTGGCGCCGTCTCGCCGCCGCTGACGGACGGGTCCCGGGTTCCAGGGTCCTTGGTACCCTGATCGTGACCGCCGTGGATGCGCACCACCAGGGAGGCGGGCGACAGCAGCGCCGGTGCGGCGGAGGCCTGCGTCTCGAAGCGCTCGGCTGCGATGATGAGCGGCGAGGTGAGCGCGAGCTGCAGGCCCGTCGCGACGACAGCCGCGAGGAAGCCGGCGACCAGAGCCGCCGACAGGAGCCGGATGATCATGGGACTGTCTGCCTTGGGCGCTGCGCGCGTCCCGCCGAGGGGCATGCCGGTTCGGCGTCGGAGAGCGCGTGGACACGGAGACTCAGAGGATTGCAGGTTCGCACCGCGACCCTGCCGCGTCCTGAGCGCTCAGTGGCAGGGGAAGTTCTGGCTGTGGCGGAAGTCGTGCGCCGCGTTGTGCAGCGCCATCGCGGGCGCGAAGCCCGCCATGAAGACGAGGCCGAGGCCGAGGAAGGCGGCCACGAGCACGGCGCCGAGGCGCTCGTTGGTGCGGGTGCCGGACAGAACGAGGGTGTTGGTCGACATCGGTTCATCTCCTGGCCGCCCCGCCGGCGGCCGTCACGGATCGAGCGGGTGGAGGGCGGGTGCCCTCCGGACGGCAGGTCTCCTGGCTCGCGGGTCGTCCGGTCCTGCCGCCTTCCCGGATCGCTCCAGTGGCTCATGGCAGGCCCGTCTCCGCTCACAGTTGCGGGGGCAGCCGCGGTTTCGGAGTGTCCTCCTCACCGCATTCCCTTTTCACCCCGTCGCCGGGGCACCGTCCAATCAGCGCTTCTACGCGGTTGTGCCGGCGCTGACAACGCGTGGGCCGGCCCTCGCCGCCGGTCCCGGCTTTGACCCCGGAACCCGTTATCGGGCAGAGGGGGAGCATGGCGCTGTCCCCACATCACATGACCTTGGTGCTCGGCGGCGCGCGCTCCGGCAAGAGCCTGCACGCGGAGGGGCTGATCGAGGCGTGGCCCGCGCCCTGGACCTACCTCGCCACCGCGCAGGCCTGGGACGACGAGATGCGGGCACGGATCGCCCTGCACCGGGAGCGCCGCTCGGGCGACTGGATCACCCGGGACGTGCCGATCGACCTGCCCCGGGCGGTGGCGGAGGCGCCCGGCCCGGTGCTGGTCGATTGCCTGACCCTGTGGCTGACCAACCTCATCCTGGCGGAGGCCGAAGTCGAGGCCGCCGGCGCCGCGCTGATCGCGGCCTGTGCGGGCGCGCCCGGGCCGGTGGTGCTGGTGGGCAGCGAGGTCGGCCTCGGCATCGTGCCGGACAACGCGCTCGCCCGCCGGTTTCGCGACGCCGCCGGGCGCCTGCACCAGCGCCTCGCGGCGCGCGCCGACCACGTCGTTTTCATGGTGGCCGGATTGCCGATGATCGTGAAGCCCGCACCCGGAGCGAATCCATGACCGACGCCGAGACGACCGACGCCGAAATCAGCGACGCCGAGATCAGCGACGCAGAGGCCGAACGCCACCGCGAAAAGATGGAGAAGCGCAAGGCCGTCCAGGATGCCGAGGTGGCGGGCAAGACGATCGAGAAGGGGCTCCTCATCGTCAACACCGGCCCCGGCAAGGGCAAGACCACGGCTGCCCTCGGGCTGATGCTGCGGGCGCTGGGCCACGGCTGGCGCGTCGGCGTGGTGCCGTTCATCAAGGGCGCCTGGGACACGGGCGAGAAGCACGCGCTCAAGGCCTTCGGCACCCAGATCGACTGGCACACGCTCGGAGAGGGCTTCACCTGGGAGACCCAGGACAAGGCGCGCGACATCGCCGCCGCCGAGCACGCCTGGGCCAAGGCCCTCGACCTCATGGCCGACCCGACGATCCGCCTCGTGGTGCTGGACGAACTCAACATCGCCCTGCGCTACGACTACCTGCCGGTCGAGGCGGTGGTGGCGGCCTTCCGGTCCCGGCGCCCCGACCTCCACGTCATCGTCACGGGCCGCAACGCCAAGCCGGCCCTGATCGAGGCCGCCGACCTCGTCACCGAGATGGGAAGCGTGAAGCACCATTTCGCCGCCGGGGTGAAGGCCCAGGCCGGGATCGAGTTCTGATGCGGCGGGCCATCGTCGCGGTCGCGTTCCTCGCCCTGATGGGCGCTGAGGTCGCGGGGGCCCAGCCCGCCCTTTCCGAGCCGGCCCCGTCCTGGCCCGACACCCATCTCGGGCGCGTCGAGGTCCTGGCGGTGATGGAGGGCTTGAACGCCCGGCTCCTCGCCAGCCGCTCCGCCACGGCGACGCTGGAGGGGTGGTGCGCCGACCACGGCATGGCGCCGACGCCCCGGCTCGCGGCGAGCCTCCAGCGCGCGGTCGACAAGCCCGCCTCGGACGAGACGCGGCAGCGCCTGAACGCCGGCCCCGAGACGCGCCTCGGATACCGGCAGGTCCGGCTGGCCTGCGGCGAGCATGTCCTGTCGGACGCCGACAACTGGTACGTGCCCGAGCGTCTGACCCCCGAGATGAACCGGCTCCTCGAGACGACCGACACGCCGTTCGGCCGGGCGGTGCAGGCCCTCGGGACGACGCGCCAGACCATCGAGGCCGAATTCCTCTGGCATCCCCTGCCGAAGGGCTGGGAGCAGGCTCCGCCCTCGGCCTCCACCTGCGGCGACCTCGCGATCCCCGGCCGCCTGTTCCGGCACCGGGCCGTCCTGTTCACGGCCGAACGCGTGCCGTTCTCCGAGGTCGTCGAGACCTACGGCGCCGCCATCCTCGATTTCCCCCGCGCCGCGCGGCCCGCCGATCCGGCCTGCGCCGCGGCCCTCCCGGCGCGGGACTGAGCCATGACCCGCGCCATCATGATCCAGGGCACCGGCTCGGATGTCGGCAAGTCGCTGATCGTGGCCGGGCTCTGCCGGGTCTATGCCCGGCGCGGCCTGCGCGTGCGGCCGTTCAAGCCGCAGAACATGTCGAACAACGCCGCCGTGACGGCGGATGGCGGCGAGATCGGGCGGGCGCAGGCGCTCCAGGCGCGGGCGGCCGGCGTCGCGCCCTCCGTGCACATGAACCCGGTGCTCCTGAAGCCCCAGAGCGAGACCGGGAGTCAGGTCGTGGTCCAGGGCCGCATGGTCGGCACCGCCAAGGCGCGCGACTACCAAGCCTGGAAGCCGCGCCTGCTCGCCTCGGTGCTGGAGAGTTTTTCGTACCTGAAGGAGCAGGCGGACCTCGTCGTGGTGGAGGGGGCGGGCTCGGCCTCGGAGGTGAACCTGCGGCGGGGCGACATCGCCAATATGGGGTTCGCCCGCGCGACGGGCACGCCGGTGATCCTGCTCGGCGACATCGACCGGGGCGGGGTCATCGCCAGCCTCGTCGGCACGAAGGCGGTGATCGACGCGGACGACGCCGCGATGATCCGGGGCTTCCTCGTCAACCGGTTTCGCGGCGACCCGAGCCTGTTCGCCGACGGCATGGCCACCATCGCGGCGGCGACCGGATGGCCGAGCTTCGGGCTGATCCCGCACTTTCCCGACGCGGCCCGCCTGCCGGCGGAGGACGTGCTCGGCCTCGCCGGTTCGGAAGCGGGAGACGCCCGACGCAAGGTCGTGGCCGTTCCGGTCCTGCCGCGCATCGCCAATTTCGACGACCTCGACCCGCTCCGGGCCGAGCCGGGCCTCGCCGTGGTGCTGGTCCGCCCGGGCGAGGCGATCCCGGTCGCCGACCTCGTGCTGCTGCCGGGCTCGAAGACCACCATCGACGACCTCGAATTCCTGCGCGGGCAGGGCTGGGACATCGACATCCGCGCCCATGTCCGGCGGGGCGGGCGGGTGCTCGGCCTCTGCGGCGGCTACCAGATGCTGGGCCGGCGCATCGACGACCCGCACGGCATCGAGGGGGCGCCGCGCTCCGTGCCAGGCTTGAGCCTCCTCGACATCGAGACCGTGATGACGCCGCAAAAGCACCTCGCCGCCGTCACGGGCATCAGCTTGGCCGACGGAGTGCCGTTCACCGGCTACGAGATGCATGTGGGCGACACCACCGGCCCCGACACCGCGCGCGCCGCGATCCGCCTCGCCGACGGGCGCCGCGACGGGGCGGTCTCGGCCGACGGGCTCGTGACCGGCACCTACGTGCACGGCCTGTTCGCCGACGACCGGCAGCGGAGCGCCTGGCTCGCCCGCCTCGGGGCGGCTCCCAGCGGGCTCGCCTACGAGGCCGGCATCGAGCGGGTGCTGGAGCGCCTGGCCGACCACCTCGAAGCGCATGTGGATTGCGACCGCATGCTCGCCCTGGCCTCGTAGCGCGCCCTCCGATTAGTCTTCCGGCGAGACGCCCGCACCGAACGGGCGACGCGAGGAAGCCCCCGATGACGACGCCCCCTCCGGCGGTGGATGCGCGCCTCGCGCACGCGACCATCCGCACCGTGACCCTGCGGCTGATGCCGCTCCTCGGGCTGATGTACCTGATCGCCTATATCGACCGGCAGAACATCTCCTACGCCAAGCTCCAGATGGTCGGCGACCTCGGCCTGAGCGAGAGCGTCTACGGCCTCGGAGCCTCGCTGTTCTTCCTCGGCTACTTCCTGTTCGAGGTGCCGAGCAACGTGATCCTGGAGCGGGTCGGGGCCCGGCGCTGGTTCGCCCGCATCATGCTGACCTGGGGTGTCATCACCATCCTGCTCGGGTTCACGCAGAACACGACGATGTTCTACGCGCTGCGCTTCCTCCTCGGCGTGGCGGAGGCGGGGTTCTTTCCCGGCGTGCTGTTCGCCCTGACCCTGTGGTTCCCGCAATCCCACAGGGCCCGCATGATCGGCTGGTTCATGATCGCGAGCGCGCTCGCCAACGCCGTCGGGGCGGCCATCGGCGGCGCGCTCCTCGACCTCGACGGGACGCTCGGGCTGAAGGGCTGGCAATGGGTGTTCGTCGCCACCGGCCTGCCCGCCCTGGCGCTCGCGGTGATCGTCCTGCGCATCCTGCCCGATGGGCCGGAGGAGGCGCCCTGGCTCGGCCGCGAGGGGCGCGACTGGCTCTCCGGGACGCTGGCCGCCGAGCGCGCGGCGGACGGTCTCGTCGAGCACGGCAACCCCTTCGCGGCACTCCTCGACCGGCGCGTCTGGATGCTCGCCTCCGTCTACGTCGCCTTTCCGCTGGCGGCCTACGGCCTGAGCTACTGGCTGCCCACGGTGGTGCGCAGCTTCGAGGTCTCGAACACCGTCAACGGCTTCATCAACGTCATCCCGTGGCTCGTCACCGCGCTCGCCCTGTGGTGGGTGCCCCGGCGGGCGGCGCGCACGGGCGATCAGGTCTGGCACGTGGTGGTGCCGGGCCTCGTCGCGGCGCTGGCCCTGGTGCTCAGCGTGCTGCTGCCCGGATCGGCCCTGAAGTTCGCCTGCCTCTGCGTGGCGGCGGCCGGCGTGTTCTCGGCCCAGCCGGTGTTCTGGTCCCTGCCCGCGACCTTCCTGAAGGGGGCCAGCGCCGCCGCCGGCATCGCGGCCATCAACTCGGTGGGCAATCTCGGCGGCTTCATCGCGCAGAACGCCGTGCCGTTCATCCGCGACCAGACGGGCAGCAACCTCGCGCCGATGTACTTCCTGGCCGCCTGCCTCGGGCTCGGGGCGAGCCTGATGTTCGTGGTGCTCTCGGCGCTGCGCCGCGACGCCGCGCGCCGGAGCGCGCCGGTCCCGAGCCTCGAACCGGCCTGAAGGTCCGCGGCGAGCCCGCCTACGGGATCGCCACCGCGTATTCGTGCGGCGCGCCGTTGAGCAGGCTGTCGAACATCACCAGCACGCGGCCGGGCCCCAGCCGGATCACGGCCTCGGCCTTGCCGGTGATCGTCTGGCCCGCGTCGTCCCGGGCCGTCACGGGCTCCAGGCTGCCGAGCGGGGTCAGCCGGCCCGAGGGCAGTTCGGCGATGAACAGGCTGTAGGGAACGGCGAGCCCGTTGCGCGACGATCCGGTGAGCACCAGGAGCCGGCCATCGGGCAGGGCTGCGAGGTCGCGGATGCCCGCGTCCCGGCCGACGGCGAGGGGAATCGTCGTGACCTCGGCGGTCAGGGGCTCGGCCCCCTCCGCGAACAGGGCCTCCACCGGCGCCGAGACCAGGAGGGCCTGTCCGTCGAGGCTCGGGGCCCGCAGGCCGGCGTAGAGCCGCTCGCCCACCACGGCGAGGCCCTCGATGTTGAGGCCGTTCGGCTGGGGCGTGCCCGCCGGGGGCGGCGCGTTGCGGTCGAATTCGAGGTCGCGCAGGACGAAATCCTTCACGGGCCCGGACGCGTTCAGCGCGTCGATCAGCCGGTAGGTGCTCACCGTCTCCTGCGCCGCCGTTCCGGCCGCGTCGGGCCGCACGCGCGTGAGGATCATCGAGGACAGCTTGTACTGGCGCTTGCCGCGCGTGCAGCCATGCGAGCCGGTGACGTAGAAATACGGCTCGGCATAGGCGACGGCCTCGCCGTCGAGCTGGTTGAACTTGCCCTGCCCGCCGCTGCAGGCGAAGGCCGCGGCAGGCGTGCCGCGCGTCTTCGCGGACGGGGCCCGGCCCTGCTCGAAGGCGCTGGCGCCCGGCGTGATCGTGGTGCCGTCGAGGCTGAAGAACTGCGCGCCGGAATTCTCGTCGTTGACCGCGACGCAGGCCCGGGTGCCCTCCGGGCCGGCCGGCCGGCAGGCCGCGCCGCTGATGTCGAAGGCCTGGCGGACCGCGCCGTCCTTCGTCTCGCCGTCGAAATCCCTTCCCAGGATGTAGGGCCCCGGCTGGGGCCTCAGGGCCTCGGCCTGGCTCAAGGCCGGCGTCGCGCTCAAGCCTCCGAGGGCGGCGATGGCCAGGGCGAGACGCCGCCCGGCGGGGCGGCCGGGGCCGGATGTCGTCGAACGGATCATGTGCGGGCAACGATCATGAAGAAGTGACCTCGAGAAGCGCCAGCAGCGACGCGGCGAGGCCGAACAGCAGCAGGCATGCGGTTCTATAGAGCGCCAGCGCCCGTTCGACATCGTCCGGCGTCGCGTCGGCCCGCCCGTCGCCCATCCAGCCATCCTCGACCCGGGTGGCGCCGTAGGTGCGCGGGCCGGCGAGCCGCAGGCCGAGCGCCCCCGCCATCGCGGCCTCGGGCCAGCCTGCATTGGGTGAGCGGTGGCGGCGCGCGTCCCGCCGCACCGCCCGCCAGGCGTTGCCGGGCGAGGCGCCGGCATGGAGCGCCGCCGCCGCGACGATGAGCAGGGCGGTGAGGCGCGAGGCCGGCAGGTTCACGAGGTCGTCGAGGCGGGCCGAGGCCCAGCCATAGGCCTCGTGGCGCGGGGTGCGGTGGCCGATCATGCTGTCGGCGGTGTTGATCGCCTTGTACAGCGCGCCTCCGGGCAGGCCGCCGAGGCCGATCCAGAAGGCCGGCGCCACGATCCCGTCGGAGAAGTTTTCGGACAGGCTCTCGATGGCGGCCCGGCAGATGCCGGCCTCGTCGAGGGTCTCCGGGTCGCGCCCGACGATCATCGAGACGGCGAGCCGTCCGCCCGCGAGACCGTCGCGGCGCAGGTCGCTGGCGACGCGGGCGACGTGGCTGTGCAGGCTGCGCTGGGCCGGCAGGCTGGCGCAGAGGAGCGCAATGAGGCCGAGCGCCGGGAGGAGGCCGGCCGACCCGGCGAGCGCCGTCAGCGCCAGGGAGATTCCGCCGACGCCGGCGATCAGGATCAGCAGGCCGGCGACGCCCGCGACGCGCCGACGCGAGGCGTCGCCCCGGTTCAGGCGCCGGTCGAGGCCCCCGATCAGTGCCCCGATCCAGGTGACAGGATGCCCGAGCGCCCTGTAGAGCCGGTCCGGATAGCCGGCCGCCGCCTCGATGGCGAGGGCCAGCACCAGGACGATGAGCGTATCGGGCGGATGGGTGAGGGCGGTCCAGGACATGTCGTCTCGGTGAGGGCGCGCGGCCCGGGCGTGCAGGACTCGATCACCAGAGAAACGATCGCCGGAGAACCGGTGCTTCATGGCGGCGACCTCGATGCCGCCCGGCGCCTGTTCCCCGAGGCGCCCGAGCCCTGGATCGATCTCTCCACGGGGATCAATCCGGTGCCCTATCCATGTCCGGTGCTTGAGGCCAGCGCCTTCCGCCGCCTGCCCTCGGCGGCCGACGTCGCGGGCCTGCGGCGGGCGGCGGCGGGCGCCTACGGCGTGGTGGATCCGGACTGCGTGGTGGCGGCCCCCGGAACCCAGATCCTGATCGAGACCCTTCCGCGCCTGCGGCCGCGCGGCCTGGTCGCCGTGCTGGGGCCGACCTATGCCGAGCACGCGGCGGCCTGGGCCCGCGCGGGCCATGCCGTCGCGACCGTGGCCGCCATCGCCGAGATCGGCGGCGCCGACGTCGTGGTGGTGGTCAACCCGAACAATCCGGACGGCCGCACCTGGGAGGCCTCGACGCTGCGTGCCCTGGCCCGCGACCTCGCCGGGCGCGGCGGCCTGCTGGTGGTCGACGAGGCCTTCGCCGACCTCGAGCCGGTCGAGACGCTGGGGCGCGCCCTGGCGCCGGGCCTCGTGGTGCTGCGCTCCTTCGGCAAGACCTATGGGCTCGCGGGCATCCGACTCGGGTTCGCGCTTGCCGAACCGAGTCTTGCCAGCCCGATCGCGGAGGCGCTGGGCCCCTGGGCGGTGTCGGGTCCGGCGCTCGCCATCGGCCGCGCCGCCCTGTCGGACGCGGATTGGCGCCGGGAGGCCGCCTTCGCGCGGGCGGCGGATGCGGTGCGGCTCGACCGGATGATCCTGCGCGCCGGCGGGACCGTGATCGGCGGAACCTGCCTGTTCCGCACCGCCGACTTCTCCAATGGCGCGGACCTGTTCGCGCGCCTCGGCGCGGCCGGGATCTATGTCCGCCGGTTCGCGGCGGTACCCCGGCGGCTGCGTTTCGGCATGCCGGCGGACCGGGGCGAATGGTGCCGCCTGTCGCGGGTGCTTCGGTAGGAAGCCCCCGGCAGGAAGCCTTGGGGCGCTCTTGTCTCAGGTATCTTTGCGTTCGAGCACGCTCACGAGAAAGCCTGCGCTCGCCAGAATGATTCCGACGCCGCAGACGCCGGACCAGCCGGCGAGCAGGAAGGCCTGCGAACCCGCGAAGGCTCCGAGCGCCCCGAACACGAACATCACCGTGAACAGCACCGTGTTGATGCGGCCCCGGGCGCTCGGCACCAGGGCGTAGACCCGGGTCTGGTTGGCGATGAGCGAGGCGTTGAGGCCGATATCGATGAGCAGCACGCCGAGACCCACCGCGACGAGGGACCGGGCGCCCCCCGCCCACAGGACCGCGAAGGCCGCGACCACGAAGAGCGCGCCGATGACCACCATCGGCCGTGGGCCGCGCCGGTCGGTGAACCGCCCGGAGAGCGGGGCGACGCAGGCGCCCGCGACGCCGATCACCCCGAACATCCCGGCGCCCGCGGCCGCCAGGTTGAAGGGCGGCGCCTCCACCAGGAGGGCCAGCGTCGCCCAGAAGGCGTTGAAGCTCGCAAACAACAGTCCCTGCGACAGGCTGGAGCGGCGCAGCGCCGGCTGCGAGCGCACGAGGTAGAGGATCGACAGCATCAGCGCGCGGTAGCGCAGGGGCCGGGTCTGGGCGGCACCCGGCAGGGTCGTGGCGGCGATGCCCGCCATCAGCACCGCGACGGCGCTGGCGGCGAAGAACACCGCCCGCCAGCCGTAATGCGCCCCGACGAGGCCGCTGGCGGTCCGCGCCAGCAGGATGCCGGTGAGAAGGCCGGTCATGACCTGGCCGACCATGCGGCCCCGGCTGGCATCGGGGGCGAGCTCGGCGGCGAACGGCACCGCCTGCTGCGCCGCCGAGGCCAGGATGCCGATGACGAGGCTGGCCAGCGCCAGCGCCGCGAGGTTCGGGCTCAGCGCCGCCGCCAGCAGCGCGACGGCGAGCCCCAGGGTCTGCCCGATGATCAGGCTGCGCCGGGACAGGCTGTCGCCCAGCGGCACGAGGCCGAGGATGCCGAGACCGTAGCCGACGAGGGAGGCGGTCGGAACCCAGAGGGCCGCCCGCTCCCCGAATTCGGTGACCAGCAGCGCCAGCAGGGGCTGGTTGTAGTAGATGTTGGCGACGGCGCCCCCGGCGATCAGCGTCAGGCCGAATCGGGCTTTTGGCGTGAATCCGTGCGCGTCGACGCCGGCACGTCCCTCGGTCCCGCTCATGCGCCGCGGCCCGGGGCGAGATTTCGCGCGGGCCGGCGCGCGATCGCGTGCAATTCAAGGAGCATGGCATTCGGGGGCATGAAGGGGGCTCGCGCGGCCCCGGCACGAGTGTCGTGCGAGGATCGGGCCAGCGAAAGGGAGCGTTCCCCGAGCGGGTAAGCCTGTGCGGCGGCTTCGGCAACCCGGTTCGAACTCGGCCCGAACTTGGCTGCACACGGTGAGGGCGGCGCCGCTGCTGCGATCCGGCCGGCCGACCTTGCCGTTCTCTTCCCGCGCGCACAGGTTTGTCTTGGCTTTGTGTGCCCGGCCATGTCGTCGCGGGGGACTTCGCGTCGAATTTCGGGCTTCCCATATACGGGATATTACCGGCGACTGATGCGGCGTCCGGCCTCGACGAGGGACGGACTTGGAATTCTTCGCATCTTGCGCTCTGATCGGGTTTCGAGCCGACGAGGCTTGTCGTTCGTGAGGGCCAAACCGGCTTTTTCGGCGCACGGGTCTCACCGGCCAGGGAGTTTCGAATGGCGACCTACCGCGTCAACTTTGCCAAGCAGATCTTGGGCGTCCCCTTCACGGTGGGATCGGTGGACATCGCCCGGGCCCGCGATCCCGTCAGGGCCCTGCGCGCCGCCGAACTGCGCTTTGCCCGCCAGCACGGGGTCGAGGATTGGCGCGAGCGGGCGGATCTGGCCGAGATCGCGGGCCCGGGCAGCCAGGGCTGAGGCCTCACCCCGCCAGTCGGGACTTTGCGCCTAAGGTCCCTGGCTCTCCGGCCGGACCCGCCCTAGACTAGCGGCCGAGCCGGGGACCCCGCGACGCGCGGGGCTCCGGTTTGCCCATGCCGGGCGTCAGCGAAGGGTCAGGCGACGGGACATGGCGGCGATCTCTTTCTTCGGCGACCTGCTCCAGACCATCAGCGACCGGGGCCGGGATCTCATCGGCTTCGGGCGCGGCGACCTCGGCGCCCGCGCCAGCGCGCAGGAACTCGTCAAGCTCTGCGAGGACCTGATCTCACGGCGCGGCGAGGCCTCCGGCGTCGCCCTGGCCCGGCTGATCCTGGAGCGCTACGCCACCCTCGGTCCTTCTGAGCGCGGCAGCTTCCTGCGCCTCGTCGCCACCGAGTTCGCCGCCGACCATGCCGCCGTGGACGAGGCCATCGCGGCCTATCGCGCCGGGCCGTCCCGGGCCGCCCTGAGCGTGCTGCACGACGCCGCCGAGCCGCGCAGCCAGGAACTCATCCGCCGCCTCAACCTCGCGCGCGACGGCACCCGCGCCCTGGTTCGGATGCGCGAGGACCTGTTCGGCCTGCGCCGCGACCTGCGACGCGAGGAGGCGGACCCCGACCTCATCGACGCCGCCGACAGCCTCGACAGCGATTTCGAGCACCTGTTCGCCTCGTGGTTCAACCGGGGCTTCCTGGTGCTGCGCCACATCGACTGGACCACGCCGGCCCATATCCTGGAAAAGATCATCCGCTACGAGGCGGTCCACGAGATCGCGGGCTGGGACGACCTGCGCCGGCGCATCGAGCCCACCGACCGGCGCTGCTTCGCCTTCTTCCACCCCGCACTGGTGGACGAGCCGCTGATCTTCGTCGAGGTGGCGCTCACCGCCGGCATCAGTCCGGCCATCGCGCCGATCCTGGCGCACGAGCGCGAGCCCCTGCCGCTCAAGGCCGCCACCACGGCGATCTTCTACTCGATTTCGAACTGCCAGAAGGGCCTGGCCGGGGTCACCTTCGGCAACTTCCTCATCAAGCAGGTGGTGGAGGATCTCGCCCGCGAGATCCCGAGCCTGAAGACCTTCGTCACCCTCTCGCCGGTGCCCGGCTTCGCGACCTGGCTCGACCGCGAACGCCGCTCGGACGCGCCGCAGGGGCTGACCCGGGAGGACGTGGAGGCCCTGCGCCTCATCGACGAGCCCGACTGGCACGCCGACAAGGCGACGTGCGAGGCCGTGCGCAAGGCGATGATCCCGGCGGCCGCCGCCTATTTCCTGCGCGTCAAGAACGAGCGCGGCCGGCCCCTCGACCCGGTGGCGCGCTTCCATCTCGGCAACGGCGCCCGGCTGGAGCGGCTGAACTTCCTCGGCGACGTCTCGGCCAAGGGCCTTGCCCAGTCGCGCGGGCTGATGGTCAACTACCTCTACGACCTCTCGGCCATCGAGAAGAACCACGAGACCTACGCCAATCTCGGCACCGTCGCCGCCTCCAGCGCGGTGAGCCGCGAGCTTCGCACCAACCTGCCGCCGATGCGGGCGGTGGCCCTGGCCGAGGCCTGACCGACCCTTCGGCGGCGGACGCCGTCGATTTCGTTGTTCACAATTCGTCGTTCCAAGAGCGTATCCCACCCGACCATGTCCAATCACCTCTTCGATCTCGTCCGCGCCAACCTGCCCGCCGATCCGGCCGCCAAGGTCTTCCTCGAGACCGGCGAGGGCGCGCGCACCACCTACGCCGACCTGATCGTGCGCTCGGGCGCCTACGCGGCGGCCCTGGTCGCGGCGGGCGTGAAACCGGGTGACCGGGTCGCGGTGCAGGCCGAGAAGAGCCCGGAATTCCTGTTCCTCTACCTCGGCGCGGTCCGGGCCGGCGCGGTCTTCCTGCCGCTGAACACCGCCTACACGCCGCCCGAGATCGCCTACTTCCTGGGGGACGCCGAGCCGGCCCTGTTCGTCTGCGATCCGGCCAAGCACGAAGCGCTCGCGCCGGTGGCGGCGGCGGCCGGCGTGCCCGTCCTGCACACCCTCGACGCGCGCGGGCACGGCACCCTGGCGCAGGCCGCGGCCTCGCAGGCGCAGGCCTTCGCGGACGTGGCGCGGGGGCCGGGCGATCTCGCCGCCATCCTCTACACCTCGGGCACCACGGGGCGCTCGAAGGGCGCCATGCTCAGCCACGAGAACCTCGCCTCGAACGCCCGCACGCTCGCGCAATCCTGGCGCTTCACGGCGGACGACGTGCTCCTCCACGCCCTGCCGGTGTTCCACACCCACGGCCTGTTCGTGGCCACCAACACGGTGCTGTCCACCGGCGGCACGATGCTGTTCCTCCCACGCTTCGACCCGGCCCAGGTCCTCGCCCTGATGCCGCGCGCCACCGCGATGATGGGGGTGCCGACCTTCTACACCCGCCTCCTGAAGGAGCCCGGCCTGACCCCGGAGGTCACCGCCGGCATCCGCCTGTTCGTCTCCGGCTCGGCGCCGCTCCTCGCCGAGACGCATCGCGACTGGGAGGCGCGCACCGGCCACGCCATCCTCGAGCGCTACGGCATGACCGAGACCAACATGAACACTTCGAACCCCTACGAAGGCGCGCGGGTGGCGGGCACCGTCGGGCCGGCGCTCCCGGGCGTCGGCGTCCGGGTCGTCGACCCCGATTCCGGCGCCGTGCTGGGTACCGACGCCGTGGGCATGATCGAGGTGAAGGGCCCGAACGTCTTCCAGGGCTACTGGCGCATGCCCGAGAAGACGGCGGCCGAGTTCAAGGCGGACGGCTTCTTCATCACGGGAGACCTCGGCAAGATCGACGCCGACGGCTACGTCCACATCGTCGGACGCGGTAAGGACCTCATCATCACGGGCGGCTACAACGTCTATCCGAAGGAGGTCGAGAACGAGATCGACGCGCTTCCGGGCGTGGTCGAATCCGCCGTGATCGGCCTCGCGCACGCCGATTTCGGCGAGGGCGTCACCGCCGTCGTCGTCGGCCGCGAGGGCGTTCCCGACGAGGCCACCATCCTGCGCACGCTCGAAGGGCGTCTGGCCCGCTACAAATGCCCCAAGCGCGTCCTCTTCGTGGACGAACTGCCGCGCAACACCATGGGCAAGGTGCAGAAGAACGTGCTGCGCCAGACCCATGCGGGGCTCTACGGAGCGGGCCGGGCCTGAAGGGCCGTCCGCCGCAAGGCCGCCCGATCGGTTGCCGACGCCGCCGGAGCGTTGCCGGCCGAGCACACCGACTCCGAAGTTGGATGAGCATCCAGGGGCCGGCGGAACGGCCAAGCCTGCATGACGTTGTGCCATCGCGTTGAATCGACGCGCCTTCGATCCGGTCTCCGATGTCGTCTTCACCACGCCCTGCGCCCCCGCCCGCCGGCGACGCCGCGAATTCCCTTCTCTGGACCCTGCTGCTGGGTACCGCGCTCGTCGCCCTCGCGGCGGCGCCGAAGCGATCCGGCCCGGTGCTGCCGGCTCCCCAATCCTACGATCCCTCCGCCAAGGCGGGGGCCCGTTCGCACGAGGGGGCGGCCGCCGAGCACGTCGCCGCGACCCAGGTCGAGCGGGGTCGCGCCGCGCACTCGCCCACCGAGATCACCGCCTCCGGCTGGAAGGATATCCTCGTCCGGGTCTACCTGGAGTTCCTGCAGGACAGGGTCCTCTCCGTCGCGGCGGGCGTGACCTTCTATTCGCTGCTCTCGCTGTTTCCCGCCATCGCCGCCCTGGTCTCCTGCTACGGGCTCGTGGCCGACGTGGGCTCGATCAACGATCACCTCGCCAGCATGCGAGGCGTGCTGCCCTCCGGCGCCATCGAGATCATCGGCGATCAGGTGAAGCGCATCGCCGCCAAGGACAACAGCACCCTGGGGCTGACCTTCTTCACCAGCCTGCTGCTCTCGCTGTGGAGCGCCAACGCCGCCATGAAGGCGATGTTCGATGCCCTCAACGTGGTCTACGAGGAGGAGGAGAAGCGCTCCTTCGTCATGCTCAACCTGCGTTCGCTGACCTTCACCATCGGGGCGCTCGCCTTCATCATCCTGGCGCTCACCGGCATCGTCGTGCTGCCGGTGGTCTTCAAGTTCGTGGGCCTCAGCGACACCGCCTGGCTGATCGCCCTGCTGCGCTGGCCGGCGCTCCTGGTTGTGCTGCTCGGGGGGCTGTCGCTCCTCTACCGCTACGGCCCGAGCCGCGAGCGTCCGCGCTGGCGCTGGGTCGGGGTCGGCGGCGCTGTGGCCGGCCTGCTCTGGCTCGTCGCCTCGATCCTGTTCTCCTGGTACGTGTCGAGCTTCGGCAACTACAACGAGACTTACGGTTCGCTCGGCGCCGCCATCGGCTTCATGACCTGGATCTGGATCTCCACCACGATCGTCCTGCTCGGCGGCGAGATCAACGCCGAGATGGAGCATCAGACCGCGCGCGACACCACCACCGGCCCGGAGCGGCCCATGGGCGCCCGCCGCGCCCGCATGGCCGACACTCTCGGGGCCGTCGCCTGACGGCAGGCTCCCCTTTCGGGGGGCGGATGCCTATGTGGGGATGAGTTCCTCGATCCTCGTACCCCCACGGAGCGCGTCCCATGAGCCAGGCCCCCACCGACGACGTCGCGGCGCGCAGCGAGGCCGATTGGCGCGCCATCCTGACCCCCGACCAGTACCGGGTGCTGCGCGAGCACGGCACCGAGCGCGCCGGGACCAGCTGCCTCAACGCCGAGAAACGCGCGGGCACCTTCCACTGCGCCGGCTGCGACGCGCCGCTCTTCGTCAACGGCACCAAGTTCGAATCCGGCACCGGCTGGCCGAGCTTCTTCGATCCCCTCCCCGGCGCCGTGGAGACGACGGTCGATCGCAGCCATTGGATGACCCGCACGGAGGTGCATTGCGCCCGCTGCCAGGGCCATCTCGGCCACGTCTTCGACGATGGACCGGCTCCCACCGGCCTGCGCTACTGCATGAACGGGATCTCGCTCCGGTTCGAGCCAGAGGCGTGACGCCGGGTTTTCGGCCGCAAACGCCGATGCGCCGGGCCAGGACCGGATGAGAAGAGGGTGGGGATGAGCCGGCGCCGGGACGGCGATGGTCTTGATTTCGCCGTCGTTTTGCTTAGTCCGAGGTGATACAGTATTGACTGAGGTGTCCTGGCAACGCTGGGGACGCCTCCAAAACATATCCTATGTCATGGTTTCACGGTTGGGCCGATCCGGCCCGGTCCGTGGCGCCGCCCCCACAAAGCCGGTCGGCCCTCCCGCAGGGGAGGTCCGTGGCCCCGACGTCGGCGTCCGTCCGGCTTCGCGCCCGGGCCGACCCGTCTTTCACGGAGAATGTCGATGAGCCTCGTACGCCGGTTTCTCGTGGCCCCGTCCCTGGTCCGCCTCGTTCGCAAGGAGCGCGGGGCCGCCCGGATCAGCGAAGGCTACTTCGCGCCCCAGGCCGGGCGCGTCTCCTACGTTCGGGTGGATGGCCAGAACTGCCATCTCGTCCTCGTGACCTCAGCGCCCGACGGAAGTGCCAGCGAGGAGCGCACCGATGTGCCGCGCGCCCACGGCGACGCGCTCATGGATGTCTGCTCCGGCAAGGCCGCCTACGACCGCACCGGCATCGCGCTCGGCGGCGGCCGGGAGGCCCTGGTCGATCGCTACGCCGTTCCGGGCGAACTCGACCTCATCAGCGTCTCCTTCGACGGGCCGGAAGAAGCCGGCGGCTTCTCGGTTCCGGCCTGGTTCGGCCCGGAGGTGACGGGCGATGCTGCCTACGACCGCCATGCCATCGCGCTGCAGGGCCCGCCGCAGCCCGGCGAGGTCGCCTTGAGCAACGCTGCCCTCGAAGCGGTCCTCGACCTCGTTGAGCCGCGCTTCGGCTTCGGTCGTTTTGGCGGTGCCGCGAAGGCGGGCGATGGGGAAGGCACGATGAAGGCCCTTCGCCGCGTGGCGGGCGGTGCCGCCGTCGCAGCACCGGTGGCGGCCGAGGCGGCTCCGCCCGCCGAGGAACCCGCACCGGTGGCGGCCTCCGCCCCGTCCGAGCCCGAGGCCGCGCCGGCGGAGCCGCACGCCGATCCGGCGCCCGCTGAGGCCGCGCACGAAGCCCCCGTCGAGCCGGCGACCCATATCGACTCGCGCATCGACGATGTCATCGAGAGCCTGTCGCAGGCGCTCGGCAATCCGCAGCCCCACGCGGCTCCCCGCGGCGAGGACGACATCGCCGCCGAGTTCGAGCGCTGGACCGTCCGTCCCCGGCGCACCCAGCAGACCTGAACCCGGGTCGAGGGCCTTCGGGGCTGTCGAGGGCTACGGAACGATCGAGACCTGCGCGCCCCCGTGGCGCGCGGTCAGCCCGAACAGCGCCCGGGCATGGCTCGGGCTGAGGCGGACGCAGCCGTGGCTCGCCCGCCGGCCGAGCCGGCCGATATCGCCCGTCCCGTGGATGGCGTAGCCGCCGCGGAAGAACAGGGCGTGGGGCATCGGCGCCCCGTTGTACTTGCGCGAGCGCCAGAACGGCTCCATCCGCCCGACGCGGAAGCGCCCGTTCGGCGTGACGTATCCGGCCCGCGCCGTGGAGACCGGCCAATCATACGCCAGCGCTCCGTCCACGTAGACCCGCATCCGCTGGGCGGACTGGTCCACCCGCGCCACGATGCCGGCGCTCGCCGGTGTGGCGAGGGCGAGAAGCGCGAGCGCCGCCATTCCGGCAGCCTGGGTGAGACGACGAAGTCCTGACGGTTCGGGGGCGCTGGGCACGTGCGGGCTTCCTGACGAGGCGATGAGGTCCGCCCGTCTGGCGCCGGATGCGCGGGAATTCGGGGGCACCACTCACGCGTGCACCGCGGCGGCGCTGCGCGATAGCGCCGGGCGCCGCACCTCCACACGTTTCTGCGCGAAGTACGTGGTACGCCTCGCAGTTTGTCACCGGGACCCCTCCGGCGTGATTGAGCGGGCGGAATAAACTGGCTAGCGTCCGGATTAACAATCAGCGGATAGCGCCGAGCGCAGCGGGAGGGAACATGGCCCAGGCGACGACACAGGGAGCGGTTGCGGCTGCCTCCGCCCCTTCGCACAAGGAGCCCTGGTACAAGGTGCTCTACATCCAGGTGCTGATCGCCATCGCGCTTGGCATCCTGCTCGGCTACCTGCATCCGGAATGGGGCAAGTCGGTCAAGTGGCTGGGCGACGCCTTCATCGCGCTGATCAAGATGATGATCGCGCCGATCATCTTCTGTACCATCGTGCACGGCATCGCCTCCATCGGCGATCTGAAGAAGGTCGGCCGCGTCGGCCTGAAAGCCCTGGTCTACTTCGAGGTCGTCTCCACCATCGCGCTCCTCATCGGCATCCTCGTCGGCGAGGTGGTCAAGCCGGGGGCGGGCTTCAACGCCGACGTGACCAAGCTCGACGGCAAGTCGGTTGAGAAATACGCCAAGCTGGCGGCGGACGATTCCGTGACCGGCCACATCATGGCGCTGATCCCGAAGAGCTTCTTCGACGCCTTCGCCACCGGCGACCTCCTGCAGGTATTGCTGATCTCGATCCTCACCGGCGTCGTCGTCACCGGCATGGGCAAGCGCGGCGAGGTCATCACCCACGCCATCGACACGATGGGGCAGATCTTCTTTCGCATCATCGGCCTGGTGGTGAAGCTCGCGCCCATCGGCGCCTTCGGCGCCATGGCCTTCACCATCGGTCAGTACGGCATCGGCAAGGTGGTCGATCTCGCCTGGTTGGTGGGCACGTTCTACGTCACCGCGTTCCTGTTCGTGGTCGTCGTGCTCGGCGGCATTGCCCGGGTCGCCGGCTTCTCGATCTTCAAGTTCCTGGCCTATATCAAGGACGAACTCCTCATCGTGCTTGGCACCTCGTCCTCCGAGACGGTGCTGCCGCACATGATGACGAAGATGCGCCGCCTGGGCGCGTCCGACTCCGTGGTCGGCCTGGTGATCCCGACAGGCTACTCGTTCAACCTCGACGGCACCAACATCTACATGACCCTGGCGACGCTGTTCCTGGCCCAGGCCGTCGGCGCGGACCTCTCCTTCGGCCAGTACGCCACCATCATCCTCGTGGCGATGTTGACCTCGAAGGGCGCCTCGGGCGTCACGGGGGCGGGCTTCATCACCCTGGCGGCGACGCTCTCCGCCATTCCCAACAACCCGGTCCCGGTGGCCGCCATGACCCTGATCCTCGGCGTCGACAAGTTCATGTCGGAGTGCCGGGCCATCACCAACCTGATCGGCAACGGCGTCGCCACCGTGGTGGTCAGCCGCTGGGAGGGCGAACTCGACCAGGAGAAGTTGAACCAGGTCATGGCGCATCCGGTATCGATCGGTACCGACATCTCGGACCATTCCCCGAACATGGACCCGATCGTCACCCCGGCCGCGTCGGCGGCGCCGATCCCCATGGCGGCCCGCTGAGCCTCGACTTGAGCGACCCCTTGCGCATCGGCATCGACCTCGGCGGCACCAAGATCGCCGGGATCGTCCTCGATGCGAAAGGGGCCGCGCGGGCCGAGCGCCGGGTTGCGACCCCGCGTGACGATTACGCCGCCACGCTGGCGGCCATCGCCGGCCTCGTCGTGGCCCTGGAGGCCGAGGCCGGCGGTTCGGGCACGGTCGGTGTCGGCATGCCGGGCGCGATCTCGCCCCGCACCGGCCTCGTCAAGAACGCCAATTCCGTCTGGTTGAACGGACAGCCCTTCGCCGTGGACCTGGAGCGGGTCCTGGCGCGCCCCGTGCGGATCGAGAACGACGCCAACTGCCTCGCGGTCTCGGAGGCCGTCGACGGCGCCGGGGCCGGACTCGGGATCGTCTGGGCCCTCATCCTCGGGACGGGCGTGGGCTCGGGGATCGCGCTGGAGGGCCGGGCCCTGTCGGGGCGCGGGCGCATCGCGGGGGAGTGGGGCCACAATCCGCTGCCCCATCCGCGCGACGACGAGCGCCCGGGCCCCGCCTGCTATTGCGGCCGCCACGGCTGCCTCGAGACCTGGGTGTCCGGGCCGGCGCTCGCCGCCGACCATGTCAGGCACGGGGGGAAGGCCGCGGGCGGCGAGGCGGTCATCGCAGCGCTGCGCGCCGGGGACGCGCGCGCGTGGGCGACCCTCGATCGCTACCTCGACCGGCTCGGGCGCGGCATCGCCCAGGGGGTCAACCTGATCGACCCCGATGTCATCGTCGTCGGCGGCGGGCTCTCGCGGGTACCCGAGATCCTCGCAGGCCTGCCGGAGCGGATCGCGCCGCACGTCTTCTCCGACGCGTTCGACACGCCCATCCGCCCGAGCCGGCACGGCGACGCCTCCGGCGTCCGGGGCGCGGCCTGGCTCTGGA
>NZ_JAQGKL010000252.1 GCF_028290105.1 Methylobacterium sp.
CATCGACGGCGGCAACATCGAGATCCTGCAAGGGCTCGCCATCGGCGAGCGGGTGATCTCGCGCGGCTCCCTGTTCATCGACCGCATGCTGACGCGCGGCTGATCCGTCGGCGCATCGTTGCGGGGAAGAGATCCATCATGACCGGCTTCGTCGATCTCGCCCTGCGCCAGCGTGCGCTGGTGGTGCTGGCCTTCGTGCTCCTGCTCACCTGTGGGCTGGTGGCGTTCCGGAGCCTCAACATCGAGGCCTATCCGGACCCGACCCCGCCGATGATCGACGTGATCACCCAGGCGCCCGGCCTCTCGGGCGAGGAGATCGAGCGCTACGTCACGGTGCCGATCGAGGTGATCACCTCGGGCCTGCCCAACCTGAAGCAGGTCCGCTCGGTCTCCCTCTACGGACTCTCGGACGTGAAGCTGCAATTCGGCTTCGAATTCAGCTACCGCGAGGCCGAGCAGCAGGTGCTCAACCGCCTCGCCCAGCTCGACGCCCTGCCCAACGGCGCCAAGCCCACCATCTCGCCGGTGAGCCCGATCGGCGAGATCTTCCGCTACAAGCTCACGGCGCCGGCGGGCTACAGCGTGCTCGACCTGAAATCCCTCCAGGATTGGGTGCTGCGCCGGCGCTTCCGCGCCGTGCCGGGCGTGATCGACGTCATCGGCTGGGGCGGCAAGACCAAGACCTTCGACATCGCCGTGGACCTCGATCGCCTGACCGCCTACGGGCTCACCCTGTCGGGGGTGGTCAAGACCCTCAACGACAGCAATCTCAATGTCGGCGGCAACCGGATCAACCTCGGCACCCAATCCGCCGTGGTCCGCGGCGTCGGCCTGATCCGCTCCACCGACGATATCGGCGAGACCGTGCTCACCCAGTCGGGCGGCGCTCCCGTCCTCGTCAAGGACGTCGCCACCGTCACCATCGGTCATCAGCCGCGCCTCGGCATCGCGGGCATGAACGACGACGACGACATCGTGCAGGGCATCGTGCTGATGCGGCGCGGAGAGGAGAGCACCCCGACGATCGAGGCGGTCCAGGCGGAGGTGCGGCGCATCGAAGCGATGGAACTGCTGCCCCCCGGCGTGAAGATCGAGCGGATCTACGACCGGGCCGACCTGATCGCGGTGACCACCCACACGGTCCTGCACAACATGCTCGTCGGCATCGTGCTGATCCTCATCGTGCAGTGGCTGTTCCTGGGCAATCTGCGCAGCGCCCTCATCGTGGTGGCGACGATTCCCTTCGCGCTCTTCTTTGCCGTGATCATCCTCGTGGTGCGGGGCGAATCCGCCAACCTGCTCTCGGTCGGCGCCCTCGATTTCGGGCTGATCGTCGATGGGACCGTGATCATGGTCGAGGCGATCTTCCGGCGCCTGTCCGGCCACGGCGCTCCCTCGGGCGAGGTTCCCGCGCCCGGGCTGGCCGGCAAGCTCACGCGCATCCTCGGGGCTTCCAGCGACGTCAGCCGCTCCATCGTGTTCGCCGCTATCATCATCGTGACGGGATTCCTGCCGCTCTTCACCCTGACCGGCGTCGAGGGCCACATCTTTGGCCCGATGGCTCAGACCTACGCCTACGCGCTGCTCGGCGGCCTCATCGCGACCTTCACCGTGACGCCCGTCCTGTCCGCCTATCTGCTGCCCGACCACGTCGAGGAGGTGGAAACGATCCTGGTGCGCACCCTCGATCGGCTCTACCGGCCGGCGATCCGGGCCGCGCTCGGCAACAGGCTCCTCACCCTCGGCCTCGCCGCGCTCCTGACGGTCGGCGTCGGGCTGGCAGGGCGCCAGCTCGGCCTCGAGTTCCTGCCGAAGCTGGAGGAAGGCAACCTCTGGCTGCGCGCCACGATGCCGGCGACGATCTCGCTGGAGGAGGGCAACCTCTACGTCAACCGCATCCGGCGCATCGTCGCCGCCGTGCCGGAGGTGGAGAGCGTGGTCTCGCAGCACGGCCGGCCCGACGACGGCACGGATGCCGCCGGCTTCTTCAACGGCGAGTTCTTCGCGCCCCTCAAGGCCGCCGAGAAGTGGCGCCCTGGCGTGACCAAGGAGCGGATGCTCGACGAACTCCTGGATAAACTGCGCCTCGAATTCCCAGGCGTCGAGTTCAACGTCTCGCAGTACCTCCAGGACAACGTCGCCGAGGCCGTCTCGGGCATCAAGGGCGAGAATTCCTTCAAGGTGTTCGGCCCCGATCTCGAAACCCTGACAGCGGTCGCCAACCGGGTCGAGGCGTCCCTGCGCAAGGTGCCCGGCGTCACCGACCTCGGCGTCTTCACGTCGCTCGGCCAGCCGACGGTCCAGATCGACGTCGACCGCATCCGGGCGGCGCGCTACGGCCTGACCCCGGGCGACATCAACGCCACGGTTCGCACCGCCATCGGCGGAGACAGCGCCGGCGACCTCTACGACAGCGGCTCGGATCGCCATTATCCCATCGTCATCCGCCTCGCCGAGCAGTTCCGGCAGAGCGTCGCCTCGATCCGCAACCTGCGTATCTCGGGACAGGGCCCGAACGGGACACTGATGCAGGTGCCGCTGAGCGAAGTCGCTCAGGTCGCCCTCGTTTCCGGGCCGGCCTACATCTACCGCGAGGGCCAGGAGCGCTACCTTCCGGTGAAGTTCAGCGTCCGCGACCGCGATCTCGGCAGCGCGATCCTGGAGGCGCGGGAGCGCGTGGCCGCCGAGGTCACGCTGCCGCGCGGCTACCGGCTCGAACTCGTTGGCGAGTTCAACAACATGCAGGGCGCGCTCGCCCGGCTCTCGGTGACGGTGCCCATCGCCATCGGGCTCATCGCGATCCTGCTGTTCATGAACTTCGGTTCGGTGATCGACATGCTGCTGGCGCTCAGCGTCATCCCCATGGCGGTGGCGGGCGGCGTGCTGGCCCTGGTGATCACCCAGACGCCCTTCAGCGTCTCGGCGGCGATCGGCTTCATCGCCCTCCTCGGCATCGCGGTGATGGACGGGATCATCGTGCTCTCGCACTACAATGGGCTGATCGCCGAGGGCGAGGAGCGGGTGCGCGCGATGATGCGGACCTGCCTGACCCAGATGCGCCCGGTGGTGATGACCTGCGTGGTGGCCGGCGTCGGCCTGCTGCCGGCGGCCTTCTCGAACGGTGTCGGCTCGCAGGTGCAGAAGCCCCTGGCGCTGGTGGTGGTCGGCGGCATGAGCCTCGCGCCGCTCCTCATCCTCCTGATCCTGCCGGTCCTGATCGTCACCCTGTCCCGGCGCCGGCCCGCGCCCGTACCGGAACGGACCGTGGCTGAGGGCAGGCCGGTGCCGGCGCCGGTCTGACCGGGCTCAGGAGCGAGGTGGCCGATCCGGGGTATCCCGCAGGACGGCCTCCCACAGGATTGCGGCCCGCTCCCAGGTCAGGGCCTCGCGCTGCAGGAGGGCGCCCGCGCTGAGCTGCGACCACAGCGCCTCGTTCTCGGCCACCTGCACGATGGCGTCCGCGAAATCCCGGTCGCTCGGGGCGATCAGCCCGTTGACCCCGTGCTGCACCCGCTCGAACAGGGCGCCGATCCCGGACGTGATGACCGGCAGTCCCATCGCCTGCGCCTCGGCCGCCGCGAGGCAGAAGGTCTCGTCGATGGATCCTGGGCAGACCATGGCGCGCGCGCGGGCGTAGAAGGCCGCGAGCGCGGACGCCCCCACCCGCGGGTGGAAGACGACCGCGCCGGTCTCGTCTGGGGAGGCCGGGTAATCCGACCCGAAGACGTGGAGCCGGGCGCCGGAGGCGATCACCCCCGGCGCGTTGCGCCAGATGGCGAGCACCCGCTCCAGCCCACGCTGGGGCTGCGAGGCGTAGACGAAGTCGCGGGTCGCGCCCCGCGTCGGCTCGGGCTCGCGGAAGGCGGGCGCGATCCCGTGCGGGATCACCCGGCGGCGGCGATAACGGAAGACCGGCGACATCGCCGAGGCCGCGAGGCTGCCGACGAACACCGCCTCCGGCCGCAGCGAGAGGACCGGCAGGAGGTAGCCCTTGCGCAGCGCCTTCTCGAGGTTGATCGGATTGTGCACCCAGACGATGCGTTTCGCGTCCGGAAAGTCGCGCAGGGGCCGCGGATCGTTGCTGGAGACGACCACGTCGGCTTCGTGCCGCCTGACCTCCGCAAGCGGAATGTTCAGGACGCCGTCCCGCTCCACCGTGCCGCTGCGGCGGGTCGCCAGCACCACCTGGACGCCGCGCCGCACGAGCGCCCGGGCCAGGGCGAGGTTGGTGCTCTCGATACCGCCGAGGCCGATCGAGGCCGGGGTATCGATCCCGAATTCCACGCGGGTCGCGCAGATGAACATCGCCCGGCGCATCCGGATTCTCCTTGAGGGCTCGCCCCCGATCGGTGTGGCCTGCTCAGATGCCGAGTTCGCGGCAGCGCTGCCCGAGCCAGGACGCGGGGGGCGGTGGCGCGCTCAGTCCGATCGACCAGAGCTTGCCGCGCCAGGCATGTACCGCCACGGTCTCGGGCGTGATCGCCGCGCGGGCTCTGGCGTCGTCGGCCTGGACGAGCAGATGAGCGTCGTCGTCGTCGAGGGGATAGAAAACCGGCTTTCGCCGGGCGTGATGATCGAGCGCGAGTTGCCGGATGAAATGGGTCAGCGCCCTCGGTCCGATCGCCAAGCGCTCCGGATGGAGCGGAAAGCGCCGTCCGGCCAGGATTTCCAGGCTTCGCTTCACCCGGATGTGCCCGGTCGCCCAGGGGGCCCGGATCGGCACGGCGGTGATCGCCTCCCAGTAGCGCGAGACCAGCTCGGACTGAGGCGGGGCGTACAGGATCGCGTTGTTGATCCGGTTCGGATTGAGCCATCCGAAGATGTAGTCGTCCCCGTCCGGCGTCGTCGAAAGCGATTGCCGGAATACGAAATCGAGGTCGGCCCAGATGCCCCTGCCCTCTCGGAGCAGGCCGAGGCGCACGTAGTCCGTGTAGAACGCGTAGGATTTCCGGCCGCGATACAGGTCCGCCATGGCGTTGGGGCCGAGGATGTCGCGGACATCGATCACCGTCCCGGGTAGGCCTTGACGCTGAACACCTCTGATGTCGTGGGAATAGATCTCCAGGGCATGGCCGGCGGCGACGATGGAGGCGGCGCTGAGCCGTTCGAGCCAGCTCACCGGCCCCTCCCAGTAGGTCACGATGGTCAGCATCGGTCCGGACCGAGGAAGGGAGGGCGCATTCATGTCGTCTGGGCCGGGCCTCGGGCGTGCTGTGCGAGCGCTCGTCTATCGCGCGCCTGAAAGAGTGACCACTGGAAAATCCCTGGTTCGGCCGGCCCTTGCTATCGGACCCGTTCAGGCCTGGAATTCGCGCATGGCGTCCTTCGGGATCACCGCGCCGCGATGCCGGATCACGACACCGGCGAGTTGGTGCCCGATCCCGGCCGCCGCCACAGGTGTGCGTCCTGCGAGTCTCGCCGCGAGGTAGCCGGCCGCGAAGCTGTCGCCCGCCGCCGTGGTGTCGATGACCGAGGCCACGGGTTCCGCGGGGATCATGGCTTCGTCGTCCCCGTGGAACACCCGTGCGTGGGCCACCCCCGCACGGGTTTCCCTGAGAACGATCTCGGCCCGGCCGCGATGGCGGAGCAGCGCGTCCACGCCGTTGCCGCTGTAGAGACCGGTCAGGTCTTCGCGCGAGGCGAAGATCAGGTCGGCTGTCGCCATGGCGGTCTCGACGGCGGCTCGCGCCTGCGCCGCGTCGAGCCAGCCGCGCGGGCGATAGTTCATATCGAAGGCCACTCGGCCGCCGCCCTTGCGCAGCGTATTCAGGGCCTCGAAGAGCGTCGCCCGTCCAGTATCGCCGTAGAGCGACAGGCTGATGCCGGAGAGATAGGCGAGGTCGTAGCGGGCCAGGGCCGCCCGCGCGGCGGCGGCTTCCGACGCGGCGAAGAGATCGCGCGCGGCGGAGGTCTCCCGCCAATAGTGGAAGCTGCGCTCGCCAGCCGCATCGGTCCGGATGACATAGAGTCCCGGCACCCGTCCAGGCAGCCGGGCGACGGCCTGGAGCCCGATGCCCTCGCGGGCCCAGGCCTCGACCATCGCGTCGCTCCAGGGATCGTCCCCAAGCGCCGTGACGTAGTCGACCGCGACGCCGAGGCGGGCGAGGTAGAGTGCCGTGTTGAGGGTATCGCCCCCGAAGGCACGGGTCAGAGACCCGTCCGGATGCTCGACAAGTTCCACCATGCATTCGCCAATGCAGGCCACCCGCATGTCCGTCACCCGCGATTCTGAAGGGCTGCCCCGTCTCAGGCAATGTCCGCAAAAGGGGAAGAGTGGTGGGCCCGGCAGGACTCGAACCTGCAACCAGACCGTTATGAGCGGTCGGCTCTAACCATTGAGCTACAGGCCCAAGCCGTTGCGGCGACTCGTACTTTGTCTGACCGATCCACGCCCTTGTTCGCTCGGGCGACAGAAACGGCGGATTTGCGTACCGCGATCCGCCACCAGCGGCAAGCGTTCGTCGCGTGCGAGCCCGGCCGCCCTACCCCTTCCTGGCCGGTCTTCACTTCTCTATCCCGACAAACCTGTTTCAACCACCACGCCTCGACCATTTGAGGTGTGGCGAACCGTGTCAGCAGCGTCCTACCTCGCCTGCATGGCCCGTTCTTCCGCATCGGCCGCATCTGGAATGCAACAGTCAAATGGATCGACTGACTCGATAAAGACTAGGACCAGATTTGTATCGCTCATTTAAGCCGGCAGTCCAAAGCGAAGTAATTTTTCCTTTGTTGATTTTTTCTATTGAAGAGAAGTGGGTCGAAGCACCTCTGTCTTTAGGTGCATTGCTGAGTCTGAAACGGTCCAATCGGCGGTGCGAAGTATCAAATCGGGGTCCATCGGCGGTTCATAGGGTGCCGAAATGCCAGTGAATTGCTTGATTGAACCCGCCCGAGCCAGTGCATAGAGCCCCTTGACATCGCGAGCCTCGCATTGTGCGAGACTTGCATCAATAAAGACCTCGAAGAATCGCACCTCGCCGGCAATCTTTCGCGCCAGCGCTCGATCGGCGCGCATTGGCGAGATAAGCGCAACAATCGTAATCAGTCCGGCTTTTGCCATCATCCGCGCGACCTCGGCGGTACGACGCGCATTCTCGGTCCGGTCGGCGGCTGTGAAACCCAAGTCGCTGTTCAAGCCGATGCGCAGGGTATCACCGTCAAGAACTACGCTGTGCAGACCGTCGGCGGTCAACATCGCCTCCAATGCATTTGCGATGCTGGTTTTTCCAGATCCTGACAGTCCGGTAAGCCATATGATCGTTGGATATTTTCGCAGCGTATCTGCCCGACTGTCAGGTAATTTCAGCCGCTTTTCACTCAATATTTGTCGCATTTTAAATTTTTGCTTGTTCGGTCGCATTTATATATTGGGCATTGATTGTCTATTTGACTTTTATCATCGAGCAATGCAAAATTCTGAACTTGTTCAGTGCTGAGAGGACGAGATTGGTGGCAGTTTTTGAGAATGTGTAATCGCAATCTCTCCGTTAGCTCAAGAATTCAGCGTCAGTTGAATCCATTGGCGCTCCTGAGATTGCGAGGCTTAGATCGAGTAACATCGTATCCGATCTCGATCAAATGTCAGATTCTAGTCCAGACAAATACTCCTTCTGGTTGTGTGAAATGGGTCGTGAACCAAATTTTTCCGACAGCTTCATAGTTTATGCAGGCTGAAAAATTCGGTTGCATTCAATATAATATTCTCTTTATTAAAAAGATTTTACTGCATAAATTTGGCCACGCCATCCGTTATGGGAGATAACTCCGGAAAATATAGTCAATATAAATTTGAATATGTGAGATTTTTATCGTGTTTAATCGAAACATAAACATATAAATTGTGAAAATTACAGTTATTGTGGATCTATTGATCATTCAAAAATAGAATTACGAACCAGATCGCTGCGAGTCACCGAGAACAGCGCTGAAGGAAATATTTCATAAGGCTTAGGCTATCTGTCGGTAAAGGATCACGGCTGCGGCGCACCCGAAGTGGGTAACCATTAAGGACTGGGTCGACCCCTGGTCGCGGGCAAGCCTTGGGCAGCGGACGATCCAGCCGAAGCTCCACGCAATGACTCGACGCCTGGGCTGCGCTGCGAAGCCCCTCGCCGCGACGGGGGCGGTCGGCTGGGAAGGGAAAAGGCCTGCGGAAGGCACGAAGCAGGGCAATGGCGCCGCGGTGGTCGTGCAGGGTCGGCAGGCGATGCCTCGGCGACGAGCAGGCGCTTGTCGGGATCGATCAGCGCCTGACCTTTGCGCCCGACGATCCGCCGGACCGGATCGTAACCGCGTTCGCCGACGATTCCTACGCCACTTGGAGCAAGCGGGTTGTGCTGGGCATGCCGGCGTTCCCGGTGCCAGTGTCCAAGCCACGTAAGCTGTTGGCGCCGTCGCCAGGGCTGCTGATCGTTCGCAGCGGCTTAAGGACTTCGCGCCCAGGGCGCACCGGAGAGGGTGTCACTGAGATACGCGATCAGCGCCGCGACGCGGGCCGGGCGGGGGTCGCCCGGTGGCGTCACGAGGTGCAGGGCGATGGGCGGCGGCGACCAGCCGGGCAAGACCCGCTCCAGCAGCCCTGTCCGCAGGTCGTCCCACACCATGAAATCGGGCTGGACCGCGAGGCCGAGGCCGGCGCGCAGGGCCGGCGCCAGGGCGTCGGCGTTGTTGGCGCGCAAGGGCCCCGACGGAACGACGTGGGCTTCGGCGCCGTCGGCATCGAGGAAGCGCCAGCGATCCGGCGTCGGCAGGTAGGCGTAGCCGAGGCAGGCATGGCTGGCGAGGTCGTGCGGATGCGCGGGCCTGCCGTGGCGATCGAGGTAGTCCGGGGTTGCCACCAGGGAACGATGGACGGTGCAGAGCCGGCGTGCGCGCAACGAGGAATCGGCCAGCGCCGCGATGCGGAGCCCCAGGTCGAAGCCGCCGCCCACGAGATCCACGAGATCGTCGCTGAGGTGGAGGTCGAGGGTGATCCCGGGGTGCCGGTTCAGGAACGCCGGCAGGCGCGGCGCGACGTGCAACAAACCAAACGACATGGGTGCCGCGAGGCGCAACCTGCCACGCAGTGCGGCTGCATCATCCTGCGCCAGGACCTCTGCGGCCTCGCCCTCCGCGAGGATGCGTGCCGCCGAGTCCCGGGCCGACGAGCCGGCCTCCGTCAGCGCCAGCTTGCGCGAGGTCCGATTGAACAGGCGCGCGCCGATCCGGGCCTCGAGGCGGGTGACCGCCTTCGACACCGTGCCCTTGCTGACGCCAAGCTCGACGGCGGCGCGGCCGAACGAGCCGGTCTCGACCACCTTGGCGAAGACGGCCCAGGCCTCGAAATCGGGGAGTTTCATGCGACGGTGTTCCGAAACGATGCGTTTCCATCGTTTCCATTTTCTCACGGCCTGGCAAGGCGCATCTTCCCGTCATCGCGGCGCGGTCGAGACACCGCATTCGGTCCGCACATCGGGAGCGCGTTCCATGTCCCAGAACGGTATCCACCACGTCACGGCGTTTTCCGGCCCCGCCGCCCGAAACGTCGATTTCTACACCGAGGTCCTCGGGCTGCGGCTCGTGAAGAAGACCGTGAACTTCGACGATCCGGGCACTTATCACCTCTATTACGGCGACGAGACCGGGCGCCCCGGCACCATCCTGACCTTCTTTCCCATCGAGCATGCCGCCCCCGGCCGGGTCGGCATCGGCGAGACGCAGGAGACCGCGTTCCGGGTCCCCCGCGCGTCCATCGGCTGGTGGACGCACCGCTTCATCGAGAAGGGCGTTGCCCACGAGGCGCTGGTGCAGGTGCTGGGTGAGCCGACCCTGCGCTTCCGCGACCCGGACGGCATGATGCTGGCCCTGGTCGGCGTCGCCGGGGCGGAGGGCGGGTTCGCCTGGACCGGCGGCGCGGTGCCGGCCGAGCACGCAATCCGGGGGTTCCACGGCGTGACCCTGCTCCTGAACGAGGCGGGCCCCACGGCGGCGATCCTGACGGACGTGTTTGGCTTCCAAGAGGTCGGGCGCGAGGGCGCGGCCATCCGCTACGCCAGCGGCGCCGAGGCGGGCGGGTTCGTGACCCTGCGGGCGGTGGGCGAGTTCCTGCGCGGCCGGCAGGGCGCCGGCTCCGTCCACCACATCGCCTTTCGGGCGGCGGACGACGCGGCGCAGGCCGCGATGGTGGCAAAGCTGACGGGCACGCACGGGCTCGGCGTCACCGAGCAGCGCGACCGCCAGTATTTCCGCTCGGTCTATTTCCGCGAACCCGGCGGGGTGCTGTTCGAGATCGCCACCGACGTCCCGGGCTTTGCCGTGGACGAGCCGGTGGAGGCCCTGGGCCGCGCCCTGAAGCTGCCGGCCTTCCTCGAGCCGCACCGGGCGCGGATCGAGGGCCAGTTGCCTCAGGTCGCCTGACACATCCGCCCGCCCCTCCCCCGGGGCGGGCATCCTCCCAATCTTCGCGAGGTTGCCATGACCGATCCGTCACTCGGCCTGATCCATCGCTTCACGCCCGGCACCGACCCTCGGCGGCCACCCCTGCTCATGCTCCACGGCACCGGCGGCGACGAGGGCGACCTCCTGCCCCTCGGGCGGGCCCTGGCACCCGGGGCGGCGCTCCTCTCCCCGCGCGGCGCGGTCCTGGAGAACGGCATGCCGCGCTTCTTCCGGCGCCTTGCCGAGGGTGTGTTCGACGAGGCCGATCTGCGCCGCCGCGCCGCCGACCTCGCGGACTTCATCGCGCGCGCGCGCTCCGCCTACGGTTTCGCGGCGCCGGTGGCGGTGGGATTCTCGAACGGCGCCAACATCGCCGCGGCCCTGCTGCTCCTGCACCCCGAGGTCCTGGCCGGCGCCGTGCTGCTGCGCCCGATGCTGCCCCTGGCCGAGACGGCCCCCGTCGACCTCGCGGGCCGGCCCGTGCTGATGCTGTCGGGCGCCGCCGACCCGATCGTGCCGGCCGTCAACGTCCGCGCGTTGGCGGACCGGCTCCGGGCCAACGGGGCGCAGGTCGCCCACGAGACCCTGCCCACCGGGCACGGCCTGTCGCAGGATGACGTGGCCCGGGCCGGCGCCTGGCTGGCGGACGCTCGGTGGATGTGAGCGCCCGCCTCCGTGGCCGAACTACTTCGCGCGACTACTTGGCGCGACAGGGCCGGTCCGCTCGGCTGACGCGTCCGTCGTGGTCGGCGTCGAGGCGCGCGAAGCGCTTGGCGGACACCGCGTCGATCTCCTCGGCCGTGAGGAATCCGTCGCCGTCCGCGTCGATGGCCCGGAAGCGTCCGGCCGGATCGTACGGGCCCTTACCCGGGTGGGCGTCCCACCAAGCCGTCCACTCCGGCCGGCTGACCCGCCCGTCATGGTCGGCGTCGGCGCGCAGCATCCGGGTGCGGTGGCGCGTCTGGAACGTCGCGAGATCGACGCCGGCGCCCGCGTGGTCGCCCGCCGGGGGCTTGACCGCGGGTGTCTCGGCTCCGGCGGCCGTTGCCGCGAGCATCGTCGCCAGGGCCAGACAAACAGCTTTTCTCGACATGGGTTCAAGCCTCCGGTGAACTTCAGGAGGGGCGCGCCGAGCGGCGCGTCCCCGGTGTCTCGAAAGCCGTGATCCGATCACCAGCGGTGATGCCAGCCACGGTATCCGTAGCCCCCGCCCCAGCGATGCCAGCGCGGGCCGTAGAAGGCCGGCCGATAGGCGTACGGCGCGTAGAACGGCCTCGGGCCGAAGTTGGGCCGGCAGTAGCCGTAGGGTCCGCGATGGCCACCGGGCCCGCAGCCGTCGCGGGCCTCGGCCGCACCGGCGGTGGCGAGCGGGGCCGCGAGGCCGGCGGCCACCAGGGCCACCGCACCCAGTCGTTTCAGCATCGTCGGTGCACGCAGCGTTTCGTCGGTCATCGTTTCGTCTCCCGGTTGGGGTTGCCGATGACCGGACCTTGCTCCCGGCCTGTCGCAGGCGTTTGCCCGAAAACCGCGATTGCGTCGCAAGCCGTCGCGGGTACGGGCGCGCGGATACAATTCGCGACACATTTTCGAGGAGCCTGGACGGCGCGGCGGAGTAGAACCGGGCATCGGAAGGCGAGGACATGGACGACGCTCACGTCTTGGTGGTCGACGACCACCGCGATATCCGCGACCCGCTCGCGGCCTACCTCAAGCGCCACGACCTCCGGGTCAGCGTCGCGGCCGACGCGGCGGTCGCGCGCGCGGTGCTCGCGGGCAGCGCCATCGATCTCGTCATCCTCGACGTGATGATGCCGGGCGAAGATGGGCTCTCGCTCTGCCGCCATATCCGGGAGGTCCACGACACGCCGGTCATCCTGCTCACCGCCCTGGCGGAGCGAACCGACCGGATCGTCGGCCTGGAGATCGGGGCGGACGATTACGTTACGAAGCCCTTCGACCCGCGCGAACTCCTCGCCCGCATCAAGAACCTCCTGCGGCGCACCCGGGCGCTCCCCCGCACCCGCGACGAGGCGGACGGGCGAAGGCTCGCGTTCGACCGGTGGACCCTGGACACCGACCGGCGCGAACTCGTCGACGAGGCCGGGGCCGCCGTGGCCCTCAGCACCGCCGAGTTCCGCCTGCTCGCGGCGCTGACGCGCCATCCCAGGGTGGTGCTCTCCCGCGACCAGCTCCTCGACCTGACCAGCGGCCGTGCCGCCGACGGGTTCGACCGCAGCATCGACAATCAGGTGAGCCGGCTCCGGCGCAAGCTGGAGCGCGATCCGGCCAACCCGGCGCTTCTGAAGACCGTCTGGGGCGGCGGCTACGTCCTGGCCGCGGAGGTGAGGACCTTGCCATGAGGCTGGTGCCGCATTCGCTCGGCGGGCGGCTGGCGCTCCTGCTCGTGCTCGCCGTCGTCGCGGCGCAGGTCGCGGCCTTCGCGATGTTCGCGCATGAAGCGTCGCGGGTCGATCGTGCGGCGGCGCGGACGCAGGTCGTCGACCGCGTCGCCACGCTCGTTCGCCTCCTCGACACGGTGCCGGCCGACGCCGTCCCGGGGGTGATCGCCGCGTATGGCACGCCGCGCCACCGCTTCTCCATCGCGGGCGACAGCTTCGTGCCCGAGGGCGCCATGGGCGCCGACGAGGCGAAGCTCGCCCGCCGCCTCGACCGGCGCGTCAAGGCCGGCGCGAGCCAGGCCCGGATCGCCCTCGTCGAGCGGGATGCCGAACCGGATCTCCGCCCCGACCGCCTCGCGGACAAGCCGCAGGTCCTGCGCGTCTCCGTCCGCCTCGACGACGGGCGCTGGCTCAACGCCGAGGCGCCGCTCGCGCTGCAGGCGCCGCCGTGGATACGCATGGGGCTGATCCAGATACTCGCGAGCGTCGTCGCCGTGCTGGCGGTGGTCGCGATTGCCCGGCGCGGGATCGTCGGGCCGATGACCGACCTCGCCCAGGCCGCCGAGCTGGCCGGGCGGGGCGGCGCCGTCGCGACCCTGCCCGAGCGGGGCCCGCGCGAAGTGCGGACCATGATCGCGGCCTTCAACCGGATGCAGGCGCGCTCGCAGGCATTTGTCGCTGACCGCACGCGGATGCTGGCCGCGATCAGCCACGATCTGCGCACACCCATTGCCTCGCTGTGGCTCCGGGCCGAGATGGTCGAGGACGAGGCCCTGCGCACCGCGATGGTGCGGACGCTCGCCACCATGCGGCGCATGGTCGAGGCAACCCTCGCCTTCACGCACGCGGACGCGTCGGACCAGGATCGCGGTCCCTTCGACCTCGTCGTTCTCGTCAGGACGCTTGCCGAGGACCAGCGGGTGCTCGACCGGGATGTCGTCGTGACGGGGCCGTCCGAACTCGCGTTTCATGGCCGCGCGACGGCGCTGCGCCGCGCCCTCGACAACCTCGTGGAGAACGCGGTGCGCTACGGCGGCCGCGCGCGGATCGTTCTGGAGGGCAGCGAGAGCGGCGTCCGGATTCGCATCGACGACGACGGTCCGGGCATCCCGGCCGATCGCGTCGAGGCGATGTTTTCGCCTTTCGTCCGGCTGGAGCCGTCGCGCAGCGCGGAGACCGGGGGGACCGGCCTCGGCCTCGCCATCGCGCGGTCCGCGATCCGGGCGCACGGGGGCGAGATCGCCATGGCGAACCGGCCCGAGGGCGGGCTGCGGGTCACGGTCACACTCCCGGGCGGAGCTGACCCCGCGACGGGACTGACCATGTCGGGCGCCCCGGTTTCAGCGCCCTGACATCCACTCCGCTGGATCGCTACGGATGCCGTTGTTTCGACGGTGCTCCCCCTCCTTCCAAGAGGAGAAGTCTGCTTCTTGCCTCGTCACTCGGCGGCACCGGCGCTAGGCCGAACCCATCGACCGAAGACGCTTCAATGCGAGGGTCGTCCCGCACATCGGGCATCCCGCAGCGTGTAGGCGAGCGCAGCCGCGACCATGAGGGCGAGGACGTACCAGGTGATCGCGTAAACGAGGTGGTTGTCGGGGAAGGACACGATGGTGAGGCCGCCCACCGGCCAGCCGCCGGGGTTCGGCGTCGCATCGGCATCGATGAAGTAGGGGGCCGCCCGGGCCAGCCCGCGCGCCTGCGCGATGGCGGCGACATCACGGGAATACCAGCGCCCGGTGCCCGCGTCGTTCGTGCGCAGGAAGGCGCCGCCGGGTTCGCTGAGGCGCAGGAGGCCGGTGAGCGTGACGGGCCCGGCGCCCTGCCCCTCGGAGCGGGTCGCGGGATCGCGCCGGTCGGTGGGGACGAAGCCGCGATTGACCAGAAGCGTCGTGCCGTCGGTCCGCTCGAGGGGCGTCATCACCCAAAAGCCGGCGCCGAGGTCGGTGACCGCTTGGACCAGGGTCTCGCTCTCGTGGCGCAAGCGCCCCGTGGCGCGGACCCGCCGGTAGGCATCGGCCTCCGGCGTCAGCCCGTCCCAGGTCGCCGGCCCCGGGGCCTCGACGGGCTCGGCGTGGATGCGCGCCTCGACTCGGGCGACGAGGTCGTGCTTCCAGGCCCGGCGCTGCACCTGCCAGGTCCCGAGCGCCGCCAGCGCGGCCACGAGGACCAGACCGGCGGCGCAGAACGCCGCCAGGGCGATGCCGGAGCGACCCCGCCCCGGACCCTGTCCGCGCATCAGCGCGTGTGCATGTGCATCGGCATCATGTTGGTGTTGAGGTGGTACATGACCCAGAGGGAGCCGGTCAGCGTGATGATCACCAGCGTCAGGGTGAAGATCAGCGCCAGAATGGTCCAGCCGCCCTCGGACTTCGTGTTCATGTGGAGGAAGTAGACCATGTGGACCACGATCTGCACCACGGCGAAGCCCATGATGACGAGGCCGGTGAGCCGGTCGTTCCCCAGCACGTCGCCCATCACCAGGATGAAGGGGATCGCCGTCAGGATCACCGACAGGACGAAGCCCGTCATGTAGCCCTTGAACGAGCCGTGGCTCTCGCCGTGGTCCCCGTGCCCGTCGTCGTGTCCGGACGCCGCGTGTCCGTGGCTCATCGCCGTATGTCCTGCGTTAGACGCGGTGCTCATTGCAGGACTCCCATCAGGTACACGAAGGTGAACACGCCGATCCAGATCACGTCGAGGAAGTGCCAGAACATGCTGAGGCAGAGAAGCCGGCGCTTGTTTTCGGGCACCAGCCCGCGCCGGTGCACCTGCACCATCAGGGTCGTGAGCCAGACGATGCCGAGGGTGACGTGCAGGCCGTGGGTGCCCACCAGCGTGAAGAAGGCCGACAGGAAGGCGCTGCGCTGGGGCGTTGCGCCCTCGTGGATGAGGTGCTGGAACTCGTAGAGTTCAAGGCCCACGAACGCGATGCCGAACAGGCCGGTGACGGCGAGCCAGAGCTGGCAGCGGGCCAGATACCCCTTCTCCATCTCCAGCATCGCGAAGCCGTAGGTGATGGACGAGAACAGCAGCATCGAGGTGTTCAGCGCGACGAGCGGCAGGTCGAACAGGTCCTTGGGCGACGGCCCCGCCGCGTAGTTGCGCCCGACCACCGCATAGGTGGCGAACAGTGCCGCGAAGATGAGGCAGTCGCTCATCAGGTACAGCCAGAAGCCGAGCATCGTGCTCCCTTCCGGATGGTGCTCGCCGGCGGCGTCGTAGAAGGCCGTGGAATCGACCGGCCCTGTGCCGGTCGACGCGTTCATGGCGGCGGACGTGTGGGATGCCATGGTCTCAGACGCGCTCCGCCATCAGGGCCGTCCGCTGGCCTTCCGTCCGGACGACTTCGTCGACCGGGATGTAGAAGTCGCGGTTGTAGTTGAAGGTGTGGCCGATCGCGACCACCGCGATCACGAGGAAGCTGAAGGCGGCGAGCCACCAGATGTACCAGATCATCGCGAAGGCGAAGACGATGCACAGCACGCCGAGGATCAGGCCCGTGGCGGTGTTCTTGGGCATGTGGATCGGCTTGAAGCCGTGGAGCGGACGCGCGTAGCCGCGGCGCTTCATGTCCCACCACGCGTCGTGATCGTGGATCACCGGCGTGAAGGCGAAGTTGTAGTCCGGCGGTGGCGACGAGGTCGCCCATTCCAGGGTCCGGCCGCCCCACGGGTCGCCGGTGGTGTCACGCAGCTGCTCGCGGCGCAGGACGCTGACCACCAGGGTGATCGCGAAGGAGGCGATGCCGAGCAGGATCAGGAAGGCGCCGAAGGCCGCGATGACGAACCAGATCTGGAGCGAGGGATCGTCGAAATGCTGGACGCGGCGGGTGACGCCCATCAGGCCGAGCACGTAGAGCGGCGCGAAGGCGAACCAGAAGCCGGTGATCCAGACCCAGAACGACATCTTGCCCCAGAACTCGTCGAGCTTGAAGCCGAAGGCCTTGGGGAACCAGTAGGTGATGCCCGCGAACAGCCCGAACACGACGCCGCCGATGATGACATTGTGGAAGTGCGCGACCAGGAACAGGCTGTTGTGCAGCACGAAGTCGGCCGGCGGCACCGCCAGCAGCACGCCCGTCATTCCGCCGATGACGAAGGTGACCATGAAGCTGATGGTCCACAGCATCGGCACCTCGAAGCGGATGCGCCCCC